>JBGQLS010000081.1:0-17158 GCA_041500205.1 Anaeromyxobacteraceae bacterium | reverse complement strand
CGCGGAGCTGCTCCTCGCGGGCGCTGCCGAGGGCGAGCGGCGCTGCCTCCCGGTGCGCGACGAGGAGAGCGGGCGGGAGGGGACGGCCTGCGCGCGGCGAAGCGGCGCCTGGCTCGAGGGCGACGTGCTGGGAGAGGCAATCCGCTTCCGCTGCGCGGCCGGGGAGGCGCCCACGGAGGTCCTCGTTCCGGTCCAGGCCACGCGTTTCGTGGCCGATCCCGGCGCTGCGCTCCCTACCCGGGCGCCGGTCCTCTTCGGTACCGTCGTGCCGCCGCCGAGGACGGCGCGGCTGTGCGGAGTCCCGCGAGACCAGGCTCCTCCTCCGGCGCCCGCCGAGGTGCCGCGCGCGTTCCCGGCGGGTGCGAGCTGCCGGGAGCGGACCTCGCGCTACCTCGAGCTCGCCGGGAGGGAGGGCCTGCGCGGCCGCCACGTCCTGGGTATCGCTTTCGACGGGCGCGCTCTCGTCTGGCACGAGTGGGCTGAGCTATTGGTGCGAGGGCGATGGATACCGATCGATCCCTCGTTCGAGCAGGCGCCGGCGGAAGGTCCGCGCTTCACCATCGCTCGCTACCAGGACGGCGACGCAGCCGCGCGCGCGGCCGCCGGCCACGATGTACTCGCCTGCTGGCGCCGTTGAGCCGGCCTCTTCAAACCGTCCTCTCCCCCAGGAATCGCGCCAGCGCGGTCGCCTTCGGCACGAGGGAGGCGAGGTCCACGCGCTCCTCGGTGGTGTGGAAACCGGAGCCACGCGGACCGAGGCCGTCGATGGTCGGGATCCCGATGGCGCTGGTGGTGCACGCGTCGGAACCGCCGCCCGAGAGCGGCGCCTCGCCGGTGCCGAGCCCGCACTGGGCCTGACAGCGGCCGTACTCGCGCGCCAGCGCCGCCGAGACCTCGCTGCGCGACATCGGCGGGCGCCAGGCGCTCCGCACGAGCCGGATCTGCGTTCCCTCCACCGCTGCTTCCCGCGCCGCTGCCTCTATCGCGCGGTACGCGGCCTCTCCCTCCTGCTCCGTCGCGTAGCGCAGGTCCACTTCGGCCCGGGCCTGTTCGGGCACGGTGTTCTTGGTGGTGCCGCCCTGGAAAACACCCACGTTCACGGTCACGCCGCGGCCGTAGTCGGTGAGGCACTGCGCGCGGTCGACGAAGCGGGCCAGGGCCCAGATGGCGTTCCGGCCCTTCGCGTGCTCGTTGCCGGCGTGCGCGCCGACCCCGTGCGCCTCCACCTGCAGAGACGCCACTCCCTTGCGCTGCGTCACGATGGTGTCGCCGGCGCGCCCCGCCTCGAGGCCCAGCGCGCAGGACGAGCCGGCGGCCCGCGCGCGCAGGTGCGGCTGCGAGTCAGGCGAGCCGACCTCCTCGTCGGAGACGAACAAGCCGCGCACCGCGATGTGCCGGAGCAACGCCACGCGGGCGAGCGCCTCGAGCGCGAACACGCCGACCACGAGGCCACCCTTCATGTCGAAGACGCCCGGCCCGCGCGCAAAATCGCCCTGTACCTCGAACCCGTCGAAGGTCCGGTGCGGAAAGACGGTGTCGGTGTGCCCGATGAGGAAGACCGGCTCCTCCTTGGCCGTGCTCTCGAAGTACAGGTGATCTCCGAACCGCGTGGAGGGTATGCGCGTGACCTTGAGTCCGATGCGCGTCAGCTCCGCGTCGATGATGGAGACGACGGCGTTCACGCCGTGAGCATCCGTGGTGAAGGAGCTCTGGCGGACGAGCCGCTCGAGCAGCCGCTGCATGGCGAGGCGCTGCCCCACCAGCCACGAGAGCCCGATCGCGACGCGATCCTGGAACATGCCTGCCCCTCTTTCTCCGGCCCTCGCGGTATAAAGGGACATCATGGCCGCGGGCAAGCGCTACCTGGCCTCCGTCATCGGCGGCTCAGGGTATGGCGGCGTGGAGATGATCCGGCGCCTCCTCATCCATCCCGAGGTCGAGCTGGTGCGGGTCGCGTCGGTGGATTACGTGGGCGAACCGCTCGGGGCGGCGCACCCATCCCTCGAGGGCGTGACCGACCTGGTCTTCGAGGGTATCAGCCCGGCTGAGGCCGCCGTGGGGATGGACGTCGTCCTGCTCGGCCTTCCCCACAAGGTCTCGTCCCACAAGATGCCGGAGATACTTTTGGCCTTGGGGAGCGAGGCCCCCCCGGCCCCCCCGCTCGCTCCGGGGCAGCATCCGGCCGCCCCTGCGCTCGCATCGCGACGATTGGGTCCGAAGGTTGTCGACATGAGCGGCGACTTCCGGCTCCAGGATCCGGGCGCCTACGAGCGCTACTACGGACAGCGGCACCCGCACCCGGAGCTCCTCGCGCAGTTCGTCTACGGGCTGCCCGAGCTGAACCGCGAGCGCATCCGCACCGCGCGCTGCGTGGCCGCGCCGGGTTGCTTCGCGACCACCGTCGAGCTGGCGCTCCTGCCGCTCGCGCGGGCTGGCCTGCTCGAGGGTGTCGTGCCCGTGCAGGGAATCACGGGGAGCTCTGGCTCGGGCGTGGCGCCCTCGGCCGCCACGCACCACCCAGTGCGCGCCGGCAACCTGCGCACCTACAAGCCCTTCGAGCACCAGCACATCCCGGAGATCGAGCAGACCCTCTCCCAGGCGGGCGCGCGCGACCTGACGCTGCGCTTCGTCCCGGTCTCGGCGCCGCTCACGCGCGGGATCCTCGCGACCTGCTTCGTGGACCTGCCGGACGCCTGGAACGAAGAGCGGCTTCGCGCCCTCTACCAGGAGGCCTACGCCGGGGAGCCCTTCGTGCGCGTCCCGAGAAAGCGCCTCCCCGAGGTGGCCGCCGTATCGGGCTCCAACTTCGCCGAGGTGGGGGTCGCCATGGGACCGTCCGTGAAAGGCCGCCGCACCGCCGCGCTGTTCGGAGCGACGGACAACCTCGTGAAGGGTGGCGCCGGGCAAGCCATCCAGAACATGAACCTCGTCCTGGGGCTGCCGGAGAGGGCGTCGCTCGAGGACCCGGGACCGTGGCCGCCATGATGAACATCGTCGTGAAGCTCGGGGGCGACGTGGTCGCCTCGCCCGCGATGGACGCCATCGCGAGGGACGTACGCGAGCTGGTGGAGGAATGGCACCGGGTGACCATCGTCCACGGAGGCGGGCCGCAGGCCTCCGCCCTCCAGAAGACGCTCGGCCAGGAGCCGCGCATCATCTCCGGCAAGAGGTTCACGGACGAGGCGACGCTCGAGGTCATGAAGTTCGTGGTGGCCGGCCAGGTGAACGTGGACTGCTGCGCTCGCCTCCTCGCCGGCGGCGTCATGCCGGTGGGTCTGCACGGCGCGAGCGGGCACGTCATCCAGGCGCGCCGCCGCCCGCCGCGCGCTCTGACGGGCGCGGGTCCCGAGCCGGTCGACCTCGGACTGGTAGGCGACGTGATCGGTTTCAACCTGGGCCTCCTCGGCGACCTCTGGGAACGCCGTTACGTGCCGGTGCTGGCGTGCCTGGGGATGAGCGCCGAGGGCCAGGCGCTCAACATCAACGGCGACACGGTGGCGAGCCAGCTCTCCGGGGCCCTCCGTGCCGACGCGCTGGTCCTCGTCACCTCCACCCCGGGCGTCCTGCGTCAGGTGAGTGACCCGGCGAGCCGGGTTCCCCGGATGACGCGGACCGAGTTCGAGCGCGGCGTGGCGGACGGATCGATCTCGGGCGGCATGATTCCGAAGCTCGAGGAGAGCTTCAGGGTCCTGGCCGGCGGCGCGCGCTCGGTCGTCATCGTCGGGAAGCTCGGGGCAGGCGACCTTCGCAGGGCAGTGCTCGAGCCGGGAAGCGTGGGCACCGTCCTCGTCGCGTGAGGACGGAAGGGCGTTCGCGCATGAGCTCGATCGACGGACGCAAGCGCTGCTGGTGGCCGGGAGACGACCCGCTCTACCTCGCCTACCACGACGGGGAGTGGGGCGTTCCGCTCCGCGAAGATCGCGCGCTGTTCGAGCTGCTCGTGCTCGAGGGCTTCCAGGCGGGGCTCTCCTGGATCACGATCCTCCGCAAGCGCGAAGCCTTCCGGCGCGCCTTTGACGGCTTCGACCCCGAGCGGATGGCGTGCTTCGGTCCGGCCCGCGTGGGCAAGCTGCTCGCGGACGCCGGGATCGTCCGTCACCGTGGCAAGATCGAGGGCGCGGTCGCGAACGCGCGCGCTCTACTGCGCCTCCGCGACGACGGGCAACCGTTCGCGAAGTTCACCTGGAGCTTCGTGGGCGGAGCCACCATCGTGAACCGCTTCGGCGCGCGCGCCGAGGTGCCCGCCGAGACCGAGCAGAGCCGTGCGCTCTCCAAGGCTTTGCGCGGCCACGGCTTCGCCTTCGTGGGGCCGACCATCTGCTATGCCTTCATGCAATCCGCGGGGATGGTGAACGACCACCTCGTCGGATGCTACCGCCACCGCGAGCTCACCCGCGCCTGACCTCACCGCGGCGCGGCCTGGAACCGGCGCAGGTTCCTGCTCGCGCGCCGGCCCTCCTCCTCGATGCGGAAGCCGGCGGCCTCCACGTTGCGTTCGGTGTCGCGGTTCGGATGGCAACCGCCGGCGACCCAGGTCCAGGCTGGCTGGACGAGGTCCTGGACGCGCGCCGCGAGCGGCCTCGTGGAGCGCACGTGCTCCATCATGCGCAGCCCGCCGCCCTGGGCGAGGACCCGCTTCACCTCGGCGAGCCCTTGCATCGGGTCCGGGACCGAACAGAAGACGAGGCTCGCGACCACCGTGTCGAAGGCGGCGTCCCTGAAGGGCAGGGCCTCCGCGCTCGCGCGGACGAGCGGCACGGCAGGCGCGCGGCGCCGGGCACGCTCGAGGTTCTCCCAGCCGGGGTCGACGCCGACCGCGCGCACGCCCGTCGGAAAGAGGGGCAGGTTGCGGCCGGTTCCACAGCCCACCTCGAGGGTCCTTCCCCGCGCGCCTGCTGTCAGCCAGCGGCGCCAACGTGACAGGCCGGTCCACTCCGCGAGCGTCATCATCGCGTCGTACGCCCAGGGAGTTTGATCGAGTCCGCGCATGCGTTCGGGATAGGTGGTCCTGCATGCGGCCGCCAGGAGGAGTGACTCGGACTGGCCCATCCGAGACCAGCGCTCCCGGCGCCGCTCTCTAACTCACGCGAAGGCGCGGCTCTTCGCCGCGAGTTCGAGGCTCCCATGGCGCAGCGTGTCGAAGCGGGTTACCAGGTCTTCACGGAGGGCGGCGGTGAGGAGATCGGCGCCGTACGTGAAGTCCGACCGGCGGGCCGGCCGGAGATCGTCATCTATCTCGAGAACCACGGGGAGCAGCTGGTTCCGCTGGCGGCAGTCCGCTCCGTCCACGACGGGAAGGTGATCGTCGATCTCGCCAAGCTCGATCCCGAGGTTCGGCGCGCCATCGCTCACGCGCACGACGCCGAGCGGCCTGGACTCTGAGTGTCCTGGGCTCGCGCCGCCCCGCCCCGCCGGCAGAGCCGTCGGGGCCCCACCCTGGCTAAGAAGCAAAGGGGTTTTTCGACAGGTCTTGAGTCGCCGGGGGCGCAGGCGGCCCCCGCCCCCCCGGGCTGAAGCGATCGTCGGTCATCGTCCGGCCGTGAACTGACCGTGGACGTCCCTCGCGGGTCCCCCGTTGCGGCGGTCTGACACGGACCCGTAAGCTCGTGGCGCTTCCCGGAACATCGCATTCTCCAACCGCCTGCGGCCGGAGACGGCAGCCTCATGGCTCTGCTCGACGTGCGAAACGTCACGCTGCACTTCCGGGGTCTCACGGCGCTCGCTGACGTGAGCTTCGCGGTCGAGCAGGGCTCGATCTACGCCATCATCGGTCCCAACGGCGCCGGCAAGACGAGCATGCTCAACTGCGTCAGCGGCGTGTACCGCCCGCAGCGGGGACGCATCGCCTTCGACGGGCGTGAGATCACGGCCCTCTCGCCGGCTCTCCGGGCGCGCCTGGGCATCGCGCGCACCTTCCAGAACATCGCGCTCTTCAAGGGGATGACGGTGCTCGACAACCTCCTGGTCGGCCGCCACGTGCACCAGCGCGCGGGCGTGCTCGCCGGCGGGTTCTACTGGGGCAGGGGCCAGCGCGAGGAGACCGCGCACCGCGTCGTGATCGAGGGCATCGTCGACTTCCTGGAGATCCAGCACGTCCGCAAGAAGGTGGTGGGCACGCTCTCCTACGGCCTGCAGAAGCGCGTCGAGCTGGCGCGCGCGCTCGCCCTCGAGCCCAAGCTCCTGCTCCTCGACGAGCCCATGGCGGGGATGAACGCCGAGGAGAAGGAGGACATGGCGCGCTTCGTCGTCGAGGCGAACGAGGAACGGGGCACCACGGTGGTCATGATCGAGCACGACATGGGCGTGGTGATGGATCTCGCGCACCGCGTCACCGTCCTCGATTTCGGCGAGCGGATCGCGGAGGGCCCCCCCGACGAGGTGCGCAAGAGCCAAGACGTGCAGCGCGCCTATCTGGGCGAGCACTTCGGCCCGCTAGAGGGGACGGGCGAGTGAGCACCCTCGAACAGCTGGGCGGGGACGAGACCTTCCCCAAGCTGCTCCTGCGCAACACCCGCCGGTTCGGAGAACGTACCGCGCTGCGCGAAAAGAAATTCGGGATCTGGCGTCCAGTGAGCTGGCGGGCGTACCTCGACGCCGTTCGCGAGTTCTCCCTCGGGCTCACCTCGCTCGGCGTCCGGCGAGGAGACAAGGTCGCCATCATCGGAGACAACCGCCCGGAGTGGGTGATGGCCGAGGTCGCGGCCCAGGCGGCGGGCGGCGCCTCGGTCGGCCTCTACCAGGACTCCAACCTGAGCGAGGTGGCGTACGTGATCGACCACTGCGACGCGAGCGTGGTGGTGGCCGAGGACCAGGAGCAGGTCGACAAGATCCTCGACATGCTGGACCGGCTCCCCAAGGTCCGGCACGTCATCTACGCCGATCCGCGCGGGCTGCGGAGGTACCGGCATCCCGTCCTCATCCCCTTCGAGAAGGTGCGCGAGCTCGGGCGCACGCTCCAGGCCTCCGAGCCCCGCCGGTTCGAGGAGGCGGTGCGGCAGGGCAGGGCAGACGATCTCGCCATCATCTCCTACACGTCGGGCACGACTGGCTTTCCGAAAGGAGCCATGCTCTCGTTCCGGAACCTGCTCGAGATGGCGCTCGCGCTGCACGAGGTGGATCCCAAGCGCGAGGCGGACGAGTTCGTGTCCTTCCTCCCCCTGGCCTGGATCGGTGAGCAGATGATGTCGCTCTCCTCCGCGCTCGCGCTCGGGTTCACGGTCAACTTTCCGGAGGAGCCCGAGACGGTCCTGGAGAACATCCGCGAGATCGGCCCGCACGTCATCTTCGCGCCGCCGCGCGTGTGGGAGGGCCTCACCTCCTCGGTGCAGGTGCGCATCATGGACACGACCCCGTTCAAGCGCTTCCTGTACGGGCGCTGCATGCCCCTCGGCGAGCGCGTGGCCGACCTGCGCTTCGCGAGGAAACCGGTGCCGCTCCATTGGCGCGTGCTCCACGGGCTCGGCCATGCGCTCCTCTTCAGGGCGCTCAAGGACCGCCTCGGCCTCTCGCGCGTCCGCAGCGCATCCACCGGCGGCGCGGCGCTCGGGCCCGACGTGTTCCGCTTCTTCCACGCCATGGGCGTGCCGCTGAAGCAGATCTACGGCCAGACCGAGATCGCCGGCATCTCTTGCATCCACCGCCAGGGCGACATCCAGTTTCACACCGTCGGCCAGCCCATCCCTGGCACCGAGCTCCGCATCTCCGAGGGGGGCGAGATCCTCTCGCGCAGCGGCTCCGTGTTCCTCGGCTACTACAAGAACGAGGCAGCCACCGTCGAGGCCCTGCGCGACGGGTGGCTCCACTCCGGCGACGCCGGCCACATCACCGAGGACGGGCACCTCGTCGTGATCGACCGCTTGAAGGACGTGCTTCGGCTCGCCGACGGGACGCGGTACTCGCCGCAGTTCATCGAGAACAGGCTCAAGTTCTCGCCCTACGTGAAGGAGGCCGTCGTCATCGGCGGACAATCGCGGCCGTACCTGTCGGCGCTCCTCTGCATCGACATGGGTATCGTGGGGAAGTGGGCCGAGCGGCAGAAGATCGCCTACACCACTTACACCGATCTCTCCTCGAAACCGGAGGTGTACGACCTCCTCGAGCGCGAGGTGTCCAAGGTGAACGAGACGCTCCCGGCGGCGGCGCGCCTGCGCAAGTTCGTGCTCCTGTACAAGGAGCTCGACGCCGACGACGAGGAGCTGACGCGCACGCGCAAGGTGCGGCGCGGCGTCGTGGAGGAGCGCTACCGCGACGTCATCGCCGCGGTCTACGGCGAGCGGGACGCCGTGGACATCGACACCACCATCCGCTTCCAGGACGGAAAGACGGCCCGCATCCAGGCGCGCCTGCCGGTGCGCCAGATGGAGCGCGAGGTGGCCTGATGTTCTTCGCCCAGCTCGTCATGAATGGCCTGGTGGTGGGGAGCATCTACGCGCTCGTCGCGCTGGGCTTCGTCGTCATCTACAAGGCCTCCTCCGTCCTCAACTTCGCGCAGGGCGAGTTCCTCATGCTGGGCGCGTACGTGTGCCTCGCCATCCTGGACACGGGGCGCGTGCCGTTCGCGGCCGCCTTCCTGCTCACGCTCGCCTTCTCGGTCGCGCTCGGGATCTTCCTCGAGCGCGTCGTGCTGCGGCCGATGATCGGCGAGCCCGTCATCTCCGTCATCATGGTGACCCTGGGGCTCTCCGCGATCCTGAAGGCGGTCGTGCAGTGCGTCTGGGGGACGGACACGAGACCCTTCCCGCAGGTCTTTCCCAGCGAGCCCATCCATTTCGGGCCATTCCCCGTGTCGCAGGGCTATCTGTGGAGCGTGGCGTGCGTATCCGTCCTGCTCATCCTCTTCACCATCTTCTTCAAGTACACGCGGGAGGGCATCGCCATGCGCGCCGTCGCCTTCTCGCAGCAGACCGCGCTCTCGATGGGCATCTCCGTGAAGCGCATGTTCGCGCTCACCTGGAGCATCGCGGCGGTCGTGTCCGCCGTGGGGGGCGTCCTCCTCGGCGCGGTGCGCGGCAGCGTCGACGGATCGCTCGCCTTCTTCGGACTGAAGGTCGTGCCGGTCGCCATCCTGGGCGGCCTCGACAGCGTCCTCGGCGCGATCGTGGGCGGCCTCACCATCGGTGTCCTGGAGAACCTCTCGGGCGGCTACCTGGACCCCGTCTTCGGGGGCGGCGTGAAGGAGGTCGCCCCGTTCGTCGTGCTGGTGCTTATCCTCATGGTGAAACCTTACGGGTTGTTCGGGAAGGTGAAGATCGAACGGGTGTAGGGCGGGGCTCGTCCCCGCTACCGAGGGTGAATAGTGCGCTGCGGAGACTTCAGGACGACCTACGCGGCCGACGCGGCCATCTTCGAGACGCCCATCTCGCGCTGGGCGACGGTGGGGTTCCTCGTGGCACTGGCCGCGGTGCCGGCCGTCGCTTCCACGTACTGGCTCGACGTGCTGAACCGCGTCGCCATCGCCTCGATCGCGGCGGTGGGGCTCAACATCCTCACCGGCTTCACCGGCCAGATCTCCCTCGGGAACGCGGCCTTCCTGGCAGTGGGTGCCTACGCCACGGCCGCGATGGCAGGATCGGCCGGGCTGCCCTTCGTCGCCACCATACCGCTCGCCGGCGCGCTCACCGCGCTCGTGGGGATGGTCTTCGGCGTGCCCTCGCTCCGCCTCAAGGGCCTCTACCTCGCCATGGCGACGCTCGCCGCCCACTTCATCGTGGAGTTCGTCGCGAACCACTGGGACTCCGTCACCGGAGGCGTGAACGGGATCTCGGTCCCCGCCGCGCGCCTGGGCCCCCTCGCCCTCGACACCGACGCCAAGCTCTTCTACCTCGTCGTGCCGCTCGCGGCCTTCCTCGCGCTCTTCGCGAAGAACCTCTTCCGCACGCGCGTCGGCAAGGCCTTCGTCGCCATCCGCGACCAGGACATCTCCGCCGAGGTCATCGGCGTGCGGGTGTTCCGCTACAAGCTCCTCTCCTTCGGGGTTTCCTCGTTCTACGTGGGCGTCGCGGGCGCGCTCGTCGCCTACCAGGCCCGCATCATCAGCCCCGAGAACTTCCCCATCACGCTCGCCATCGACCAGCTCGGCATGATCATCATCGGCGGGCTCGGCAGCGTGCAGGGTTCGATCTTCGGGGCCGCCTTCATCACGCTCCTCCCCGAGGTCCTGCGCCTCGCCACCGGGGAGCTCTCGGCCCAGTTCCCCGGCCTCACCGATCTGTTCGCGCCGCTCAGGACGGGTCTCTTCGGGCTCGTCATCGTCCTCTTCCTCGTGTTCGAGCCCGACGGCCTGGCGGCGCGCTGGCGGCTCATCAAGGCGTACTGGAAGCTGTACCCGTTCTCGTATTGAGAGCAAATGCACCCACGGCGGGGGACGAGCCCCCGCCCTACGCAAGGAGGCGCCCTCATGTCCCGGATGCAACGGCTCCAACTCACGCTCGCGGCGGTCCTGCTCGCCCCGGCGCTCGCCCTCGCGCAGGAGATCAAGGTCGGCGGCATCTTCGACCTCACCGGCATCACCGCCGACGTGGGCAAGCCCTACGCCCAGGGAGTCCGGGATGCCGTACAGTGGGTGAATGAAAACGGCGGCGTCAACGGCAAGAAGATCCGGCTCGTCGACTCGGACTACGGCTACAAGATCCCGGAGGCGAACGCGACCTACAAGCGGCTCACCGGGACGGAGAAGGTCATCCTCATCAACGGCTGGGGCACGGGCGACACCGAGGCGCTCAAGGCCGTGGTGGCGGCCGACAAGGTGCCGTACTTCTCGGCCTCCTTCTCGGCGCACCTCACCGACCCCGCCAAGACGCCCTACAACTTCTTCGTCGGACCGTCCTACTCCGACGTGCTGCGCGCCTGGCTCTTCTGGGTGAAGGAGGACTGGAAGGACAAGAGCCGCAACCCCAGGGTGGCCTTCTTCTACGGCGACAACGCCTACGGCAAGTCGCCCATCGAGGCGGGCCGCCGCTTCTGCAAGGAGATCGGCATCGACCTGGTGGCGGAGGAGGTCCTGCCGGGGATCGTGCAGGATGCGACGAGCCAGCTCCTCGACATGAAGCAGAAGGGCGCCGACTACGCCTTCACGCAGGTGACTGTGACGAACTTCTCGGTCGTGCTGCGCGACGCCAAGAAGCTCGGACTCGCCACCAAGTGGGGCAGCAACACCTGGGGCTTCGGAGAGAACCTCATCGCCGTGGCCAGGGACGCGGCCGACGGCGTCGTCGCCGCCATGCTCAACCCGCCTTTCGGCGAGGGCGTGCCGGGGATGGCGAAGGTGGTCGAGTTCCACAAGAAGAATCACCCCGGCGACAAGCACGACACGAACTACGTGCGCGGCTGGTCGTACGTGATGGTCTGGTCGGAGGGCCTGAAGCGGGCCGACAAGGCGAAGGCGCTCACGGGCGAGGGCATCAAGGCGGCGCTGGAGACACTGAAGGACTTCGACGTCGGTGGGCTGGCCGCGCCGGTCACCTACACTTCCGCCGACCACCGGCCCACCACCAAGGTGAGCCTGTACCAGATCCAGGGCGGCAAGATCGTGAAGCTCGGCGACCAGGAGCAGCCCCGCAAGCAGGAGTGGCTCGGACTGTGATCCAGGGCGGGGGCTTGTCCCCCGCTCTCGTGAGCAAATCGATGCTGAAAGTGAAGAACGCCGAGGTCGTCTACGACGACGTCATCCTGGTCCTGAAGGGCTTCTCGCTCGACGTCCGGCGCGGGAGCATCGTCGCGCTCCTCGGGTCGAACGGAGCGGGGAAGAGCACCACCCTCAAGGCCATCTCGGGCCTCTTGCACGCCGAGGACGGCGAGGTGACGGACGGGAGCATCGAGTTCGAGGGGGAGCGCATCGACCGGCTCCCCCCCGAGGAGATCGTCCGCCGCGGCGTGTTCCAGGTGATGGAGGGGCGTCGCGTGTTCGAGGACCTCACCGTCGACGAGAACATCACCATGGGTGGCTACATCCGCGGCGACCGGGCGGGCCTCGCCCGCGACCACGCGCTCTGCTTCGACTACTTCCCGCGCCTGAAGGAGCGGCGCAAGAAGCTCGCCGGCTATCTCTCGGGCGGCGAGCAGCAGATGCTCGCCATCAGCCGGGCGCTCATGGCCCGCCCCAAGCTCATCCTGCTCGACGAGCCCTCGCTCGGGCTCGCGCCGCTGCTCGTGCATGAGATCTTCCGCATCCTGAAGGCCAGCCAGGAGCAGGAGAAGACCACCTTGCTGCTCGTGGAGCAGAACGCGAACATGGCGCTCTCCATCGCCGACTACGGATACATCATGGAGGGCGGCCGGATCGTCCTCGACGGAGAGCCGCAGAAGCTCCTTGCCAACGACGACGTCAAGGAGTTCTACCTTTCAGGCGGAGCGGGCGGCGAGAAGAGGAGCTATCGCAACCTCAAGTTCTACAAGCGGCGCAAGCGCTGGCTGTCGTAGTTGCGGGACCTCGGGCCTTTGGGCAAAACAGGCTACTCGACGATCGATTCCGCGTCTCCGACGTGCACTCGCTTCGGCTCAGACAGCTTTCGACGTCGCGGTGACGGAATGTGCTTATCAGGTTGGCCTGAGGCCTGAGGCCTGAGTAGCCGGGGGCGAAGGCCGCCCCCGCCCCGCCGGCAGAGCCGTCGGGGCCCCACCCGGGCCCCTGCGACCGCGGCTGATTTTTCGACAGGTCTTGAGGTCTGATGCGTCGTTATTGGAGAACACGACCATGCCCACGCTGCGAAGGACCGCCATCCTCGATTTCGGGCTGGAGCTGGAGGCGGACGAGGTCCGGCAGGTGCGGCTCGGAGCGCGTCTTCGCGCCGCCGTCGCGCATGCCCACCAGCACGCGCCGCGGGTCCGGCGCGCGCTCGACGCCGCGGGCGTGTCACCGGAGGACGTGCGGGGGCTCGAGGATCTGGAGCGGCTCCCGGTCACGCGCAAGGATGCGCTCCCGGCCATGCAGGCCGAGGACGCGCCCCTGGGCGGTCTGCTGGGGGTCCCGATCGAGCGGCTCGCGCGCATCTTCATGTCGCCGGGACCCATCTTCGACCCGCAGGGCGAGGGCGAGGACTTCTGGCGCTTCCGCCACGCCCTGGCGGCGGCGGGCTTCCGCCGCGGCGAGATCGCGCACAACTCCGCCTCCTACCATCTGACGCCGCTCGGCTTCATGCTCGACGCCGCGGCGCGGAGCCACGGCTGCGTCGTCGTCCCTGCGGGCGTCGGGCAGACCGACCTCCAGGTCAAGGTGGCGGCCCATCTCAAGGCGACAGCGTACCTCGGGACGCCCAGCTTCCTGCACGCGCTCGTCTCGCGGGCACGGGAGCTCGGGACGCCGCTCCAGTTCGAGACCGCCTTCGTCGTCGCCGAGATGCTGCCCGAGACGCTGCGCGCCGAGCTGGAAGCGGACTTCGGGATCCGCGTCCTGCAGGGGTACGGCACGGCAGACCTGGGCTGCGTCGCCTACGAATGCCCGGAGAAGGACGGCTGGCACACGCATCCCGAGTGCATAGTGGAGGTGCTCGATCTGGAGACGGGCCGAGCCGCCGGACCGGGACAGCCGGGCGAGGTGGTCGTGACGTTGTTCGACGATGCTTACCCGCTCCTCCGCCTCGCCACGGGTGACATCTCGGCTTTCGTGCCGGACCTGCCGTGCCCCTGCAGCAGGACCGCGCCCAAGATGGCTGGCCTCCTCGGGCGGATCGGGGACGCGCTGAAGGTGAAGGGGATGTTCGTGCGCGGCGCCGAGATCGCTGCCGTCATGAAGCGCTTCCCCGAGGTGAAGCGATTCCAGGCGGTCGTGACCCGCGAGAAGCACCAGGACCACCTCGCCTACGCTGTCGAGCTGGCGGTGCCCGCCGACGACGAGGCTACGCTCGCGGAGCGGCTCGCGAATGCCTTGCGTGAAGCGGTGAAGATACGCGGTGAGGTGCGCATCGTCCCTCCCGGGAGCATCCTTGAAGACGCAAAGAGGGTAGATGACCGCCGGGTCTGGAAATAGCGCGTGAGGCCGGGAGGTCGCCCGAAGCATCGCTCCCGCGTCCCGCGTCGGCGCGAACGATCCGCGTCGCATCGCTACGTCGATTCCTCCTCCAAGCGGCTCCCGTGAAGGAGGGAGGGTGGGGTGAGGGGTCTTACCTCCCCTCACCCCAGCCCTCTTCTCCTGGAGCCCCGCTGGGGAGAGAGCGACGCTCCTGTTCTACCGAAGCCGAAAGGGTCAATCGTTCGTCTAGAGACCGCAGCCGCCGAGCAGCCGCCCTGGCGTCAGCGTGCCGGCACGTATCGCACTCGCAGCACAGGATCACGTCTGTGTACAAGGCGAGGAGGAAATGGCACTCGCTTACCTCATCGGGGTCCCGAAAGGGTCCGGGCATGGCCTGCCAGTGACACGCTGTAATGTTCGACAACGGACGCTCCTCGTGGTCACTTTGCTTTCCGCTGCTCACTTCCTCAAGACCTGTCGAAAAATGTGATCGCTCTGCGGCGTGCGTGGCCGGGGTGGGGCCCCGATGGGCTTTGCCCGGCGGGGCGGGGGCGGCCTGCGCCCCCGGCTACTCAGGTCTCACGGGCCGGTCCTGCACGAGGACCTACTTGGGTGCCGAGGGGCCGCCGCCCGTCGCGCCAGGGGATGACCGCGGCGGCGGGGTGCAGATCGGTCGTGAGGCGGCTTTGGGCAGGCCGTGGAGTCTTCACTCACCGACGTCCTCTCATGCGATCCGCACGATCTCCTGCTGGACCTTGGAGAACACCTGCGGCCCGTCGGCTGTCATGACGACGTCGATCTCGGTGCGCACGCCGAGCCCCTCCTCGGGGAGGTAGATGCCGGGCTCGATCGAGAAGGCCAGGCCCTCCACGAGCTGGCGCGTGTCGTGCGTCTCGAAATCGTCCAGGTTGGCGCCGTCGCCGTGGACCCTCGTGCCTATGGAGTGCCCGGTCCGGTGGATGAACTTATCCCCGTAACCCTTCGAGGCGATGTGGTCGCGCACGAGTCGATCCACCTGCCAGCCCTCGAGGGTCCTCTTCTCGCGCCATGCGGCGCGCAGGGCCTCCAGGCCTGCGTCCCGTCCCTCCGCGGCGATCCGGAAGATCTCCTCGGCTTTCGCGCCCGGCCGGTCGCCGCAGAAACCCACCCAGGTGATGTCGGCGTACACGTCCCCCGCTCCCTTGCCGCGGGCCCACAGGTCGATGAGCACGAGGTCGCCCTTGCGGATGGGCGTGGGCGTCTTCTCGGAGGGCACGTAGTGAGGATCGCCGGCGTGGGCGTTCACCGCCACGATGGGTGGATGATCGCACTCGAGGTTCGCCCGCGCGAACTCGTCGGTGAGGAACTTCTGGACGCGTGTCTCGGTCACCTCGGCGCCGCGGCGGAGCACGATCCCGATCTGCTCGAAGGCCGCGTCCTTGGCGTCGTCGATGGAGCGCAGTGCCCGCGCGTGGCTCGCCAGCTGGTGCGGCGTCCAGCGGCACAGGAAGCGCTGGACGAGCTCGGCGGAGGACACCACCTCGACCCCCATCGAGCGGACGAGCTCGATCGTCCCGGCGTCGACACGCGAGAGATACGGGATGGCCCCGAGCGGGAAGTACTCCATGGCGAGGCGCCGCCGCGGCAGCTTCGCGAAGAGGCCTTCCAGCGCGGATCGGTACGAGGCCCACGAGGCGTAGGCCTGCCGCCGGCCCTGGATGGCCTCGGGAAACGAGCGCAGCTCGATCGCGTGCACGAGCGCCGTGGGCTCGCCATCGGCCGGGACGAGGTAGCACACGCGGCGGGTCAACATGTGTCCTTCGAGCCCGAGCGCGGTGAGCGCGGTCGGGTTCTGGCCGTGGAAGTCGTAGAGCAGCCAGCCGTCGAGATCGAGCTCGCGGATCGTCTTCTGCAGCGCCGGGATGTTCATGTCCCCTCCTCTACTGCGCCGCGGGGGAGGGCTCGGGCTGCGAGTCCTCCACCTGCCGTCCCACCGGGTGCGGGATCTGGTACATGCGGATGGAATTCGTCTGGCCCGGGACGCCCATGGGCGATCCGTAGACGACCACCACCCGTTCGCCCGGGCGGGCCAGGCCGTCCGCGAGCAGCCGCTCCGAGACGAGCTCGCACATGAGGTCGGCGCTGCGGACCGGCACCATGACCTTGGGGATGACGCCCCAGTAGAGCGCGGCCCGGCGCCGGATGGACTGGTCCGGTGAGAAGGCGACGATGGGCACCTGCGGCCGGTAATGGGCGAGGAGCCGCGCGGTGGTGCCGCCCAAGGTGAAGCAGACGATGGCGACAGCCCTCGACTCGTGCGCAGCGCGCACGGCTGCGCCCGCGATGACGGCGTTGAACGGGCCCGGGCCGCTCCAGGGGTCGTGGGGCGGCGGCAGCCGGGATTGGAGATGCTGCTCTGCCTCGCGCACGATCCGGTCCATCATCTGGACCGCGAGGAGCGGATAGCGGCCGCTCGCCGACTCGGCGGAGAGCATGACCGCGTCCGCGCCGTCCCAGATCGCGTTCGCCACGTCGCTCGCCTCGGCTCGCGTCGGGCGCGGGTGCTCGATCATCGACTCCAGCATCTGTGTCGCGACGATGACCGGCTTGCCCGCGGCGTTCGACTTCTTCAAGATCTCCTTCTGGAGATTGGGCACCCGCTCGGGCTGGATCTCGACGCCGAGGTCGCCGCGCGCCAGCATGACGCCGTCCGTCTCGGCGATGATGCCGTCGATGTTCTGGAGCGCCTCGGGCTTCTCGATCTTCGCGATGATGGGCACCACGCGGCCCATCCGCTTCATCTGCTCGCGGCACACCCCGATGTCGCTGGCCGAGCGCACGAACGAGAGCGCGACGTAATCGATCCCGTGCGCGAGCCCGAAGGCGAGGTCGCGCTCGTCCTTCTCGCTCATCACCCGCGCGCGCAGCGTCACGCCGGGGAGGTTGATCCCCTTGTGTTCCTTGAGGACCCCGCCTTCCACGACCTCGCAGCGGACGCGCACGCCATTGGTGTCGAGCACGCGCAGCTCGAGAAGGCCGTCGTCGACGAGCAGGCGGTCGCCGGGGCGCACGTCCTCGGCGAGGTGGCGATAGGTGGTCGAGACGAGCTTCTCGTCGCCGACGATCTCCCGCTCGGTGTCGATGGCGATCTCGCCGCCAGTCTCGAGCAAGACGCCCACCTTTCCCGCCTTGAGCGGGCCGGTCCGGATCTTGGGGCCTTGCAGGTCCTGCAGG
>JBGQLS010000080.1:0-17299 GCA_041500205.1 Anaeromyxobacteraceae bacterium | reverse complement strand
GTCCTCCACCGCCGGTGGAGCCATCTGCAGCTGGCGGCGCTCGGCGGCGGCCTCGAGCGTCCTGGCGATGGCGGCGGTGACGAGGCCGTACGGCTCCGGGCACGCGTCCACGCAGAGGTCACACCCGTTGCAGGCGTCGAGGTGGAGCGCGACCGGGACGAGGCCGCTGGCGGCGTCGATCTCCGTCCCCGGCGCGATGCAGCCGCGGGCGCAAGCGCCGATGCAGCGGCCACAACCCTTGCAGTAATCGAGGCGAAGCGCTGGCTTCGCGCGATCCGGTGCCCTGACCATGCGGAGATGGTAAGAGTTCGAAGCGGATAATCCAAACTGATTATATTGATGTAAGAATAAGCTCAGTTGATAGCGTGAGACGCGTTCGCCGACAGGACTAGCCGTGGATCTTGGCCAGCTCGAAATGCTCGTCGCGGTAGCGCAGGAGAAGAGCTTCTCTCGCGCCGCCGACCGCGTCCATCGAACCCAGTCTGCCGTGAGCCAGGCAATCCAGCGCCTCGAGGCCGAGATCGGGTCGTCGCTCTTCGACCGTTCCTCCAGGAGCGGGTCGCTGACCGAGGCGGGCCGCGTCCTCTACGAGTACGCGCAGCAGATGCTCAACCTGCGCCGCGAGGCGCGCGCGGCCATCCAGGAGCTCGGCAGTCTGCGCCGAGGGACGATCGCGATCGCCGCCAACGAGTACACCGTCATGCACCTGCTGCCGGTCCTCGGCGCGTACCGGGCGCGCCACCCACACATCGCGATCGAGATCAAGCGGAGCCTGGCCAGCCGGATCCCTCTGGAGATCCTCGCGCGCGAGGCGGAGATCGGGATCGTGACGTACCGGCCGGCACAGCCGGCGTTGACCGTCGTCCCCATCGCGACCGACGAGCTCGCGCTCCTCGTGGCGCCCGGACATCCGCTCGCCGGACGCGCCATGGTCTCGATCCGCGAGCTCGGTGCGGAGTCCTTCCTCGCCCACAACGTCCGGTCGCCCTACCGCGAGCGCGTGGTGCAGACGTTCGAGCGACACCGCACGCCCCTGCACATCGCGATGGAGCTCCCGACGCTCGAAGCGGTGCGGCGGCTGGTGGAGCTGGGTCTGGGCGTCGCCCTCATGCCGAGGCTGGCGGCCGCGGCCGAGATCGCACGCGGCGACATCGCCGCCATCGGCGTGCGAGAGATGCGGTTCGAACGCTCGGTCCACCTGGTATACCGCAGCAAGGCTCTGTCGCATGCGGCGCTCGCCTTCGTGCAGTGCGCGTGCGAGCTGCAGCGGGCCTCCGAGAAACGCTCCCCAGCACCGCGCTCGCGGTGCTGAGTCGCCGGGGGCGCAGGCCGCCCCCGCCCCGCCGGCAAAGCCCTGGGCATTAGTCACAGGAAGGTTCGAGGGCCTCAAGCGCGCGGGCAGTCGGCTAATCTAAGCACGCCTCCACGAGAGGGGAGGCCACAGGGGTCCCGTCTCCCTCCGCGAGGGAGAGGGTCCGGCGCGAACGCATCCCGCCGGTCCCGCCGGCGTTTGAAAGCGGCACGGGAGGAAACTCTCGCTGCTCAAGTCAAGCAGGTACGGGTCGGGAATGCCGTGTCGGTCCCCCTTTGGTGGATGCATGTGGGTGGCCCGCGACGTGCTTTCGATTGCGGGCAATGGCCAACATGCCTCGTCCGTTCCGGTCCGCGAAGGCGGCGGCGCGCCTCGCCGGGGCGGTCATCGTGGTCGCGCTGTCGCTCGGACCTGTCGTGGCGACGGCAGCCGACGCGTGCTCGGGCTGGCGTCCACGGCCCAGTGCCGCGAGTCGACAGGATGATTCCGTAGACGCGCTGGAGGGGCTTGGTGTGTGGGTCGAGGTCGCCCGGTACGGCACGGCGTGGCAGCCCTGTGGCGTCGCCGCCGACTGGCGCCCTTACTTCCGCGGATCCTGGGCCTGGACCGAGCGTGGCTGGTTCTGGGTCAGCGCCGAACCATGGGGCCGGACGACGTACCACTACGGCCGTTGGCACTTCGAAGCGGCCCACGGGTGGGTGTGGCTACCGGGGAAGACCTGGGCTCCCGCCTGGGTGGCATGGCGCTGGAACGATGAGGTCATCGGCTGGGCCCCGCTCGAACCAGGGGGCAAGCGGTACTCGGCCTTCTGGACCTTCGTGCCGGCGGCGCGGTTCGCCGGGGAGCAGGTGGAGGCCGTCGCCATCCCCGGGCCGCGCGTACCCGCGTTGCTCCTCAAGACGCGGCCGCACGGGGTGCCGGCGAACGGCACCAAGAGCGCGGGATCCCACCCCCGCCCTCCCAGGCGCGGCTCGACGACGTCGGCTGGATGAGCCAGCGGGGAGGGGTGGTGCGCCCGGGAAGGAGGTGCCCAGACGGCCTCGACACCCCGGCCGTGGTGTGCTCACCTGCGTGCCCATGCCCACGACCCCGCCTTCCACGACTCGCAAGATCCACAAGCTGCTGGCCGCGAACCGCGGCGAGATCGCGATCCGCATCTTCCGCGCCGCGACCGAGCTCGGTATCCGCACGGTGGCCATCTACTCCGACGAGGACCGGTACTCGCTCCACCGCTACAAGGCGGACGAAGCGTACCTGATAGGCAAGGGCAAGAGCCCCGTCGACGCCTACCTCGGCATCGACGAGATCATCGCCCTCGCCATGGAACGCGGCGTCGACGCCATCCACCCTGGGTACGGTTTCCTGTCGGAGAACCCGGACTTCCCCGAGCGGGTGGAGGCGGCGGGGCTCGTCTTCGTCGGGCCGACGGCCGAGATGCAGCGGCGCCTCGGCGACAAGGTCGCCGGACGCAAGGCCGCGATGGAGATGGGGGTCCCGGTCGTGCCGGGGACGGACGGCCCGGTGGAGCACGAGGAGGACCTCCTGCGCTTCGCGAAGGAGCACGGCTACCCCATCATCATCAAGGCTGCGGCCGGGGGCGGCGGACGCGGCATGCGCGTCGTGCGCGACCGGACGGAGCTGCTGGCCGGGCTCGACGCCGCGCGGCGCGAGGCCAAGGGCGCCTTCGGCAATTCCACCGTCTTCGTCGAGCGCTACATCGATCGCCCGAAGCACGTCGAGGTGCAGATCCTCGGGGACTCGCACGGCAATCTCGTCCACTTCTACGAGCGCGACTGCTCGATCCAGCGCCGCCACCAGAAGGTGGTCGAGTTCGCGCCCTCCGTCGTGCTGAAGGGGCCGCAGCGCGAGGCCATCTGCGAGGCGGCCCTGAAGCTCGGGCGCCTCGTGGGCTACCGGAGTGCCGGGACGTGCGAGTTCCTGGTCGACCGCGAAGGGCGGTTCTACTTCATCGAGATGAACCCGCGCATCCAGGTCGAGCACACCGTCACCGAGATGATCACCGGGCGGAACCTGGTCCAGAAGCAGATCCGGATCGCGGAGGGCGCCTCGCTGGCCGAGCTCGGGATCCCGGATCAGAAGTCGGTCCAGATCCGGGGCTACGCCATCCAGTGCCGGGTGACCACCGAGGACCCGGAGAACGACTTCGCGCCGGACACCGGGACGCTCAAGGCATACCGCTCGCCCGGAGGGGCGGGGGTGCGGCTCGACGCGGGCAGCGCCTTCACCGGCGCGCACATCACGCCGCACTACGACTCGCTCCTCGTGAAGGTGAGCACCTGGGGCCTGACGCTCGAGGAGGCGGCGCGCATCATGCGCCGCTGCCTCCAGGAGTTCCGCGTCCGCGGCGTGAAGACGAACATCCAGTTCCTGGAGAACGTGGTCACCCACCCGGACTTCCTGGCGGGGTCCTGCGACACGTCCTTCATCGACAAGCACCCCGAGCTGATGCGCGCCAAGGAGCGCAAGGACCGCGGGACGAAGATCCTGAAGTTCCTGGGCGGCGTGATCGTGAACGGGGCGCCGGGCGTCTCCTCGCGGCTCGAACCGACGAGGCTGCGCGAGCCCCACCTTCCCAAGGTGGACCCCGGCCGCCCGAGGCCGGCGGGCACGCGCGACATCCTGCGCAAGCAGGGGCCCGAGGCGCTCGCGCGCTGGGTCCTGGCCCAGGATCGCCTCCTCGTCACCGACACCACCATGCGCGACGCGCACCAGTCGCTCCTCGCGACGCGCGTGCGCAGCTACGATCTCCTGCGCATCGCGCCGGCCACCAGCTACCTCGCGGCGGGGCTCTTCTCCCTCGAGCTGTGGGGCGGGGCCACCTTCGACGTGGCCATGCGCTTCCTCAAGGAGGATCCCTGGGAACGGCTGCACTGGCTCTCCGAGGCCATCCCCAACGTCTGCTTCCAGATGCTGCTCCGAGGGGCGAACGCGGTCGGGTACACGAACTACCCCGACAACGTGGTGGAGGCCTTCGTCGCCGCCGCCGCCAAGGCCGGCGTCGACATCTTCCGCGTCTTCGACGCGCTCAACTGGACGAAGGGCATGGCCGTCGCGATGGAGGCGGTGCGACGGAGCGGCAAGCTCTGCGAGGGCGCGATGTGCTACACGGGCGACATCACCGACCCCAAGCGGGACAAGTACCCGCTCGCCTACTACGTCGCGCTGGCGAAGGAGCTGGAGCGGATGGGCGCGCACATGCTCGCCGTGAAGGACATGGCGGGGCTCCTCAAGCCGTTCGCCGCGCGCAAGCTGGTGAAGGCGTTGAAGGAGGAGGTGGGCATCCCCATCCACCTCCACACCCATGACACCTCCGGCAACGCGGGCGCCACGCTCCTCGAGGCGGCGCAGGCGGGCGTGGACATCGTGGACGCCGCGCTCTCCTCGCTCTCGGGGCTCACGTCCCAGCCTTCCCTCAACACGCTCGTGGCCGCGCTCGCCCATACGGAGTGGGACACCGGCCTCGACGCGGACGGGCTGCAGCTCCTGGCGAACTACTGGGAGACGGTGCGCGAGTGGTACGCGCCCTTCGAGTCGGGGCTCAAGAGCGGCACGGCCGAGGTCTACCGGCACGAGATCCCAGGTGGCCAGTATTCGAACTACAAGCCGCAGGTGGCGGGGTTCGGGCTCCTCGATCGCTGGGAAGAGTGCAAGGAGATGTACCGGAAGGTGAACCTCCTCTTCGGCGACGTCGTGAAGGTCACGCCCTCGTCCAAGGTGGTGGGAGACATGGCCATCTTCCTGGTGAAGAACGATCTCCAGCCGGAGGACGTCCTCGCCAAGGCCCCCGATCTCGCCTTCCCCGAGTCCGTGGTCGGGATGTTCAAGGGGATGCTGGGCCAGCCGTACGGCGGGTGGCCGCAGGATCTCCAGGAGGCGATCCTGAAGGGGCAGGAGCCCATCCACTGCAGGCCGGGCGAGCTGCTCGAGCCCGTCGACATGGCCGTCGAGCGGGTCAAGGCGGAGGCGAAGGTCGGGCACCCCGTGGACGAAGAGGGCCTCATCTCCTGGCTGCTCTATCCGAGCGTCTACACCGAGCTCGAGCGGCACCGCGCCGACTATTCGGACGTCTCGTTCCTGCCCACGCCGCAGTTCTTCTACGGCCTCGAGCCTGGCCAGGAGACGTCGATCGACATCCAGCCCGGCAAGACTCTCATCGTGAAGCTCGTGACCGTCGGGCCGCTCCTCAAGGACGGGAAGCGCGAGGTGTTCTTCGAGCTCAATGGCCTGGGCCGCACGGTGCTGGTGCGCGACGAGAAGGCGGGCAAGGACGAGGCTGCTCGGGTGAAGGCCGAGCGCGACAACCCCAAGCACGTGGGGGCGCCCATGCCGGGCAAGGTCATCAAGGTGGCGGTGAAGCAGGGTGACGAGGTGAAGGCGGGGACGACCCTGCTCGTCACGGAAGCCATGAAGATGGAGACGAGCGTGAAGGCGAAGCAAGACGGCAAGGTCCTGGAGGTGCGCTTCAAGGAGGGAGGCAAGGTCGAGAAGGAGGACCTGCTGGTCGTGCTGGCGTGACGGGGCCGCCGTCCCGGGGCTCCGCGCCGGTGTCGCGGCCGGCCGCCCCGGGGCTGTAACGAACACCGCTCCTCGTCGTCCATGGATCATCCGAGTGGTGACGAGCAGGATTCCAATTCCACGGTGACGACGAGGCCGCGTTCGCGGCTCTCGAGGTAGTTGTTCGACGCGCGCTTGAGTTAGGTTCGGCGGAATGACTCCGGCCGACCCAGCCAGGCCGCCGCCGCTGCTCGAGACGGCGGCCCTCTACGTCGCGACCGTCGCCTGCTACGCGGACATGTACGTGACGCAGCCGGTGCTGCCGCTCCTGTCGCTCGAGTTCGGCATCTCTCCGGCGAAGGCAGGGCTGAGCGTCTCCGCCGTGGTCGTCGGGATCGCGGTCGCGTCGAGCTTCTACGGCCCGCTCTCGGACGCGCTCGGGCGCAAGCGTGTCATGGTAGGCAGTGCGCTGCTCCTGGTCCTGCCGACGGCGCTCTGCGCCCTGGCGCGCTCCTTCGGGGATCTCCTGGCGCTGCGCGTAGCGCAGGGAGTCCTCATCCCTGGGATCACCGCCGTCACCGTCGCGTACGCGGGCGACCGTTTCGACCCGCGCCGGCTGCCGGCGGTGGTGGGCGGAATCATCGCCGCCAGCGTCACCGGCGGGCTCCTCGGCCGCGTGCTGGGGGGCCTCATCGCTTCCGCCGCGGGATGGCGCGAGGCGTTCTTCCTCTTCGCGGCGGTGACGCTCGGCTCCGCGCTGCTCCTCGCGCGCGGCCTCTCCCCGGTGCGTTCGGTCGAGCGCCTGGGGTGGGCGCGCGCCTACGGCGGAATGCTGCAACATCTCGCCGACCGCCGGCTGCTGGGCGCGTTTCTCATCGGCATGACGCTCTTCTTCGGGTGGATGGGAATATTCACCTACCTGCCCTATCACCTGGCCGGAGCGCCGTACCGGCTCACCACCGCGCAGGTGTAGAGCGTCTACGCGGTCTACCTGGCGGGCGTGCTCGTCTCGCCCATCGCCGGCCGGGCCTCCGCGCGCATCTCCCCCCGCCTCGTCATGGCAGTGGGGCTCGCTGTGGCGATGGTCGGGATGCTCGCGACCCTGCTGCATCCACTGTGGGCGATCGCGAGCGGCCTGGTCGTGCTCTGCCTGGGCATGTTCACGGCCCAGGCGGTGGCGCCCGCGTTCGTGAACACGAGCGCTCGCGCGGCCAAGGGCGGTGCGAGCGCGCTCTACCTCATGTTCTACTACGTGGGCGGGACGCTCGGCTCGTCGCTGCCCGGCCTCGCCTGGCAAGCCTGGCGCTGGCCCGGCGTGGTGGCCATCTGCGTCGCTTCACTTGCGGCGGCCCTGCTCGCCGATGCGTTCCTGTGCGGCACGGGTTGAGAGGTGCTCAGGACCAGGCCACGCTCGCGGTCACGACCCGCGGATCTCCCACCAGGGCGGGACGTCGTGCCGCGGAGTCCGCTCCCTGGGAACGATTCCGAGCGTCCCCAGGATCGCGAGGACCTCCGCGACCGCCCGCGCCAGCGCCGGTCTCAAGCTGTCGGACAGGCCGCCGTTGAGCTCGACGCTCTCGGGCTGCGCGCCCAGCACCCACGCGCGATCTGGAACACCACCAGTGAACTCGAGGGTGAGCAGGGTGTTGCGCACACCGGGCTCGTAAGGGCTGTTCCGGAGCGACGGCTCCCGGTTCGGCAGGTCCCGATCGAGGATCTGGGCGCGCTCGAGCCGGTGCAGCGTACCCGGCGCGCCGCCCCGGTGGATCGTGCTCGCCACCACCAGGGCCTCGAGCCCGCGGACGTACGGCGTGAGGTCGAGGCCTTGCGTGCCGAGCTCGATCACCTGCACGTTCTCCGGCCATGCGTACCAGCTGTCCAGCAGGTGCGCCACGTAGGGCCCGAAGCCGTCGTCGCCCATGAGCACGTTGCCGAGGCCGATCACCGCGATGCGCGCCATGCGCGTCTTCTAGCGCGCGTACACCGCGGCCGCGGCCGCCAGCGCGATGCCTGGCTTCACGCTTCGTCCGGTGCGCGCGAGCGCCTGCTCCAGCGCCGCCAGCACGGCCAGGACGTTCTCCTGTCGGGAGGACTCGCCCATGAGCCCGACGCGCCAGACCTGCCCGACGAGCGGACCGAGGCCACCCCCGATCTCGATGTTGGCCTCCGTGAGGAGCGCCTTCCGGACGGGTGCCTCGTCGACGCCCGGAGGCGTCCTGACGCAGTTGAGGCTGGGTAGGCGATGCCCCTCGGCAGCATTGGGCGCGCAGCCGAGCTCGGCGAGCCCCGCCATGAGCGCGGCCGAGTGGAGAAGGTGGCGAGCGAAGCGCTTCTCCAGCCCTTCCTCGAGCACGATCCGGAGCGCCTCGCGCAGCGCGTAGACCATGCTGATCGGCGCGGTATGGTGGTACGCGCGCTTACCCTCCGCCCAGTAGTCCGCGATCATGGAGAGGTCGAGGTACCAGCTCTGTACCTTGTGCTTTCTCGCCTTGACCACCTCGAGCGCCCGCGACGAAAGCGTGAGGGGGGCGAGCCCGGGTGGGCAGGAGAGGCACTTCTGCGTCCCCGAGTAGCAGACGTCGATGCCGTGCCGGTCCACCTCCACCGGCAGGCCGCCCAGCGACGTGACGGTGTCCACGACGAGGAGCGCTCCATGCTCGCGGCACAGCTTCCCGAGCCCTTCCAGCGGCTGCTGGGCGCCCGTGGAGGTCTCGGCGTGCACGACCGCCACCGCCTTCACCTTGCCTTCCTTCTTGAGCGCCTCCTCGAAGCGTTCCAGCGCGAACACCTGTCCCCATGGCGCCTCGAGCTTCACCAGCTTGCCGCCGCAGCGGCCGACGATGTCGGCGAGGCGCATGCCGAAGACGCCGTTCACGCCCACCACGACGGTGTCTCCCGGTTCGACGACGTTCACGAGGGCCGCCTCCATGCCGGCGGAACCGGTCCCCGAGATGGCGATGGCGAACCGGTTCTCGGTCTGGAAGACGGCCCGGAGCATCTCCTGCACCTCGTTCATGATGACGAGGAACTCCGGGTCGAGGTGGCCGAGGAGAGGCGTCGACATCGCGCGCAGCACGCGCGGGTGGACCATGCTCGGACCGGGGCCGAGGAGCAGGCGGGAGGACGGCTTCAGCTCGGGTACGGCGAGGGGTGCCATGATTGTCTCCAGAAGAGGAACGGCGCCGGGGGCGCAGGCCGCATCATACCCGCGCCAAGAGAGGTGGAAGAGCGCAAGGCCAAAGGTGGACGGGCGCTCCATGCGGCGTGCGGTGGATATCCGGGGAGGGCCCTGTCTGCTCTCGCTCGTGGTGCATTCCCGGACCTCGCCAAATGACGCACCCTGCTTGTACCTGAATTAACGAGCGATTTCTGCCAACCAATCACGCTTGGACCTGCGCGCTCCCGAAAGGGGTATCGTGAACTGAAGAGACAGCAGGGCAGCCCTTGGGGGTGCCGATGCCGTCGCAGCCGCTTCAGCGAGACGATGACCACGCGCACGCCAGCGATACCTGGCTTCGCGACGCGCTCGCCGCAGGCGGCGCTTGCGCATGGTGCTGGGACGCGGCGAGCCAGCGAGTCGAGTGGATGGCGGGCTCGGTGCCACTGCCTGCGGATGCCCCATGCACCCTGGAAGGGATCGACGAGCTCGTGCACGACGAGGACCGCGCCATGCGCAAGTCGGCGCTCTCTCGCGCGTTCTCGTGCGGCGAGGCCTGGGTCTGCTCGTTCCGGCTCGGGCGCGGCCCGGAGATGCGCTGGCTGGAAGAGCGCGGCCGGGCGTGGCTCGACGCCGAGCGGGGGCTCGTGAGAGCGGTAGCCCTCGCACTCGACGTCACAGCGCGCAAGCAGGCCGAGGAATCGCTCGAGCACGAGCTGCGGCGAGAGAGCCGCGAGCGGCACGCGGCCGAAGCTGCGACGGGCATGGCAGAATCGGCGCTGCGGGCGCTCAGTCGATCGGAGGCGTTTCTCGAGTCGATCTTCGCGTCGATGGAGGACGGGCTCGTGCTGTACGCCGCCGACGGTCGCGTCACGCGGACGAATCCGCGCGCCCGCCAGATGCTCGGCGTCGAAGCCGGCCAGGCGCCCGAGCCAGCGCCCGACCCGCTCAGCCGGCTTCGCGTGCTGGACGTGGAAGGGAAGCCCGTGCCCCGCGAGCGGCTCCCGGTGGCTGCGGCCCTCCGGGGAGAGCCCGCCCGCGGCGTTCCGCTCGCGCTGCAGCTCCCCGACGGCAGGAACGTCTGGGCTACCGCCGGGGCGGCCCCGATCCACGCTCCCGATGGCGCCATCGTGGGCGCGGTGCTCACGCTCGCGGACGTGACGCGCCTGCGCGAGGCGCAGGAGCAGCGCGAGGACCTGGCGCGCATGATCTCCCACGACCTGCGCACGCCGCTGGGCGTCGTCCTCGCGCAGGCAAAGCTGCTGGGCCGGCGCAACGAGGGCTCCAGCGCGGTGCGCGCGCGTGGAGAGGCCATCGCGGCCAGCGCGCAGCGCATGGCGGGCATGCTCAACGATCTCGTGGAGTCGGCGCTGCTCGAGGCCGGAAAGCTTCGCCTCGAGCTCGCCCCGCTCGACGTCGTCGGCATGTTGCGGGATCTGCGGGGCCGGCTCGCCGCGCCCTTCCACGGCGAGCGCATCCAGATCGAGGTCGCCGAGGACGTCCCGGAGGTGCTCGCCGATCCGAACCGGATCGAGCGCGTGCTCGTGAACCTCCTCACGAATGCGCTCAAGTACTCGACCCCCGGTAGCGAGGTGGTCGCCCGCGCCTTGGAGGAGGACGCGTATCTGGTGGTCGAGGTGGAGGACCGCGGCCAGGGGATCGCATCCGAGGACCTGCCGCACCTCTTCGAACGGTACTTCCGCGCGCTCGGCTCGAGCCGCCTCGAGGGGATGGGCCTCGGGCTCTACACGGCGCGGATGCTCGTGGAGGCGCACGGTGGGACCATCGCGGTGGCGAGCCTGCCGGGCAAGGGGAGCGTCTTCCGGGTGAAGCTGCCGCTCCGGCCGCCGGGCATGTGATGGCGCGACCCACTTGAAATGACGTTCGCCGCGACTGGCACGGCGCCCGCCACGCGCTTAGACATCCCGGTGGTGAAGCCAGGCGCGAACGATCCCTGCTGGTGCGGAAGCGGGCAGAAGTACAAGAAGTGCCATCGGGATGCCGATGCCGCGGCCGGCCCCGGCGCAGGGAGCGTCCGGCCGGGCGCGGTGCGGCCGGGCGTGGTGTCGCCGCGCCGCGCGGTGCCGCCGGGGATCCCGCGGCCCAACTACGCGGTGAGCGGCCGGCCGCGGCCGTCGCCCCGCGTGGCGAACCCGGAGCTGCGGCTGGCCAAGATCCGCCGTGCCTGCCTCGCCGCGGCGGAAGTGCTGGCGGAGGGCGCTCGCGCGCTCGCGCCGGGCATCACCACCGACGCGATCGACGCCATCGTCCACGACGCGTACCTGGCGCGCGGCGGCTACCCGAGCACGCTCAACTACCACGGTTACCCGAAGTCGCTGTGCACGTCCGTGAACGAGGTCATCCTGCATGGCATACCCGACTCGCGGCCGCTCCAGGACGGCGACATCGTGAACCTGGACGTCACCATCTACCTCGACGGCATGCACGGCGACTGCTCCGGGACCTTCGGGGTGGGCGAGGTGGACGAGACCTCGCGCCGGCTCGTGCGCGTCACCCGCGAATGTCTCGAGGTCGGCATCTCGGCGGTGAAGCCCGGGCGGCCCATCTCCGAGATCGGAAAGGCCATCGAGCGACACGCCACGGTCCACGGCTACGGCGTCGTGCGTGCGTTCTGCGGGCATGGCATCGGCGAGGACTTCCACATGGAGCCGCAGGTGCTCCACTACCACGAGCCGCGCGCGAGCCAGCTCATGGAGGAAGGGATGGTCTTCACGATCGAGCCGATGCTCACCATGGGCCGTCCCGAGCACGCGGTGTGGCCCGACGGCTGGACGGCGGTCACCGTTGACGGGCAGCGCGCGGCGCAGTTCGAGCACACGATCCTTGTCACGCGCGGCGGCGCCGAGATCCTGACGCTCGAGCCCGATTCCGCTGCGAAGTCGCGCGTGGACGCGCGCGATGCCGCGGGCGCGTGACGGGACGGGAGCCCGCCTCTCAAACGCGAATGGCGCCGCCGCTGTTCGCGGCGCAGGCTCGCTCGATCCGTGACAGTAGCTGATCGACGTCGAAGGGCTTCAACAGCACGTCGTCGCCCGGCGACCCGGCCTCGGGGCGCGGGACCATCCCGGTCATGAGGACCACCGGCGGGCGGGAGGAGAGGGACGCGTCGATGTCGACGAGGAGCCGGTCTGCGTTCTTGCGCGGCAAGAGCATGTCGAGCAGGATCGCGTCGGGCCGTGGCGCCTCGCGAAGGAGGCGCAGCGCCGACTCGCCATCCTGCGCGGTCTCCACCTCGTATCCGGTGAAGCGCAAGATGTCCGCGATGCTCTCGCAGAGCGCGGCATCATCTTCCACGACGAGCAGCCGGTATCCATTCATCATGACCGCTGGACCCCCGCCTCGGAGTGCGCTCATGCTGGCGACTGCCGTTCGGCCAGAGAAGCCCCTTGGCGTATTCCTCTCTGATCGCGGATCCTGCTTGCCTGGCGGGCGGGTGTCCGGCTGCACACGTGGCTCCCGCTCGGACCTCCGCCAGTCTCGACGCGGCGTCCGTCTGGCGCAGTTGAATGGCGAGGTCGAGCCCCGCTCGGGTTATATCCACGAATAGTCCCAGTCGTAGGGCCCGTCTTTCCGTTCCGCCGCGAGAGCGCTGAGCTGGGAGGCCAGGGCCCGGCACGGAACGTGCCGCACTGCCACCCACATGCCGGTTGTCGTGGCCTCGCCCGACGGGCAAAACTCTCGGCCGGGGGTAAGCTCTGGCCTTGACCCTCCGATCCAAGGTCCTCGTCGTGGAGGACGACGACGACCTGCGCGACGCGGTCGCAGCCTGCCTCGCGCGGCTCGGCGTCGAGGTGGACCAGGCCCGCGACGGCGTGGAGGGCCTGGAGCGCCTCGCCCAGGGTGTTTCGCTCCCGGGGGCGATCCTCCTCGACATGATCATGCCGCGCCTCGGCGGGGATGGCTTTCTGAAGGCGCTGCGCGCCCAGCCCGACCTTGCGAACATCCCCGTCATCACCATGACTGGCGGGCAAGGTCCCTCCGACCCGCGCATCGCGTCCAGGCTCACCAAGCCATTCGACGTCGAGGAGCTGGCGAGGATCCTCGTGTCGCTGTGCGAAAGCTAGAGGCACGGCCGGCGTCACGGCCGGCCGTTCCTGAGGCGCTGGCTCTCCTTGTACGGGAAGATGTCCACGATCTCTCCGGCGCGGTGGCTCTCCTGCATGCGGCGCCAGAATGCGGCGGTGAGGACCTCGCCGTGGGAGGCCAGGAAGTCGCCGCGTAGCTGCTCGGGGAGGCCGAGGAAGTTGATGAACTCCTCGGGGAAGACGTCGTTCTCGCCCACGTAGAACCAGGGTTCGCCGCTGTTCTCGTCGTCGTCGTCTCGCGCCCGCGGGATCTCGCGAAAATTGCAGTCGGTGACGAGGCACAGCTCGTCGTAGTCGTAGAAGATGACGCGCCCGGTGCGGGTGACGCCGAAGTTCTTGAGGAGGAGGTCGCCCGGGAAGGTGTTCGTCGCGGCGAGATCGCGGATGGATCGCCCATAGTCGAGGAGCGCGTCGCGGGAGGCTCCCTCGTCCTGCTCGCGGATGAAGAGGTTGAGCGGCACCACGCGGCGTTCCGCGTAGAGGTGCCGGAAGAAGATGCGCCCGCCCTCGACGCTCACCGTGTCGCGCGCCTCGAGGAGCAGCTCGTCGATGAGCTCCGGCGCGAAGCGATCCCGTTCGAAGACGAGGTGCTCGAACTCCTGCGCGTCGACGAGCCTGCCCGCCCGATTGTGCCGGAAGACGAGGGCGTACTTCTGCATCACGTCCTGGCGCGAGACGGTCTTGGGCGGCGCGAACCGGTCGCGGATCACCTTGAACACCACGTCGAGCGACGGGAGGGTGAACACGATCATGACCATGCCGCGGTCGCCCCGCGCTAGCTGGAAACGGTCGCTCGTGCGCGCCAGGTGCTCCACGATCTCGCGGTAGAGCACGGTCTTGCCGTGCTTGTTGTAGCCGATCGAGATGTAGATCTCGCTCGTCTTCTTCTGCGGCAAGATGGTCTTGAGGAAGGCGATGAGGGCCGCGGTGCGGTCCACCTCGACGTGGAAGTACGAACGCGTGAAGCTGAAGACGATGGCGGCGTCGTTGGGGGCGAGCAGCACCGCATCCAGGAAGATGCCGCTCTCCTCGTGCAAGAGCGGCAGGATGAAAGGCGAGACCGAGATCCCGCGGCGAATGCGGCCCACCAGGTACGCGCCCTTTCCCCGGTAGAAGACCGACTTCAGCATCTCGATCGAGTCAATGGGCTGCGCGTCGCCCGCGCGGGGCTGCGCGTCGCCCCCGCGCAACTGCGCGTCCAGCTCGGTCGCCGCCAGCCGTGCGTCGCCCTCGAGATCGCGGAAAGGAGCGGCGAGCGGATAGTCGCGGAGGATCGTCGCCACCAGCTCGGAGAGCGTCGACTGGCACTGGTAGCTGCGGAAGATGGGCACGCCTCCCACCGCCGGGTGCGGCTCCACGTCGGTGGCCACGAACTCGGCGCGCGGGTTGACGCCGATCGTGCCGAAGATGCGGCGCGTGACCGAGTTGAAGAAGGTCTTGGCGAGCTCGGGGTCGGGGCGGTCGGAGAGCTCGCGCTCGTATTCCGACTTCATCTGCTCGCGCAGGAGCGGGTCCGAGGCGGCGGCGCCGAGGACGCCCCGGAGCTCCTCCACCGCGTGCGCGATGCAACGGTCCCGCAGCCCGAGCCGCTCCAGCGCATCCGACTGCGCGCCGCGCCAGTCACGCTGCTCGAAGCGGAGCTTGGCGCGGCGGCTGATGTGCTTGAACTCGGCCTGGTAGGAGGCGAACGACTCGCGTACTGCGGCGGCGCCCCAGCGCGCGAGCTCGGCGTGCGTCTCGTGGAGCATGCGGTTTGGTCCCTCTCCCGCGCCAGGGCGTCCCCCGATTCTAACCGATCCCCGCGGGCGGTCCCGCGGCTCGTCCCGACGGCTGGGTCCTTGGGGAAAGGAAACCTCGGTGCTCAACCCTCACCGCGCTCCGGCGCGCTGGCCGATCTCGCAGGCGGCGAGCTCGCGCGCGAGACCCTGCAACTCGAAGTCCCAGGCCAGCGGGCGGATGGGGTCCACTCCGGGCAAGAGGCCATACGCGCTGAAGAGGAGTGCGTCAGGGTTGACTCTAGGACCCGCGAGCCCCTCCAGCAGGGCAAGTGGGTCCTCGAGGTCGATCCCGTCCATCCGAAGGAGCCGGCGCAAATAGCGGTTTCGCTCGCGCCGGCAGCGGTCGGGCGGAGGCCGCCCGACCGCTCCTTCGGGAGCTGCGGGTGGAGCGTTGGCGGCGCCCGCCTCGCCTGGCCCCGGCGGCGGCGCCGCGTGGCCGCCGTAAGTCCCCGCGGCATAGACGCCGAACGTGCCGGAGCTGCGCGGTGCGCTTGCCGATCCCTCCGCGCGGATGAACCCCTGAGGTGTGCGGATCTCAGCCATGCCGGCGCGCGGGGGCAATGTCTCGACGCTGGCGCTTCCCGGCCTCGGGCTACCGCTCGCGGCGGGATCGGGCTGCCCGGCGGCAGCGAGAAGGACCATCAAGAGCGTACGCATGTCTTGCCTCCTGTTCATCCAAGGTTGCTCCGCTCTCGCGAGATTGCGAGGTACGGACGAGCGGGCAGGCGGCAGCTCTGCAAATGCAGCTTTCTTCGACTGCGCCGGCAAAGCCGTCGCAGTCTCGCGACCCTCGCCCTAGCCGCGACAAGCGCGGCCAGGGTCTGCGCACACCAACCCAAAAACGACCGCCTCCGCTGGCGCCCACAGGGCTCGCGAGGGTAGGCTCCCCGCCGCTTGACGCCCGCCCGCCCGATCGCAGTCCTCCTCGACCTCGATGGCACGCTCGTCGACACGGTGCCGCTCATCCTTGATTCGGTCCGTCACGCCTTCCATGGCCGCGAGCGCTGCCCGACCGACGCCGAGTGGATCTCAGGCATCGGAACTCCCCTGCGAGTACAGCTGGTCCCCTTCACCGACGGCCCCGAGGATCTCGAGGCGGTGCTGGCCCGCTACCGCGTGTACCAGCGCGAGAACCACGACCGCATGACCCGCGCGTATGCCGGCGCCGTCGAGGCCGTACGGGCGCTCAAGGCGCGTGGTCATCCCATCGCGGTGGTCACCGGGAAGCTCGCCGAGCCGGCGGCGCGGACCATCGGCTACGTGGGGCTCGCGTCCTTCGTGGACGCCCTCATCGGGTCCGACAGCTGCCCACGCCACAAGCCGGATCCCGAGCCGGTCCTGCTCGCGCTGGAGCGATTGGGACGCCTGCCGGGGGAGGCGCTCTTCCTCGGTGACTCGCCCATCGACGTGCAAGCCGGGAACGCCGCCGGCGTCATCAGCGTGGGCGCACTATGGGGCGCCTGCACGCGCGAGGCGCTATTGGCCTCCTCTCCGAGTCACCTCCTCGAGGACGTGGCGGCGCTCCCCGCCCTCGTCGCGCGCCTCACGGCGTGAAGCGAGGCGGTAAGAGGCGGTCGGTGGCCCCACAGGCACCCTGATGGGGCTCCAATCGGGCAATCGGACGCGAGCCAGGGTGGTTCGGCAGGAGGGCGCAGGAGCGCCTGCCCAGGAGGACCATCCATGTTCGTATCCGAAGGCTCTGCCGCCGCCGAGCTCGCCCGCCTCGCGGGGAGCGGTGATTCCGTCGCGCTAGGGACGCTCGCTAGCCAGGTCCAGGCCGTACTCGAGGCTCACGCGCGGCGTGCCCTTGCTCGCCACCGGGGCCCTGGCCTCGACGTCGCAGACGTCGCGGAGGACGTCGTCGCGGACGTCCAGGCATTCCTGGCCGGCGCCGGCGGTGGTCCGGGCTGGCAGCGCTTCCAGGCGGCGCGCGCCGGCGGCGCGCTCGACGGCTGGCTGTACGGCATCGTGCGCAACAAGGTGAGGAGGCGCCTGAGGGATGCGCGGCGCCAGGAGAGGCTGCTGGGCCGGAGCGTTAGCGACGCCAGGACGCTCGGCCTCTCGGAGCCCATCTCTCCCGACCGAGCCCTCGACGCGGCTCGCGCCCTCCGGCTCGCGCGCGGGCTGCCGCCGCGGGAGCGAGCTGCGCTCGCGCTCTGGCTCGAGGACGCGACTTCGCGCGAGATCGCGGCCCGCCTGCGCTTCACGTCGCCGCACGCGGTCGATTGCTGCCTGGCCCGCGGGAAGCAGCGCCTTCGCGAGATGATGCGCGAGTCCGGCATGTCAGCGGCGGCGTGAGAGAGTCCGGGTGCCGGCGGGGGCACGTCAGCCGCGCCTCGCCGCGCCTCGCGCAGCAAGGGTCGCACCCCCTAGAGCAGCGATCAGTAAGAAATGCCTTTGATTCCGTACCGATCCCCTCTCCCCCACCGGG
>JBGQLS010000079.1:0-17406 GCA_041500205.1 Anaeromyxobacteraceae bacterium | reverse complement strand
CGGTGCCTCCCTGGCCCACCAGGATCGGCGGCTCGCCGATGCCCGCGTGACGCTGCGCGAGACTTCACAGGCCTTGCCCGAGCCGAGCTTCGCCCGGGCGGTGAACGTCCGGCACTTCCCGAACCTCACGGCGGGCGAGCATGACCGGCCGGCGCTGCACCAGCTCGTCCAGCTCAGGTCGCGCAACGTGGCGATCTCGACCATCTGGAAGGGAGAGGGGCAGCTCACGCTCCACGATCACCCCTTCCTGGAGCTCGCAGCGCTGCGGCCCCGGAGCGTCCTCGCCGGTTATCGCTTCTCGTTCGCCTTCACCGTGGACGACCTCGCGGTCCTCGAGGACCTGCGCCATCCCTGATCGCGACCCCTGCGACCGGGCGGGGGACAAGCCCCCGCGCTACGGCATGTTCTCACTGTCAGGTCTTGCTGGACCGCAGCGCGTCCTGCGGCCGCTCTCATTGTCAGGTCTTGCTGGTCTGCAGCGCATCCGGGAGTTCGTTGCCGGGGCCGCCGCCCGGGGCTCGCGGGAAGTGCTCCGCGAGCTTCGCGCCGCAGAGCGCGATGGCCTCGCAGAAGCCGGCCGCCGGATCGTCGCGGCTCATGCCGGACACCAGCGCCGCGACGGCGCGCTGCCACTCGGCGTCGCCCATCTTCTCGTGGATCCCGCGGTCCCCGAGCACGATGGCGCGCCGCTCGAAGAGGGACGCGAAGACCAGGACGCCCGTCCCCTCGACCGTGCGGTGCAGAGCGTGCTCGTGAAACGCCCGGACGGCGCGCTCGCGCGCGGCGAGCTCGATCTCGATGCGGCCGGCCAGGACGCGCTCGATCGGATCCCACAGGGCGATGAGCGCCCCCAGCAAGCCGGCGGCGATCTGGATCAGCGGCAGCTCGGCCAGCGTGAGAGGAAGGCGTAGCGCGAGCACGACGACGGTCGAGAGCGCCGCTGCGAGGAGGGCACCCCGGTAGCGCGCCTCCGGGTAACCGGCCGACTTCTCGACCACGACCGGGACGATCTGGCCCGTGGTCCGCGCCTCCGCCTCGCGCACGGCACCCTCGATGCGGGCACGGGCTTCCTGGCCGAAGAAGCGTTCTAGCATCCCAATCACCAGCTTCCCGATGCGCCGCCGCCGCCCGAGCTTCCGCCGCCGCCACCCCAGCCACCGCCGCCACCACCACCCAGCCCCCCGCCACCCCAGCCTCCGCCGCCCAAACCACCGCCCCACGGGCCGCCCAACCCGCTGCCCAGGAAGCGCCTGCGTCGAGGGCCGAAGCCGGTCAGCATGCGCGCGAAGAGCGCCACCATGACGAGGGCGACGACGGCCACTGTCCCGAATCCCCGGATGGGATGCGGTCGTGCCGTTTGCCTCGCGCCCATCCCCTGTGGCAAGGACCCGAGCGCGGAGAGGACCTGGACGCCTGCCTGGTAGAGGCCCTCACCGTAGCGCCCCTCCCGGAAGGCCGGGGCGATGGTGCTCCGGACGATCCGGCCCGCCTGTGCGTCCGTGAGGGCGCCCTCGTTACCGTACCCGGTCTCGATCCGGACCTTGCGATCCTCGCTAGCGACGACCACCAGGATCCCGTTGTCCTTTCCCTTCTCCCCGAGCTTCCACGCCTCGAAGACACGGACCGCGAAGCCGTCGATGTCGTCGCCGTCGAGGGTGCGCACGAGGAGATACTGGAGCTGTGCGCGGTGTTCGGCCGCTTGCTCCCAGGCCGCCCGACTGAGACCTTCGAGCCTCCGGCGGTCGCCGCTGCCGAGGAGCCCGGCCTCGTCGACCACGGGGCCGGTGAGCGCGGGAACGTCCCGGGCCTCGCCACGCGCCGGCGCTGCCAGGAGGAGGAGCGCGGTTGCCACCCAGAGATGGCCCCACCTCATACCGCGATCTCCTCGCACTTGCCGCATACCGGGCTCAGGCTCGGGCTCGGGCTGGACCCCTGGCCGCGCTTGCCGCGGAGGACTCCTGGCCGCGTCTCGTCGCGGACAGGAGCAGGGACGCGAGGCGGCGACGGCTCCGCCGGCGCGGCCGAAGACAGGTCGCGAGACCGCGACGGCTCTGCCGGCACGGTCGGGAGACTTCATCAGAACTTCACCTTGGGGGCCTGCTCCGCGTTCTGCGCCGTGGCGGTGAACTGCGCCTTCGGCTGCTTCTTGTAGAGCATCGAGTTCGTCCAGCTCGTCGGCGGCACCGTGACGAGGTTGTTGAACTCCTGCACGGCGTCGATGTAGCGGCGGCGCGCCACCGCGATGCGGTTCTCCGTGCCCTCCAGCTGGACCTGGAGGTCGCGGAAGTTCTCGTTCGCCTTGAGCTGGGGATAGTTCTCGGCAACCGCCAGGAGACGTCCCAGGGCGCTGCGCAACCCGGCCTGCGCGCCCTCGAACTTCTTGAGATTCTCGGGAGTGAGGTCATTCGTCGAGAGCTGCACCTGGGTGGCCTTGGCGCGCGCCGCGATCACGCCTTCGAGCGTCTCGCGCTCGTGCGTCGCGTAGCCCTTGACGGTCTCGACCAGGTTCGGCACCAGGTCGGCACGTCGCTGGTACTGGTTCTGGACGTCGCTCCACGCCGCGGCGACGGTGTTCTCGCTCTTCGGGATCGACTGGAAGCCGCAGCCGCTCGCGGCGAGCGCGAGCAGCACGGCGGCGACCGCGAGCACAGGCTTGGACGTCGTCATGGCGTCAGGGTAACGCCGCTCGCTCGCGTGTAAAGTGAAACCGGACATGGAACGCCTGTCGGGATGGGAGCTGTACTACCGGATCATCCGGCGCATCCCGCGCGGAAGGGTGGCGACCTACTCGCAGGTGGCGCTGCTGGCCGGGAGGCCGCGCGCCGCGCGCCACGTCGGTTTCGCGCTCGCGGCGCTGCGCGGGACGCGTCACCGCATCCCCTGGCAACGCGTGCTGGGAAGACGCTCGACGAGGTGGGCCGCCATCGCGATCCGCGATCCGATCGGGGCCGCGGCCCAGCGCGACCTGCTGCAGCGCGAGGGCGTGAGCGTGGACGAGCGCGGGCGCGTCTCCCTGGAGCTCTTCGGGTGGCGGTCCGTTACTAGACAACGCCGCGTCTAGAGCCACTTCGCCTTGCGCAAGCGGAAGAAGAAGTACACGTCGAGCGCCACCATCAGGGCGATGGCGGCTGGGTACCCGAACGCCCACTTCAGCTCCGGCATGTGCTCGAAGTTCATGCCGTACAGCCCCGCGATCATGGTGGGGACCGCCACGAGGGCTGCATACGCCGCGAGCCGCTTCGTGGTCTCGTTCTCCTGCAACGAGATGAGCGAGAGGTTGACGGAGATGGCGGTGCTCACCATGTCGCGCAGGGCCTCGAGCGACTGGCTGATGCGCATGAGGTGGTCGTCCACGTCACGGTAGTACTCCTGCGTGCGCATGCAGACCTGCGGCACCCTACCCCCGTAGAGCTTGCCCGCTGCCGCCATGAGCGGCCTCACGGCGTGCTGGAGCGTCGTCAGCTTCTGCTTCAGCGTGTAGAGCGCTTGCACCGTGGAGCGTTCGGAGGCCGCGGCGAAGATCCGCTCCTCGAGCTCCTCGAGCTCCGCCTCGAGCGCCTGGATGACGGGGAAGTAACGGTCGACCACCGCGTCCATGAGGGCATACAGGACGAATCCCGATCCCTGCTTCAGGAGCTCCGGCTCCTGCTCGCACCGCGCGCGAACGCTGGCGAAGCCTTGCAGGGACCGGCGGCGGACCGAGAGCACGTAGTTCTTGCCCACGAACACGTCGATCTCGCCGGTGCGGATCTCCCCGTCCGCCATCTCGACCGTGTGCAAGACCACGAACAGCGACGCCTCGTACTCGTCGATCTTGGGGCGCTGGTGCCCGTGCCGCGCGTCTTCGACCGCGAGCTCGTGAAGCCCGAACTCGCTTCGCATGCTCTCGAGCTCGTCCGGTTCGGGGTCCTTGAGCGCCACCCAGACCAGGCACTCCGGCCGGCTCACGTAGAGGCTGATGTCTTCCGGAGGGATGTCCGCGATCTTCCTGCCGTCCTGATAGGCGACGCAGTTGACCAGCATCGGTGTCTCCCCCGCCGGGATCGCGGGCGGCCGCTCGTCAGAGGTCGCTTCGCAGGACCGCGCCGCTGGCCGCGTTCGTGACGAGGGCGGCGTAGCGGCGGAGCCAGCTCGACGCGATCGGCTTCTTCGCGTGGGTGAGCGCGCCGCGCCGGCGGGCGAGCTCGCTCTCGGCCACCTCGAGCACCAGGGACCGCTGGTCGACGTCGACGGTGATGACATCGCCGTCCTCCACGAGCGCGATGACACCCCCCTCCGCCGCCTCCGGCGAGACGTGACCGACGCAGGCGCCGCGGGTGGCGCCGGAGAAGCGCCCGTCGGTGACGAGCGCCACCTTCGAGCCGAGGCCCATGCCCGCGATGAGGCTGGTGGGCGAGAGCATCTCCTGCATGCCCGGCCCGCCCTTCGGGCCCTCGTACCGGATCACGACGACGTGCCCTTCCTTCACCTTGTCGCCGACGATGCCTGCGATGGCGTCGTCCTGGGAGTCGAAGCAGATGGCACGGCCGGTGAAGCGGCGCATCGCCGGCTCGATCCCCGCCGTCTTCACCACCGCCCCCTCCTGCGCCAGGTTCCCGAACAGCACGGCGATCCCGCCCGTCTGCGAGTACGGCGCGTCGAGGGACCGGATGACCTGGCGGTCCTTGACCTCGGCGCCGCGGATGCGCTCGCCGATCGTCTCCCCCGTGACGGTGAGCGCGGACGTGCGCAGGACGCCCTCGCGCCTGGCGAGCTCGTGCATGACCGCCGAGAGCCCGCCCGCACGGTGCACGTCCTCCATGTGCACGGTGGCGAGGGACGGCGAGATCTTCGCCAAGTGGGCGACGCGCCGGGCGATGGCGTCGACGCGGGCGAGATCGAAGTCGACGCCGGCCTCGTGGGCGATGGCGAGCATGTGCAGCACGGTGTTCGAGGAGCCGCCCATGGCCATGTCCACGGCGAACGCGTTCTCGATCGCGTCCTCGCCGAGCACGCGCCGGAGCCGGAAGCGATCGTCGTTCGCGATGGCGACGACGCGGCGGGCCGCGCCCCGCAGCAGGGCCTCGCGCTCCGGCGAGAGCGCCAGCGCAGTGCCGTTCCCCGGAAGCGCGATCCCCATCGCCTCGCAGAGCACGTTCATCGAGTTGGCCGTGAACATGCCCGAGCAGGACCCCGCCCCGGGGCAAGCCTGGCACTCGATCTCGTACAGCTCCTCGTCGCTCATCTGGCCGCGGGCCCGCTTGCCCACGGCCTCGAAGGCGGTGGAGAGGTCGATGGGGGTGCCGTCCGCCTTGTGGCCCTTCTTCATGGGGCCGCCCGAGACGAACACGGTGGGCACGTCCACCCGCAGCGCGCCCATGATCATGCCGGGCACGATCTTGTCGCAGTTGGGGATGCACAGGAGCGCGTCGAGCTGGTGCGCGTTCATCATCGTCTCGATCGAGTCGGCGATGAGCTCGCGGCTGGGCAGGCTGTAGAGCATGCCACCGTGCCCCATGGCGATGCCGTCGTCGACGCCGATGGTGTTGAACTCGAAGGGGACTCCGCCCGCGCGGCGGATCTCCTCCTTCGCGATCTCGCCGTACGCGCCGAGGTGCACGTGGCCGGGGATGATGTCGACCCGGCTGTTCGCGATCCCGATGAAGGGCTTCGCGAAGTCCTCTTCCTTGAGCCCTACCGCCCGGAGCAGGCTCCTGTGCGGCGCCCGCTCGAAACCCTTCTTCACGATGTCGCTGCGCATGCGCCGTTTGTCCAACGCGCGTGGCGGGATGTCAACGCCGCGCGCCGGGATCCTCCGCGACGAAGGAGACGAGCAGACGTCGCCCGCGAGCTAACCGGGCCGGCCCGCGCTCCCGGAAGTCCCGCTCGCGCCCGCGAACTCCAGCGGCAGTTCGAGGAAGAACACGGTCCCGGAATCCACCTCCGAGGCGAAGTACACCTTCCCGCCCAGGTAGCCTTCGCCGAGGAGCTTCATGCTGTAGGTACCGAGCCCTCGGCCGCGCTGGGCCTTGGTGCTGAACGACCTCTGGAAGACGTGGTCCTGGATCTCCGGAGGGATGAAGCCCTCGTTGCGCACGCTGAACCGCAGCGCGTGCGCCTCGGCGCCGTCGCCGGCAGGCGGAGCTCGCTCGCACCGGACCCGGACCGTGCTGCCAGGGCCGGTGGCCTCGAGCGCGTTTCGCACCATGTTCACGAGCACCCGGAGCGAGAGCGACGGATCGGTCTCCAGCTCGAGGTCCGGCTCGACCAGTTCCATCTCCAGCTGGCGGCCCTGGGCGGCGAAGTGCGACGCGAACACGGCGTCGAGGTCACGCAATAGGTCGGCCACGCGGACGCGCGACGGATCCGCCACGAGCGTTCCGCTCTCGGCCAGGGTCAGCGCGCGCTGGTCGCGGATCTCCCGCTCGAGCTGTCGCGACAGCAGATCCACGCGCTCGCCCGCGCGCCGGTGATCGGCGTCGGGACGTCTGAGCAGCACCGACCAGCTGCGGAGCCCGGTGACCGTGTTCAGGACGTCGTGGAAGAAGATCTGCTCCAGGGCCTGCCGTCGCTTCTCGCTCGAGATGTCGCGCAGCGAGAGGACCGCGAACGGACGGTCACCCAGGACCACCGGCGTCGCGCGCACGTTGAACTCGAGGGCGCTCCCGGACCCCGTCCGGATCAGGCATTCGGCTTCCACCGAGTGGCGGGATCGCTGGCACGCCAGGATGGCGCCCAGCGCGCCGCAGGTCTCGCAGGCGGACGCGGCGCCGCAGCCACCAGGCCCCTTCGCGTTCACGCAGTCGAGCGCCTCCCCGGGCCGGCGGCCAAAGACGTCGGAGGCCTTGGTGATGGATGCAACCCGGCTGTTGAACGCCACGACCTGGCGGTGCGCGTTGAGCACGAGGAGGAGTGCGTCGGCGACGCCGAGCACAGCCGTGACGACCGGGCTGTGGCTCACGAGGTCGATGTCGCGGTGCAACGCATCCAGGTCCGCGCGCCGGGAGTCCGGCAGCGCGTGCCGATGGCCCAGCGGCAGGCGTTCGAAGCCTACGCCCTCGCAAGAACTCATGAGAGGGCAATTATACCCGAAAAGCCGCGCGGGCTCGACAGACGCACATCTCCTCACAGGGCGCCAGCCCCAGCTCAACGGACCTTGACCGGGCTCACGCCCCAGATCTCCTCCGCGTACTGCTGGATGGTGCGGTCGGAAGAGAACTTGCCGGTCCGCGCCACGTTCAGGATGGCCATCCTGGTCCAGCGCTCCGGGTCGAGGTAGGCCCGCGAGACGTCCTCCTGGGCTTGTACATATGCGCCGAAGTCGGCCAGGCAAAGGTACGGGTCGCCGCCGTTGAGGAGTGAGTCCACCACGGGCTGGAACAGGCGCGGCTGGCCGGGCGAGAACGTCGCGCCGGCGATGGCGTCGATGACCGCCTTCAGCTCGCGGTTCTGCCGATAGTACTCCCACGGGTCGTAGCCGCGCCGCTTCAGCTCCTTCACCTGCTCCACGGTGAGACCGAAGAGGAAGAAGTTCTCCGCGCCCACCTCCTCGCGAATCTCCACGTTGGCGCCGTCGAGCGTGCCGATGGTGAGCGACCCGTTCATGGCGAACTTCATGTTGCCGGTCCCGGACGCCTCCTTGCCCGCGGTCGAGATCTGCTCGGAGAGGTCCGCCGCCGGGAAGATCCGCTCGGCCAGCGACACCCGGTAGTTCTTGAGGAACACGACGGCGATGCGTCCCCGCACGTCGATGTCGTGGTTCACCACGTCTGCCACCGAGTTGATGAGCTTGATGTGCCACTTCGCCATCGCGTAGCCGGGCGCGGCCTTGCCTCCGAAGATGAACGTGCGCGGCACCGGCGCGTAGGACGGATCGGCCTTCATGCGCAGGTAGAGCGCCACGATGTGCAGCACGTCGAGCAGCTGGCGCTTGTACTCGTGGAGCCGCTTCACCTGGACGTCGAAGATCGAGCCGACGTCCAGGGTGATGAGGTTCTCGCGCTGGACGATCTCGGCCAGCTTCTCCTTGTTGGCCCGCTTCACCTCGCGGAAGCGGCGTCGGAAGGCCTCGTCGTCGGCGAGAGGCTCGAGCCGGTGCAGCTGCTCGAGGTCGGTCTCCCACCCCGGCCCGATCACCTCCGTGATCATGTGTGCCAGGTCGGGGTTCGCCTGCAGCAGCCAGCGCCGCGGGGTGACCCCGTTGGTCTTGTTGTTGAAGCGCTCCGGCCAGAGCGCGTGGAAGTCCCGGAAGAGGTCGGCCTTGAGGAGCTCGGTGTGCAGCGCGGCGACCCCGTTCACCGAATGCGAGCCGACCACGGCCAGGTTGGCCATCCGCACCTGCCGGACCGGCCCCTCCTCGATGAGCGACATGCGCGCGGCGGCGCCCGGGTCGAGATCGGGCCGCTCGCGGAGGCTCTCCAGGAAGCGCCGGTTGATCTCCAGGATGATCTCGAGGTGGCGCGGCAGCACCCGGCCGAAGAGCTCGACCGGCCAGCGCTCCAGCGCCTCGGGCAGGAGCGTGTGGTTGGTGTAGCCGAAGACGGCCCGGCAGGTGTCCCAGGCTCGATCCCACTCGAGCTCGTGCTCGTCCACCATGAGCCGCATGAGCTCCGCGATGGCGATGGCGGGGTGGGTGTCGTTGAGCTGGATCGCGACCTTGTCCGAGAAGTCGTCGAAGTTCTCGTGCGTCTTGAGGTGTCGCAGCACGATGTCGTGGATGGAGCAGGCGACGAAGAAGTACTGCTGCTGGAGCCGCAGCTCCTTCCCCATGACGGTCACGTCGTTGGGGTAGAGCACCTTCGAGATGTTCTCGGAGATGTTCTTCTCCTCCACCGCGGCCAGGTAGTCCCCGCGGTTGAAGTCGGCCAGGTCGAACTCCTCCGAGGCGCGCGCCCGCCACAGCCTGAGGGTGTTGACCGTGCCGTTGCGGTAGCCGGCGATGGGCGTGTCGTAGGGCGTGCCGAGCACGTGCCGGGCGTCCACCCAGCGCACGCGGTACTTGCCCTTCTCGTCGAGCGCCCCCTCGGTGCGGCCATAGAACGAGACCGGCACCTCGTACTCCGGGCGCGCCACCTCCCAGGCGTTCCCGAACCGGAGCCACTCCTCGGGCCGCTCCACCTGCCATCCGTCCCGGATCTCCTGGTCGAAGATGCCGAACTCGTAGCGGATACCGTACCCGTAGGCCGGCAGACCCAGGGTCGCCATCGAGTCGAGGAAGCAGGCGGCGAGCCTGCCCAGGCCGCCGTTGCCGAGGCCGGCGTCGGGCTCCTCGCCAAAGAGGTCGGCCACCTCGATGCCGATGGCGCGCAGCGCGTCCTTCACGCCGTCGTGGAGGCCGAGGTTGATGAGGTTGCTCTCGAGCGCCTTCCCCATCAGGAACTCGAGCGAGAGGTAGTAGATGCGCTTCGCGTCCGTCCGGTAGTACGCCTGCTGGGTCTGGATCCACTGCTTCACCATCCGGTCCCGCACGCTGTAGGCGAGGGCGAAGAAGCGATCGAGGGCCGTCGCGCTGTGCTCGTCCTTCGCCCGCGAGAACTGCAGGTGGTCGAGGAAGGAGCGCCGGAGCGAGTCGACGTCGGCGGCGGTGCGCGCGTTGGGGAGGTCGCGCGCCCTCTCGAGCGCACGCGCCTCTGCGGCGGAAGACTTGCGGGTGGAACCCATGTCAGCCTCGTGTGTACGGGGAGAGCTCTCGGCGGGGGGCGGGCCCCCGCGCTACGCCTTGAGCGAGCTCGCCAGCTCCGCGTAGAGGTGGATTGCGCTCTTGGTGGCCTTGTCCAGATCCCCGAGGTGCAGGCTCTCGTTCTCGGAGTGGGCGTTGGTGTAGGGATCCTCGACGCCGACGAGGAGCGCGGGGGCGCCTCCCAGCTCCTTCGCGAACGGCTCGACGAACCCGATCGAGCCGCCACAGCCAATGGCGAACGCCTCCCTGCCATAGCCCTTCTCGAGCGCCCGAAAGGCCGCCCGGAAGGCAGGATGCGAGGTGTCCGTCTTCCACGCCGCCCCGGCGGTCTCGAGTCGGACGTCAACGTGGACGCCCCACGGCGCCGCCCGCCTCAGGGCGGCCACCAGGCGCTCCCCCACGTCGCCCGGGTCCATGTCGCGGACGAGCCGGATTCCGACGCGCGCCCAGGCCGCGTCGTTGATGATGTTGCGGGCGTCCTTCCGGCTCGAGGCCTGGAAGGCATTCACCGCCAGCGAGGGCTGCCACCAGTTCATCTCGCAGGGATGGAGCTTGCCCAGCAGCTCCACGCCCTCGAGCATCCCGGCCTGCCGCCGCACGCTCTCGCGCGTGACAGGCAGCTTCGACAGGCTGCGCCGCTCGTCCGGCGTGAGGGGGCGCACCCGGTCGTAGATGCCGGGGATCGCGATCGAGCCGTCCTCGTTCGAGAGCGAGGCGAGCATCCTGGAGAGCGCCATCGTCGCGTCGGGAACGGGGCCGCCCCACATGCCCGAGTGCACGCTCTGCTTCAGCGCTCGCACCTCCACGTCCACGGTGACGAGCCCGCGCAGGGCGATGGTGACGGAGGGCACGCCCGTGTCGAGGTTGCCGGTGTCGGTGAGCACCATGACGTCGGCGTCGAGGCGCGGCCGGTACTTGCGGAGAAAGGCGCCCAGGTGCCCGGACCCGATCTCCTCCTCACCCTCGATGACCACGCGCACGTTGACGGGCAGCTCGCCCGCGCCCCGCACCCAGCTGTCGACCGCCGCGGCGTGCACCAGGATGCCCGCCTTGTCGTCGGCGCAGCCGCGGCCGTAGAGGCGGCCGTCGCGCTCCGTCGGCTCGAACGGGGGCGACTTCCACAGCTCCTCTTCTCCCGCCGGCTGGACGTCGTGGTGCGCGTAGAGGAGGAGCGTGGGCGCGCCGGGGGTCCGGATGCGCTCGCCGTAGACGTACGGGTGTGCTCCCTCGACCGACAGCACCTCGACGTTCTCGAAGCTGCGCTCGCGAAGCAGCGCCGCCACCGCCTCGGCGCTGCGCTTCACCTCGACCTCGGGGAATCCCGGAAAGGAGACGCTGGGGATCCGGACGAGCGACCTGAGGTCGTCGAGATAGGAAGCCGCGTTGGCGGCGTGGTGCGCTAGCGCGCTGCTGACGTCGGTCACGTCTGGCACTCCTTGGTGATCGCCACTGGTCGCGAGCGCGCGAGCCTAACGCCGCTCCCGCCGCGGAGGGAAGCACGGAGGGGTTATACGCGGCGCGGCGGGGTGGAGCCCGCGCCACCGCGCTCGTCCGCCCGCTCGACCCCCTCTCGCGCTACTTCACCGCGCGGAGTATGGCAATGAAGCGGCTTCGAACCTCCTCGGGCGTGGCCGCCGGCGCGTCGAAGTCGAAGCGCATCCGCCCGGCGCTGGGACCCTGCACGTCGAACCCGTGCGAATCGAGCCCCACCATCCATGCGAAGTCCGCGCGGCGTCCGCGGGAACGGCAGAGCTGGCCCAGCGCGGCGCCGTGCTCGGTGTTCACGTGCTTCAGGATCTCCTCGGCGTGCGGCGCGAGGGGGTCCTCGGCGGGGTCGACGAGGACGGCATGCCCTGGAACCCAGCCGATGATCCCGAAGCCTCCGATGAAGCGCACCTCGTCGACGGTGTGGAGGTAGAGGGCGAAGTCGTGCTGGGCGAAGTACTTCTCGGCCTGCGGGTGTCTGGCGAGGTAACGGGCGCGCACGTCCTCGAACTCGTCCGGCTCCGCGCGGCGCACGCGCCCGAGCACCGTCGCGCGCGCCCCTGCCTGGGGATCGGTCTCGGCCGCGCGGTCCTGGATGAACAGGCAGGACCGCGGGTCGACCGCGATGTTCTTGGTGTGCTGCGCGAGTCCGGCGAGTAGCAGGATGGGCTCTCCCTCGCAGGAAAGCGCGTACGGAGCGAGCGAGGCGAACGGCCATCCATGCCGCGCCGCCGAGAGCGTCGAGAGCACCGCCTGGCGCTCCGCGCGCAGGAGCCGGCGCACCGCTTGGGCCGGGTGTTCCCGTTCGAGGTTCTTCTCGGCCTCGATCTCCTCCGGAGCTGCGGCTTCGACGGCTCGTTGATCTGCCATGGAGTCCTCTCTGTAAGGACGAATACACGTCTTCACACCCCCGTGGCCCAGCCCGGCCGGGGCGTCAGCCGCGTCTTCCGCCATCTTCTCGATCACCGGGCACGTCGCCGGCGAGCCTGTGTGATTTCAGGGCTCGCTCCGCGGGGAGCAGCAAACCCCTGGGGGAGCAGGCGCCGCTCGCCGAGACCCCACCGAAAGCGCTGCAAGGAGAGGCCCCGCCTGCCGCGTCCTGCCGCTCGAGCAGCCAGAGGTTATGAGCAGGCGATGGACACGCCCCGCGCCGTGGTCGTGGGCGGGGATCCGCTCGCGCGCACCGGTCTCGCGGCCTTGCTCGCGGACAGGAGCGACCTCGCCGTGCTGGCCGGGCTCTCGCCCGCCGACCGGCGGACGTTCGCGACCCTTCACGCCGACGTGGTGCTCGTGGACGCAGGATCGACCGAGCCGGACGAGTGGCGTGAGATCGCATCGTCACTCCCGGTCGTAGCGCTCGTCACGGGAGAGACGCAGGCGGCCGAGGCGCTCGCGAGCGGTGCCCGTGGCGTCGTCTTCCGCGATGCTGGCGCCGACCGGATCGCTGCCGCCCTGGTGGCGGCCACGCGTGGGCTCGTCGTGGTCGAAGGCACGCTCTCCGCCTGGCTACGCCCACCTGCGCCGTCGAACGCCTCGGACTCCGAGGCGCTCACTCCCCGCGAGGCGGAGGTGCTGGCGCTCCTGGCCGAGGGCCTCGCCAACAAGGTGATCGCACAGCGGCTCGGAATCTCGGAGCGCACGGCCAAGTTCCACGTGGAGTCAATCCTGGGGAAGCTCGGGGCGGAAAACCGCAGCGAAGCCATCGTCATCGCGGCGCGGAAGGGGATGGTGACGCTGTGAACCGCCGCCCTTCTCTGGCCGCAGGCTTCGGGCACCTTGTCCAGTCGTCCACCTGGTAGCGGAGACTGAGCCCCGAGCCCGTGAACGAGCCCGAGCCCGGTGTTGTCGGGCTCGGGCTCGGACGCGGGCTCGTTCACGGGGTCATCTCGACCGGGTAGCGCCATGAGGCCTGACGCTCGAGGCCTGATGCCGAACCCGGCCCAGCGAAGGCCTGTCCTTCTTGCCAGGCCCGATCCCTGTCCACCCGGACGATGTGCGCGTGACTGCCGCCCCCTAGGTTCTCCATCGCCCGCGGGAGCGGGACGAACGGAGTGAACGAACATGGCGGCAGGAAGCTGGATGGAGCTCTCGGACGCGCTCGTGGCAGCGGTGAAGCAGGCGGCGGGAGCGGTGGTGCGGGTGGACGGACGCCGGCGAGGGTCGGCTTCCGGTATCGCCTGGTCGCCCGACGGCACCGTGGTGACAGCGAGCCACGGCCTCGAGGGAGACGACGAGGTGGAGGTCGGGCTGCCCTCGGGCGAGGACACCAAAGCGGAGGTGGTCGGCCGCGATCCCTCCACCGACCTGGCGGTGCTGAGGGTCAAGACGACACTCGCGCCGCCCGAGTGGAGCGAGGCGCCGCTGGAAGTGGGGCAGCTCCTCATCTCGGTGACGCGCCCTGGCCGCGGCCCGAAGGCGAGCCTCGGCCTCGTGTCCCGCCTCGGCGACGCCTGGCGCACGCCCTGGGGAGGCAAGCTCGACCGCTACGTCGAGCTCGACCTGGGGCTGCACCCAGGCTTCTCGGGCGGCCTCGTCCTCGACATGGCCGGGCGCGGCCTCGGGCTCACCACGGCCGGGCTGGCGCGCGGCACGCCCCTCGCCGTCCCCGCCGCCACCTTGAAGCGCGTGGTGAAGGCCATCCTCGCCCACGGCGGCGTCCGGCGCGGGTACCTCGGCGTTGCGAGCGTGCCCGTCCGGCTCCCCGCTTCGCTGGCGAAGGAGACCAACCAGTCCTCGGCGCTCCTCGTCACTGAGGTCGAGGGCGACAGCCCGGCCGCGCGCGCCGGCCTGACGGTGGGCGACCTCCTGCTGGCCCTCGACGGAACCGCGGTGGGTCACATGGGCGATCTCCTGCCCCTCCTCGAGGAGGAGCGCATCGGCGAGCAGGCCCACGTGCGGATCGCGCGCGGCGGCGCGGTGCGCGAGATCCAGCTCACCATCGGCGCTCGCGGCGGCACGCGCCAGGGCAGGTGCCAGCCATGACCGCCCTGGCCCAGCTCTCCCAGGACCTCGCCGCGCTGGTGTCGCGCGCGGCCCCGTCGGTGGTGGGGATCGAGCAGCGCCGCGGCCAGGGGTCGGGCCTCATCCTCACCCCGGACGGTTACCTGCTCACGAACGCCCATGTCGCGCGGGCTGCGGGCCCGCTGCGCGTGCGCTTCTCCGGCACGGCCACGGTGAAGGGCGAGCGCGTCGGCGCGGACGCGCGCACCGATCTGGCCGTGCTGCGCGTCGAGGCGCCCGGCCTGCGCGCGCTTCCCCTGGGGGACAGCCGCAAGCTGGCGGTGGGACAGCTCGTGGTCGCCATCGGCAACCCTCTCGGCTTCGAGCGCTCCGTCACGATGGGTGTCATCTCCGCTCTCTACCGGAACCTCCCCACGCCCGACGGCGGCATGTTCGACGGGCTGGTGCAGACCGACGCGGCCGTGAACCCGGGCAACTCCGGCGGCCCGCTCCTGGACGCGGAGGGAGCCGTGGTGGGGGTCACCACCGCCATGCTGCCCTGGGCGCACGGGATGGCGTTTGCGGTACCGTCGCACACCGCGAGCTGGGTGGCGGCGGTCCTCATTCAGCACGGCGAGGTGCGGCGGCCCTTCCTCGGCATCGCGGCCCGGGGCGAGGACCTCGATCCGGCCCTCGCCGTCGACCTCGCCCGCGCGCGCGCCATCCGCGTGCTGCGCGTGGAGGCGGGCGCGCCCGCGGACCGGGGCGGCGTGAGGGAGGGCGACCTCCTCGTCAGCGCCAACGGCAGCGAGATCGTCACGCTCGACGACCTGCAGCGCGTGATGGTGCTCACCGCCGAGCCCGAGCTCCAGCTCGAGGTCCTCCGCGACGGCGAACGGCGCCGGCTCGGGCTGCGGCCCCGGCCCTTCCAGGCGGCGGCGTAGCCCGAGGGTTGGCTTCAATGTTGGGGCGGGCCTGCTCCCGCCGCCCCCGAGCGAAGGAGGCCGGAACCTCCCTCACCCCAACCCTCTCCCTCCAGAGGAGGGAGAGGGAGACCTTCCCATCTCCTCCAGAAGAGGGAGAGGGAGACCTTCCCATCTCCTCCAGAGGAGGGAGAGGGACCTTCCCATCTCCTCCAAGGGGGGGAGAGAGAGGACCTTTCCTTCTCCCCCAACGGGGGAGAGGGCTAGGGTGAGGGGGCGAGCTCCCCCGCTAAGGCCCCACCCGACTAGCGGTGATATGGAGCAGGCATGCTGCGGAAGAGGGCGCGCCTTCGTGTCGTGGCCCTGGGAGCCCTGGGGGCCCTCTCGCTCCTGCTCCTCGCGCTCCTCGCGCTGCACTCGTGGCGCTTCGCCGCGCGCGAGGCGCGACGCCCGCCGGCGCAGGACGCGGTGAATCCCCTGCCGGAGCGCGAGACGGCCCTCCCCGGGCGCGCGGCCGCGCGCGCCATCGTCCCCGAGCTGCCCATCCGGCTGCTCGGGCCGCCGCTGCCCGCCACCCCGGCGTCGGCCGCGACCTTCGAGGGTCGCGTCGCGTCTGCCGCCACGGGAGCCGGCGTGCCGGGCGCGGAGCTCACCTTTTCACGCTCCGGCGAGGCGACCTCGGTGCGTGCTGCCGCCGACGGCGCGTTCTACTTCGAGCCCCGCCTCTCCGGACGCTGGACGCTCGCCGCCGCGAGCGCGCCCGGCTTCCTCCCCTTCGCGCCCGAGTGGGGCCACAGCCCGGTGCTCCTGGATGCGCGCGAGGGCGCCCACGTGCGCGGGATCACCATCCTCCTCGCTCCCGCCGTCGAGTACCAAGGCCGCGTGAGCGATCCCGACGGGCACCCCATCGCCGATGCCGACGTGCGGATCGTGGGCGCCGCCGCCGGCGAGACCGCGCTCCTGCCGCTCAAGCAGCGGTTCACGAGCGACGCGCAGGGCGAATTCCGGTTCGCGGCGCCCGAACGCGCCGTCCTGGAAGCGCGCCACGCGGGCTACGACCCGGGCACGGCGACGGTGGACTTCCCGGTGCGCGCCTCGCGCCGGCTCACCATCACGCTCGTACCCTCGGCGGGCGCCGCGCGCCCCGAGCTTTCCATCGCGGGGCGCGTCGACGATCCGAACGGCTCGCCGCTCGACGGCGCGCTCGTGGTGGCACGGATCCAGGGAGGGGATGATCCGGCGCGGCAAGCCACGACCGACCTCACCGGCAAGTTCTCGGTGTCCGGTCTCGCGCCGGGGAGCTATCGCCTCACCGCGACGCGGCCTGGATTCGCGCCGGCACTGCAACGCGGCGTGCGCGCCGGCGAGGCCGACGTCGTGCTGCAGATGCGGATGGGTGGGCGGCTCTCGGGGAGCGTCCGGAACCGCCGCACCGGCGAGCCGGTGGCGCCCTTCACCGTCGCGGTCCGCTCACGTGGCCGGGAGCGACGCGGCCCGCTCCGCACGCTGGCTGTTGTGGACGCCGGCGGCCGCTACGAGATGGACGACCTCGCGCCGGGCCCTGCCGTCGTGGTGGTCGCCGCGCCCGGCCACGCGCCCTCCGGCGAGATGGAGGTGATCATCCCGGACCCCGGGGCGGCTCCGGCCACCGCCGACTTCGACCTCACGTCGGGAGGGCGCATCAAGGGACTCGTGCTCGACGCGCGCACGCGCCAGCCGGTGCCCGGAGCGGAGATCGAAGTCGAGGGCGAGGTCGATTTCGGCCCCTCCGCGTTGCCGGTTCGCGCGCTTGCGATCGCGGGCGCGGACGGACTCTTCGAGCTGGGCGGGGTGCCGCCCGGGCCGAACTCGCTCTACGCCTCGGCCGAGGGACATCACGCCCGTATCCTCTCCGGCCTCGACGTGCGCGAGGGCGAGTCGCGGGGGCCGGTCACCATCGAGCTGACGCCGCTCGCCGCGGGCGAGGACCCCAAGCTGGAGCTGACCGGCATCGGTGCGGTGCTCGCTCCCCGGCGCGAGTCCCTCGTCATCGTGAGCGTGCTCCCCATGGGCGGTGCCACCGAGGCCGGGCTCGCCCCCGGGGACGAAGTGCTGCGCATCGACGGCACGCTCGTCACCGACATGGACTTCGTAGCCGCGGTGAACCTCATCCGCGGCACGGAGAACAGCGCGGTCGTGCTCGGTGTGCGCAAGCGAAGCGACCCGCAGCACGCGGAGCTACGGGTCGTGGTCTACCGACGCCTGGTCCGGAACTGAGTAGCCGGGGGCGAAGGCCGCCCCCGCCCCGCCGGCAGAGCCGTCGGGGCCCCACCCGGGCCCCTGCGACCGCAGCTGATTTTTCGACAGGTCTTGAGTTCCCCGGGGGCGAACGCCGCCCCCGCCCCGCCCACGCCGCGGGCG
>JBGQLS010000078.1:0-17558 GCA_041500205.1 Anaeromyxobacteraceae bacterium | reverse complement strand
GGTGGTCGACATCCGCCAAGCCGAGTCGGCCAAGGCAGGTCAGGACAAGCACGGCGACAGGTGGCTCTCCATTCCCCTGGAGACCCTGGCGGAGCGATGGGCCGAGGTCCCGCGCGAGAAGGACGCGGTGTTGTTGTGCTCATCGGGGCTGCGCTCGTACGAGTCGCAGCAGATCCTGAACGCCAAGGGCATCGAGCTGCCTCACGTCCAGGGTGGCTGGTTCCTGCTGCGCGGCCTCGATCCAAGCTTGCTGGAACTCGAAGACAAGGGCTCCTAGCCCGGAAAATTCACCGACGGTGATGAATGGTCCGGGCTAGCGCACTGATCAGTCAGGTTCGGTGGGGTGGAGTTGCAGGTGGGGGAGGGGTCAGAACATTACCCCCTCGCCCCCAGCGGGGGAGAGGGCCGGGGTGAGGGGGATGGAATCAGAGCGCGTTCAAACCTCGGTGCTCTAGAGTGAGCGCAGGAAGTTCAAGAGGTCCTGCTGCTTCTCGTCGGGCAGGGCGTTGAAGTTGTCCACCGACACGCTCCCTTCACTCCTCGCGCTCTTGTGCGACTGGATTGCCTGCGCGAGGTCGCTCGTGCGCCCGTCGTGGAGGAAGAAGAGGCGGTGGCCGAGTCCCCAGAGCGGCGCGGTCCTGAACTCCTCGCCCGCGGCGCTCCCTTGCGCGATTCCGTCGCCGAGCCCCGCTCCCATCCCGTGCAGGAGGAGGTCCGAGAAGAGGTTCACCGGCTTCTCGGAGAGAGCTGCGCTGGCCGTCCTCGCGGTCGTCAAGGTGGGGGTGTGGCAGAGCGCACAGCCGATCGTCTCGAACTGCGCCCGACCGCTGACGGAGGAAGGAGATTCGGGAGCGGGATCCGGCGGGGCGAGGAAGCGCATGAAGGCGGCGAACTTGACGATGTCGGGCAGCGCGACATCGGGATCGGGATCGAAGGCCGAGCCGCTCTCCATCACCGGGTTCAGCATGCAGGAAGGGGTCTCGTCCCGCTCGTTGGGAAAGAGCTCGTTCGTGACGCCCTGCTCGACGTTGTACGCCTCGGCGGCGAACAGCAGCAGCGACTTGTTCTGCGCCTTCCACCCGAAGCGGGTGATGGTGCCGTCGTTGCCATTGCGGTTCGCGGAGCCCTGACCGCTCGCGCCGCCACGATTGCTGCGACCCTCCCGGCCGTGGATGCCAAGGGCAGCCTTGACGAGCGGCTGGCTGGCCTTGTTGGCGAGGATGGCCGAGTCGGCGATGCCCTCGACGAGGCCGCCTCCGAAGACCGGCGTGGGGATGCGGAAGATGAGGTTGGGATCGCCACCCTGACCGCTCAGGGGATCGCCGGCCGGACCGAATTCGGGCTGGGAGATGTCGCACGCACCCGCGTCCGCGCGGCCGGTGATGACGAAGAGGTTGGCGACACCGCCGTCGTCCGTGCGGTCGGGGTGCTTCTTGAAGCGCGCCTCCCGCACCGGACCATTCGCCACGACGAACCACGGCACCGCGTTCTGCGCGCCCTGCTTCGTGGCGACCGCCACCTGCTGATTCACCCTGGGAGAAGACCCGCCGCTGGCGGGCTGGCTGTGGCATCCCGCGCAGCCGTCCAGGTTGAAGCGCGGGCCGAGGCCAGCGTCCGTGGGGTTGCCGCTCGTGTCGGGCGCTCCTGTCACGGAATCCGTCTCCTCGAACGCCTCCTTTCCTGCCCTGAACATCGCGTCCTCCTGGGACGTGAGGCCGCTGATCGGGGCTCCGTCGGTGCTGCCGTCGGTGCGCGGGCCGGGATCGGTCGCGGCGAGGAGTGCTGGCAATACGGCCATCATGGCGAAGGTGGACATGGCGAGATCCTCTCGTGACGACGAACGTGGCGCGCCGGGTCGGCGCTGGCTGCGGCCGCCACCCTGCGCACGTGAGGGGGGAGCGCGGAAGCCATCAAGGACGAACACTGTGTTCGTCACCCGCGGCGCCCATGCCCGTGGGCCCGCGGTTCATCGCCGCGATCGTGCGCGCTGGCCGGACCTGGCCGGCGGCGATGACGCGACCGGCGCGGTGGCGCCATCTTGCGCGAGGAGCTTGGCGACGAACTCGACGAAGGCGCGGATCTTGGCCGGCTGGTTCGTGTGCGCGGAGAGCACCGCGAAGATGGAAGCTTCGTCCTGCGCGAAACGGTCGAGTGCCGTGGCGAGGCGGCCCGCGGCGATGTCCCGGGCGACCAGCGTGTGAGGCATCCGGGCGACGCCGATGCCGTCGAGCAGCGCCTGGCGGAGGAGCACGACGTCGTCCGCGATGAGCCTCCCCGAGATCGGAACGCAGACGCGCCGCCGGCCCGAGGCGAACTCCCACGCGACGTCCGTGGCCTGCCGCCGCAAGCAGTTGTGACTTGCAAGGTCCTCGGGCCGCGACGGCCTTCCGCACCGGTCGAAGTAGGACGGAGAGGCGCACACCACGAACCGCTCCCTCCCTATCTTGCGGGCGACGAGCATCGCGTCGTCCAGGCGGCGAGCGATGCGGATGGCGACGTCGAGGCGCTCCTCGACGAAGTGGACGACACGGTCGGACAGGAGCAATTCGAGCGTGATGCCCGGATAGAGCGCCGAGAAGTCGCCCAGGACGGGCGTGAGCTGGAAGATGCCGAAGCCCACGGGAGCGGCGACGCGTAGCAGGCCCTCGGCGACGGTGGTCGCGGAGTACATGTCCGAGAGCGCCCCGTCGGCGGCGGAGAGGAATTGCGTGCACCTCTCGTAGAGCCTCTCTCCCTCGTGGGTCAGCGACAGGCAGCGCGTCGTGCGGCGCAAGAGGCGGACCTGAAGACGCTGCTCGAGGGACGACAGCCTCGCGCTGGCGGTGGACTTCGAGACCCCGAGCGCCTTCGCGGCGGCCGTGAAGGACCTGTGCTCCACGATGCGGGCAAACGTGGCGAGAGCCATGAGGTCGTCGACGGACACCGCCATCATCATCCCCCGCTAGGACCGAGGATCCGATCGTCAGCGTGAGACGGCGCCGGGGAGGGATCTGTTCCCGTCTCCCCGCTCGCCCGCTCCCGGATGCACTCTGGGCAGCTCGCCGGCGCGAGTTCATGGGCTTCCGCTCGCTCGCTCGCCCCCCACGCCGGACCTCGCTCGGCGGAACAGGTGGCAGGTGAGCTTGCACAACCTCCGTGGCTATCTCCTCCAACCTGGATCGATCGGTGTGCTACAGATCACCGCCATGCGAGCGAACCGACGTGCCCCCGAGGCGGCGACTTCCCATCGAGGGCCCCATGCAAGGTGAGTCTTGCCGTGTTTGCGGTGGGGATGGGCGCATCGGCAATGCCCTCGGCGGCAGCACGGCGACCTGTCCCGGCTGCCATGGTTCGGGCCGGCGAGCCGAGGCGTCGCCTGGGTTCCACGACGTCACCAAGACGAAGCCGTCGCACCATCGCCCGGCGGTCGCGGTTGCGGCCGGGCCGAAGGCCCCGACGACACCCGAGGGCGTCCAGCTCGCGCGAGAGGTGAGCGCCTGCGCGGCCATGGCCGGGGACGCGAAGACGCGGCTGATCGCGGAGATCATGAACCACGAGAGCACGCACGGTCGGTGCACGAAGACCTTCATCAAGAAGGTTCGCAAGCAGACTCGGCTGGGACCGTAGGTCGACCCCAGCGCCGCAGGTGCAAGCTCGAGGCGCACTTTCGCGAGTCCGCCGCGACGTCCGCTCCCGAGCGCGGCGGGAGCCCTTGCCGGGTCGCCCTCGACTATGACACCTTGCCGTCGTCGCCCGTGAACTCTCCATTCCACGAAGGGATCCACAGATGCCCAAGTACGTGATCGAACGGGAAATACCGGGAGCCGGGAAGCTCACGCCCCAGGATCTGAAGTCCATCTCGCAGAAGTCGTGTTCCGTCCTGAACAAGCTCGGCCCGCAGATCCAGTGGGTGCAGAGCTACGTGACCGGCGACAAGGTCTATTGCATCTACGTCGCCCCGAACAAGGAGCTGGTCCTCGAGCACGCCCGGCAGGGCGGGTTTCCCGCCAACCTCGTCTCAGAGGTGAAGGGCATCATCGACCCCACCACCGCGGAGTGACCGGATCGACCCGTTCGCCCTTTGGGGACGCGGCGCCGTGGTGCGCTGTCGTGAAGGGCGAACGGGTTCCGTCCCTGCCCGGTGCAGCCGGTCAGGTGCAGCTCCGTGTCACGGCGTGCGTGGCCGCCGACCTCCAGGAGCAGAGATCGGTCGACGCGAAGCACGCGGCCTGATCCGGAGGATTGGCGCGGCAGCCCATTCACCTGAGGTGCATGGTGCCACAGCTGGTCAGGCTTCAGCTACTGCTGCGGAGAGAGTGGCGCACGCCGGAGGGCGTGGCCGCGGTAGAGAAGGCGCTCCCGGCCCTCGACATGCAGCCCACCGCGCATGGCGCGGCGACGGTCTCGGCTGTCATGGACGCCGCGGCGTTCGAGAAGCGGCTCGGGGCCGTGTCCGGGATCGTCCCTTTCAAGACCGACACCCTGGAGACGCCGCAGCCACTGAGAGAGTACGTCGAAAGTATCAGTGTCGCTCCGCAGCATGAATATCTGAAGAAGCCGTGAAGAGACCGAAGGTGTAGCCTGGCCGGAGCCGTGTGCGGGCACCGGGCTTGCTCGCGGAGGACGTCCCCACCCCTGGACAGGAGCGGCAGCATGTTCGCATACGGCGCGACCTTCACCCCATCCTCGGTCCGCACGAGCTCGGATGCCTCCGAGGAGCTGCGCGTGGCCGTCACCTTCCCGCGAGCGGACGGCGGCCCGGGCCTGACGAAGTTCGAGGCACCCCTCTCGGCGGCGGCCGTACCGCACTTTCTGCCCGATCCCCTGCGCGTGGAACGGGCCATCCACGAGCTGAGCAAGGTCGGCTTCCGGCTGACCAAGCGAGGGCGGCTGTCGGCCTCGATGCGGGTGAAGCGCCATGACTACGAGAAGACGTTCGGGACAATGCTGGCGAAGGTCGAGCCCGACCCGAAGCTGGGCTATTCGTCGCGGTCATTCTTCTTCCCGCCGCAGGGCGCCCGGTGGAGCCCGTCGCCGGAGCTGGCAGGACTCATCGACGACGCCTACATCCAGTGGCCGCACATCTACATGGCGGCGGGAAGGCAGCGCTCGGGGAAGTCCGCGTCGTCCAGCACCAGCAGAACGGCGCCCGGACGGGCCGGCGGCCGCGGCCGTGGACCCTTGGTGAAGCCGCCGCGGGTGGGGTACTTCCACCTCGAGATGCCGAAGGACGTGCCCGGATTGCTCCGGGCCAGAGAGGTCCACCAGGCGGGAGTGACGGGCAAGGGAGTACGGGTAGTGATGGTGGACAGCGGTTTCGCGCACGGCAGCCACCCGTTCTTCGCGGCCAACGGGTTCTCCTCCACGGTGGACCTGGCCCCCAACGCGCTCAACGACAAGACCGACCCCAACGGTCACGGTACCGGGGAGTCGACCAACGTCTTCGCGGTGGCGCCCGGCGCGACATTCGTGGGGGTGAAGGTGGACAACGACAGCGAGCCGGACCAGGGCGCGAGCCTGCTGGAGGGGTTCCAGACGGCGATGGAGCACAAACCCCGGATCATCACGATCAGCATGGGCTACGACCTGCGGGACCAGGGCGGACAGCTCTCGCTGCTGCCCAACAGCCTCGCGGCGCTGGAGGCCGAGGTGCAGGCCGCGGTGGCGGCGGGCGTGGTGGTGATCTTCTCGGCCGGGAACGGACACTTCTCCTTCCCGGGGATGATGCCTGACGTGCTCTCGGCCGGCGGCGTCTACGTGGACCGGGCCGGGAAGATGCAGGCGTCGGACTACGCCAGCGCGTTCCAGAGCAAGATCTACTCCGGGCGAACCGTGCCTGATTTCTGCGGGCTGGTGGGCCTCTTGCCGCACGCCAGCTACATCATGCTGCCCGTCCCGCCGGGATGTACGATCGACCGCGAGGTCGCGAACCCGAACGACGGCGCGCCAGGCGACGGGACGCAACCCGGCGACGGGTGGGGCGTGTTCAGCGGGACGTCGGCTGCGGCCCCGCAGCTGGCCGGAGTGTGCGCGCTCCTCCTGGAGAAGAACCCGGGCCTCACGCCCGCCGACATCAAGGCGGTCTTGCGGCGGACGGCAAGGGACGTGACGGACGGACACGCGAACCCGGCGAGCAGCGACGACGAGCGGACGCCGGTGGGGGCGACCGCCGGTGACGATGGGGCGACCGGCGCGGGACTGGTGGACGCGCTCACGGCATTCCAGCAGGTGTAGGGGTGACGCGGCGCGGCCCACCGTGGAGCAATGCGCGCTCAAGACCTGTCGAAAAATCAGCAGCGGTCGCAGGGGCCCGGGTGGGGCCCCGACGGCTTTGCCGGCGGGGCGGGGGCGGCCTTCGCCCCCGGGTACTCAAGACCTGTCGAAAAATGGCTGAGGTCCGCGGCGTGGCCGGGGTGGGGCCCCGATGGGCTTTGCCCGGCGGGGCGGGGGCGGCCTGCGCCCCCGGGTACTCAGCCTCCGGCGGCCAGCGTGCCCGTCCGTACACGGCCCACCGCGAGCAGGATCCCGTGGATGATCGCCTCCGGCCGGGGCGGGCAGCCGGGGACGAAGACGTCCACGGGAAGGATATCGCCTACGCCGCCGGCGCTCGCGTAGCTCCGCCCCACGATGCCGCCCGATGAGGCGCAGGCGCCGACGGCGATGACCACCCGGGGCTCGGGGACGGCTTCCCACGTGCGGCGGACGGCGGCTTCGAGGTTCCGGGTCACGGGTCCGGTCACGATGACGCCGTCGGCGTGGCGCGGCGAGGCGACGAAGTCGACGCCCAGGCGCCGGACGTCGTACACGGGGTTGAGGAGCGCCGTCAGCTCCCAGTCGCAGGCGTTGCACGATCCCGAGTCGAGGTGGCGGAGATGGAGCGAGCGCCCCAGCGTCCGCCGGATACGCTCCTCGACCTCGTCGGCCGGCGGAGGAGGGGGCAACGTCACGACGCGGCCGTCCGCGCCGCGCGCGACCCCGACGACGAGGCTGGTGCGGGTCCGCCCCGCGGCCTCCACCTCGCGCCCGAGCTCCATCGCGGCGGAGGCCTCGCCTTCGGCGCAGCGCCCGCACCGGATGCAGCGGGCGAGATCGATCGCGTACTGCGGTGGGGCGGCCGCGCCGGAGATCGCGCCCGACGGACACACCCCCGGCTGCGGGAGCGCGTCGAACGGCGCGCCGGGCCGGGGCCGAGGCGCACCGCGGAACCGCTCCGGGATCCGCGCCGGCTCCCGCGGGTAGCGGATCGTCACCACGCCGGTGCGAAGGCTCCTCAGGAGGGCGGTCAGCATGGGGTCGTCACCGGTCCGTACACGCGTAGCAGAGCTCGAAGCTCTTGTTGACGAGGGGGAAGTCGGGGATGATCGCGTTCTGCGCGGCGAGGGGGACCGCGGGCCAGTTGGCGTAGCTCGCCGATCGCAGGTGGTAGCGATCGATCCGGCCGGTGGCGTCCGAGCGGAGCCAGTGGATCGCCGCGCCGCGCGGCGACTCGATCGAGGCGAGCCCGATGCGCCACGGCGGCAGCGCGCCGGGCATGCCGGTCCGGATCGGCCCGGACGGCATGCTCCCCAGCAGCGCGCGGATGAGCCGGATCGACTCGCGCGCCTCGGCCGCGCGCACGTTCACCCGTGCGTGGACGTCGCCGTCTGACTCCGTCGCCACCGCCACGGCGAAGGCGCGCTCGCTCGCGTACGCGGCGTGGGGGTGGTCGCGCCGGGCGTCGCGGTCGACGCCGCTGGCGCGCGCGGCCACCCCGGTGACCCCGAGCGCGATCGCGTCGTGCAGCGGCAAGAACCCCGTCGCGTCCAGCCGGTCGGTCACCGTGGGATTGTTCTCGATCCGCTCCATGAGGCTCGCGAGCGCCTCGGCGGTGGTGGCCAGCGCCGCCTCGATCGCGCGCGCCAGCTCGGCCGTGACGTCGAGGCGGGCTCCGCCCGGCACGACGAGCCCTCGCAGGAAGCGGTTGCCCGCGAGCGCCTCCGCGAGCTGCTGGAGCGCCTCCTTCATGCGCAGGCCGGCGGAGGTGCCGTAGTGGTAGCTCGCGCCGGCCGCGATGTTGCCGATGTCGCCGACGTGGTTGTAGAGGCGCTCGAGCTCGAGCGCGACCGTGCGCAGAAAGCGCGCGCGGCGCGGGACCTCCACGCCGGCGATCTGCTCGCTCGCTTCGCAGAACCCGAGCGCGTGCGAGACCGAGCACACGCCGCACATGCGCTCGGCCACGTAGGACGCGTCGTCCACCAGGAGCCCCTCGATCCGCTTTTCGAGCCCGCGGTGCGTGTAGAACAGGCGCGGCTCGAGGTTCAGCACCGATTCTCCGACGGTGCTGAACCGGAAGTGGCCGGGCTCGATGATCCCGGCGTGGATGGGGCCCACCGGCACCTCGAACACGCCCTCTCCCTCGACCACGAGGTGCGGGAACTCGTCGGCGGGCTCGACGGGCGGGCGGAAGCCCGCGTCGAAGCGCTTCCGCAGCGGGTAGAGGTCCTTCGGCCAGCCGTCGTGGACGACCAGCGGTCTCGGGTCGGGGTGGCCGTCGAACGTGATGCCGAACAGATCGTGGGCCTCGCGCTCGTGCCAGATCGCGGCGGGGACCTGCGCGGAGAGTGACGGCAGCTCCGGCCGGCCGGGATCGAGCGCGACGAGGAGCGTGACGAAGACGTCCGGGAGCGGCGTGGTCCCGCTGCTCGCCGGCTCGAAGACGTAGCGGACCTTCAGGTCGCGGTCCGCGGTCGCCTCGTCGTCCGTCGCGGCGAGCGTCGCGAGCGCGAGGCCCGCGGCGCCGAGCTGCGCGGCGGCCGCGGCCAGGTCGCCGGCGTCCCGCAGGCGGACGGTGAGATCGCCCGGACGCGGGCCCGCCTCGAATTCGCCCCGGCCGGCGAGCTGCGCGCGCACGTCGTCGCCGATCGCGATCTGGTCAGCCAACGATGATCTCCGTGGCGGCCGAGAGCAGGCGGTCGGGGCGCAGCGGGATCCATACCCCGAAGAGCACCATCACCCCCGCGAGCAAGAGCATGGCGAGGACCGGCGACGCGGCCTCGCGCCGGCGGTCCGCGCCGACGTCCGCCGTGCCGAAGGCCATCTGCCCGACGTGGTGGATGAGACCGGCGAAGATGATCACGACCATGACGAGGAAGACCGTCACCGCGACGAAGCGGCCGCCGGCGATGCCCGCACGGATCACGATGAGCTCGCTCACGAAGATGGAGAACGGCGGTGTGCCGGCGAGCGAGAAGGCACCCATGAGGAGGAGCGTCCCGGCGATGGGGGCCAGGCCGAGGAAGCCCTTCATGAGCCGCATGTCTCGCGTGCCGTAGCGGCCGATCGCGTCGCCGGCGATGAGGAACACGAGCGCCTTCGTCACGCCGTGGTTGATGACGTGTAGCAACGCACCGTACGTGCCGAGGCGGCCGCCGAATCCAAGCCCGAGGGCGATGATCCCGACGTGCTCGACGCTGTGGTAGCCGAGCAGCCGCTTGAGGTCGTGCTGGACGATGATGAAGGGCGTCGCCACCACGACCGACACGAGGCCGAAGACGAGCAAGAGGCCGTGGCTGAACTCGGGGCCGCAGGCGTCGCGCGCGATGGTGTGGAAGCGGATGATGCCGAAGAGCGCGCACTTGATGAGCGCGCCGGAGAGCAGCGCGGAGACCGGTGTGGGCGCCTGGCTGTGCGCGTCGGGTAGCCACATGTGGAGCGGCGCGAGCCCCGCCTTCGTCCCGTAGCCCACCATCGCGAAGATGAAGCCGATGCGGATGATGCCGGGATCGAGCCGGTGGGCGATGGCGGTGATGCTCGACCAGTTCATCGCCCCGGCGAAGACCCCGCCCTGCGCGTGGACGGCCGCGCCGTAGACGAGCACCGTTCCGAAGAGGCCGAACGAGATGCCGATGGTGGTCACGATGATGTACTTCCAGGCCGCCTCGAGCCCGAGCTTGTCGCCGTGGAAGCCGACCAGGAGCGCGGAGGTGATGGTCGTGCCCTCCATCGCGATCCAGAGGATGCCGAGATTGTCGGAGAGCACCGTCACGACCATCGTGGCCACGAAGCCCTGCACGAGCGCGTAGTACCAGTGGAGCCGGTCCTCGCGCATCTGGCCGCGGTCGAGCTCGTGGCGCATCCAGCCGACGGTGGCGACCGACACCGCGACCGCGAGGAGGCCGACGAGGAGGAGGAACAGCACGGCCAGGTCGTCGGCGCGGAAGATGCCGAGCGCGCTCACCGCGCCGTGGACGGAGACGGCGCGCGCCACCGCCAGCGCGAGCCCGAGCACGGCGAGCGAGCCCGCGATGTCGAGCGCGGCCAGGACGCGGCGGTCGCGCACCAGCAGCATGGCGAGGCCGACGGTGAACGGAACGAGCGGTGCGATCCAGAGGAGGCGCGAGGTCATCGTCAGCCCCTGAGGGTCTCCAGATCGGCGATGTCGGTGTCCACGCTCGAGCGGACCCTGAGGACGAGGATGCCCATCACGAGCGCGCCGAGGACGACGTCGAGGATGACGCCGATCTCGATGATGAGCGGCATGCCCTGGCTGATCGCCATGGCGGTGAAGAAGATGCCGTTCTCGGAGGCGAACAGGCCGACCATCTGGACGAGTGCCTTCCGGCGCGTCGCCATGACGAGGACGCCGATGAGGATGAGCGTCAGGCCGACCGGCAGCGCGTTCCCCGTGATCGTCTGGCGCACCGGTCCGAGCGACGCGTTCAGGTGAAAGGCGAGCACGACGATGCCGGCGGCGAGGGTGAGCGTCACGTGGGTCGGGATCACTGGCTCTATCTCGCGCGAGATCTGGACCCGCCTCACCACGCGGATGAGGAGCCACGGCAGGAGGATGGCCTTCGCGACGATGGTGATGCCCGCGATGATCCAGAGATCGACGTTACCCGTCGCCGCCGCCAGGACGGCGCCGGCGATGCCGAGGAAGACCGCCTGCGCCGCGACCGCGTAGATGGCGCGGAAGAGCTGCCCGGCGGCCAGGATGAGCAGCATCGTGAAGAGGAGCAGCCCGCCCAGGACGTCGATGAGGCGTGTCGCCAGCTCGACGCTCATAGCACCCTCAGCGCGAGCGCCAGGAAGGCACACACCAGCCCGAGCCCGAGGAACTGCGGCACGCGGAAGAGGCGGAGCTTCGCGTACGAGGACTCGACGAGGCCGAGGAACGTCGCGAGCGCGAGCACCTTCACCGCGAAGGCTGCCAGGGCGAGCGCGATCTCGGCCGGCGCTGGGCCTCTGGCGAGGCCCAGCGGCAGGAAGAGGGCCGCGACGAGCGCGAGGATGACGAGCTGCTTCACGTGCGTCGCCAGCACGATGCAGGCGAGGCCGGGCCCCGCATGCTCGAGCAGCATGCCCTCGTGGAGCATGGTGAGCTCGAGGTGGGTGTCCGGGTTGTCCACCGGGATGCGCCCCGTCTCCGCGAGCGCCAGGATGAGCATCGCGAACAGAGCGAGGAGGTCGGGCGCAGTCCAGGAGAGCGCCAGGGCCTCGCGGCGCCCGGCGAGGAGGCCCACGTCCGTGGTGCCGCCCGACACCGCGACCGAGAAGACCGCCAGCATGAGGGCCGGTTCGACGAGGAGGCCGACGGTCATCTCGCGCGAGGCGCCCATGCCGCCGAAGGCGCCGCCTGCGTCCAGCGCTCCGATGGCGAGGAGGAAGCGCGCCAGCGCGAGGAGCGCCACGAGCAGGATCGCGTCCCCGAGCGGCAGCGTCGCCGGCCCCGCGGGCGCCCACAGCACGGGCAGCATGGCGGCGGTGGTCACGGTCGCGGCGAGGACGAGCACCGGGACGGCCCGGAAGAAGGGGCTCGCGGTGTCGCTCTGGACGGTCCCCTTGCGCAGGAGCTTTGCGAGGTCCCGGTACGGCTGCCACATGCTCGCGCCGCGGCGGCACTGCAGGCGCGCCTTCAGCTTCTGGATGAATCCCGTCACGAGGGGGCCGGCGAGCACGATGAGGCCCGCCTGGGCGACCGTCCTCACGAGGTGCGTTGGGGCCGTCTCCATGGCTCTCAGGCCTTCGCGAAGAGGAGCAGCGAGACGACGAGCGTCACGAGGACGAATGCGATGTAGCCGTGGATCCTCCCCGTGCTGTACGTGCGGATGTGGTGTGCGCTCGCGGTGACCCAGTGCTTCACCCGCGCGTAGAGCATGGTCTCGGCGAGGTCGACCACCTCGCCCGTGTAGCCGAGGCGGCGGATCACGTAGGGCGACGGCCCGGTCTCCTTCAGGATCTCCCGGCGGGGCTGGTAGAGCGCGGCGAAGATGAGGCGGAGCGGCTTCGCGAACGCGGTGCCGGTGTAGTCGAAGCGGGCGCGCGGGGTCATGCCGCAGGTCCAGGTCGGCGCGAGCCGGCGCGGCGCCTTCCGTGGCCAGCCGCGCAGGGCCCACGCGAAGGTCGCGAGCAGGGCGAAGACCGCAGCCGCGGCCGTGACCGAGATCGAGGTCTCGCCCAGCCCCGCCGCGGCGTCGCCCGCCGAGAGGACGAGCGGCCCGCTCGCGGTGACGGCGGCGCTCGCGCCGGCGCCACCGAGGAGCTCGGCGGTCGGGCGATCGAGGAGCCGCATCGCCCAGCCGGGCGCGAGCCCGAGCGCGACACAGGCGACGGCGAGGAGCAGCATCCCCGCGATCATCGGCGCGGGCGACTCGGTCGCGTGCTCGGCGTGGGCCGTCCGCGGACGGCCGAGGAAGGTGACCCCGAATGCCTTCGCGAAGCAGGCCGCCGCGAGACCGCCGGTGAGAGCGAGCATCGAGGCCGCTACCCCGGCGAGGAGCCCCGACGCTCCACCCAAGCGGACTCCGCCGAGGAGCAGCGCCTGGAAGGTCATCCACTCGGAGACGAAGCCGTTGAGCGGCGGGAGCGCCGAGATCGCGACCGCTCCGAGCAGGAAGAGCCACGCCGTCCAGGGCATGCGCCGGGCGAGCCCGCCGAGCTCCTCCATGTTGCGGACGCCGCTCCTCGCGAGGACGCTCCCTGCCGCGAGGAAGAGGAGCCCCTTGAACGCGGCGTGATTGAGCGTGTGCAGGAGCGCCGCCGCCAGCGCGAGCGTGGCGAGCGCTGGCGGGCCGCGGCCCCCGGCGAGCAGCATGGCGACGCCCGTGCCGATGAGGATGATGCCGACGTTCTCCACGCTGTGGAATGCGAGCAAGCGCTTGAGATCGTGCTGCTGGAGCGCGAGGAGCACGCCGATCAACGCCGACGCGGTGCCGAGGAGGAGCACCGTCCAGCCCCACGAGGCCGGCAGCGGCCCGCCGGCCGGGGCGAGCAGGTCGAAGCCGAACCGGAAGATGCCGTACAGCGCGACCTTCAGCATCACGCCCGACATGAGCGCCGAGGCGTGGCTCGGCGCGGCCGGGTGGGCCTTCGGGAGCCAGACGTGCAGGGGCACCACGCCCGCCTTCGCGCAGAACCCCGCGAGCGCGACCATGAAGAGCGTGGTGCGCGTCGAGCCGTCGAGGCCGCGAGCGGCGGCGCGGAGCGCCGGGAAGTCGAAGCCGCCGGCGCGCTCGGCGAGCGTGAGGAAGGCGACGATGAGCGCCGCCGTACCCGCGTGGGCCATGACGAGGTAGAGGAGGCCCGCGCGCGCGTTCTCCTCGCTACGGGCGTCGCTCACGACGAGGACCCAGCTCGCGAGCGTCATGCCCTCCCAGGCGAGGAGAAAGGTGACGAGGTCCCCCGCGCAGCAAACGAGCGCCATGCACGCCACGAACAGCGCGAGGGCGAGCGTCTGGACCCCAGGGGCCTTCGCGTGCGCGCCGAGGTAGGACGGACCGTAGATGCCGGCGGCGGCGGCGACGAGCGCGATGACGAGGAGGAAGAAGGCCGAGAGGCCGTCCACGGAGAGCGACATTGCGGCGAACGGGAAGAGCCGCGGCAGCGCGAGGTGCGCCGGCGGCATGGATCCGGAGAGGACGCCCAGCGCGAAGATCGCTGCCGACACCGCGGCGGCGACGATCAACACGTGTCCCAGCCAGACCGCGAAACGAGTCAACGCCGCTGACCTCCGTCTCGAGGGGCCATCGTACTCCTCTGCGCCGGTACGTCGAGGGCGGAGGTGGACCATCACGGCGAGTCCGCCGTGGCTCGGCTCGACCGTCCGTCTGCGCCAGGCTCGTGCCGCGGACGCACAGCCGACGAGACGCAGGTGGACGCGCACTCCTGATGATCGGCATTCGCGTCCAGATCAACGCGCCCGAGTTGGGCGCAGGCCGCCCCCGCCCCGCCGGGCAAATTCCATCGGGGCCCCACCCCGGCCACGCCGCAGAGCGATCACATTTTTCGACAGGTCTTGAGTCGGGCTAGCCACTGTCAGTGACATGGCGCCCTCGCGGTGTGTCGCATGTTCATGTGACACTACATCGTGGTGACTGCCGCGCTCCCCCCCAAGTGAGCACCTCATCGGGAGCGCCAGGTTGCGCTTCCGCCGGAGATGCGGGAGGGCACGCGGCAAGGCTCTTGCGATTCAGGCTTCCCGAGAGGGCAGAACATGTTTCTCCCTTGGAGTGCATCGAAGAAGCGCCTGAAAGAAGCCGAGCTCGCTCGGAGGAACCGCACCGAGGTCGTGAAGGCCTGGTCGCAGGGCCGGATCTCCCGCCGCGACCTGGTGAAGCTGGGCATCCTGACCGCGGGCGGCGCCCTGGTCTTCAAGAACGGCTTCAGCCCCTTCGCCACCAGCGCGTACGCGGCCGTGCCGACCGGCACGCCTGCCAGCCCGATTCCTCCGGGTCTCGAGTTCACCCAGCCGATGCCGCGCCTGCAGGAGTTCCCGCGGAAGCCCGTGTCGGCGCTGACGCCGGCCCCCACCAAGGAATCGAACCAGACGTTCAACGCGGCGAAGGGGGTCGGGCCCGTCGAAGGCCGGCCGCCGGGCCCGTACTGGTCGCACCAACGGTGGAACGAGTTCTACCCCAAGGTCGCCATGGAGGCGAGCCAGCTGCCGTGCTCGCCCGGCGTCTTCTTCCACCCCCAGCTCCCGGCCATCGAGCCGAACAACTTCTGGACGTTCAACGGGGTGCCCTTCTGGCTCGCCAAGGCTCGTTACGGTGAGCCCCTGCTCTTCCGGCACCACAACAAGCTGAACCCGGACCCCAGCCAGAACGCCGGCTTCGGGCGGAACACGATCACCACCCACCACCACAACGGCCACAACCCCGCCGAGAGCGACGGGTTCGCGGGAGCGTTCTTCTTCACGGGCCAGTACTACGACTATCGCTGGCCCTTCGCGCTGGCCGGCCACGACACCATCAACCGGGACGCCAAGGATCCGCGCGCCGGCGGCCCCGACGACAACGGCGGGATCCACAAGATCCCGGGCGACTGGCGCGAGGCCGAGAGCACCATGTGGTTCCACGACCACATGATCGATTTCACGTCACAGAACGTCTACAAGGGCAACGCCGCGATGCTGAACCTCTACAGCGCGGTGGACCGCGGCAACGAGGAGATCAACGACGGCGTGAACTTCCGGCTGCCGAGCGGCACCGCTGCCTCGTGGGGCAACACCGACTACGACGTGAACCTCATCATGTCGGAGAAGGCGCTCGATCCGTCGGGCCAGATGTTCTTCGACATCTTCAACTTCGACGGGTTCGTCGGCGACATGATGACGGTGAACGCCGCCTACAAGCCCTACTTCGAGGTGGAGCGGCGCAAGTACCGGTTCCGCATCCTCAACGCCAGCGTCTCACGCTTCTTCCGGTTCTGCCTCTCCGACTTCTCGCCGTTCTACTGGATCGGCAACGACGGCAACCTGTTCACGAAGCCGCTCCTCGTGACCTCGCTCGACGAGCAGGGCATCGCCGAGCGCTACGACATCGTCGTCGACTTCTCGAAGTACAGCGTCGGCGACAAGGTGTGGCTCACGAACCTGGTCCAGCACACGGATGGGCTCATGCCACTCGGCAGCGTCCCGCTCGCCACCGCCCTCGCCGGCGTCCCGCTCGACCCGGTGGTGGGCAAGGTCCTGGAGTTCCGGATCGCCCGCAACCCGCCCAAGGCCGACGTCTCGCAGGTGCCCTCGACCCTCATCCCGCTGCCGGATCAGGGGCCGGTGGTGCGCACCCGGACCTTCCAGTTCGGCCGCCAGGGCGGCGGCGACGCCAGCCAGCCCTGGACCATCAGCGTGAACGGCGGCCCCGCCAGCAACGCCTCGGTGAACCGCATCTCCACGGCGCCCAGGCCCGGCACCTGCGAGGAGTGGACGCTCGTGAACGGGGGCGGCGGCTGGGACCACCCCATCCACATCCACTTCGAGGAGGCCCAGACCATAGCCCGTAGCGGGCCGCCGAGCCCTGGCGGCATCCTCGGGCCGAACGGCATCAGCGGCGTCCCGCCCTGGGAGGCGCTGGGGCGCAAGGACGTTTGGCGGCTCCGGCCAGGCGGCTCGGTGACGGTTCGCATCCAGTTCCGCGAGTTCTCGGGGACGTACGTCGAGCACTGCCACAACACCGTCCACGAGGACCACGCGATGCTCTTGCGCTGGGACATCAACGGCGGTCCGACGCCGCTGCCGACCCCGCAGCCCACCCCGGCCGGCTGCACGTTCGTCCCATCGAACGTGCTGCCCGAGGGGATCTGACATGAACCCGAAGACGCTTCGCCTCGCTGCCCTGGCGCTCGCCGCCGCGACGCTGGCGGGCAGCGGCAGCGCGCAGGCGGCGCCGAAGGGCTCGCCGTGGGGGGCGAACTACTTCCCGAACGTCACGCTCGTCACGCAGGACGGGAAGGAGGTGAAGCTCTACGACGACCTCATCAAGGACAAGCTGGTCGTGTTCAGCTTCATCTACACGCGGTGCACGAAGCAGTGCGGGCTCATCGCGGCGAGCCTGGCGCGAGTGCAGCGGGAGCTGGGAGACCGGCTGGGGAAGGACATCTACCTCTACTCGATCAGCATCGACCCCGAGCGAGACACGCCGGAGGTGCTGAAGAAGTACGCGGGGGCGTTCCACGCGCGGCCCGGGTGGACGTTTCTGACCGGGAAGAAGGAGGACGTGAATCTCATCCGGAAGAAGTTCGGGGACCTGACGCCGGTCGAGCAGCACACGGCGAACCTGAACATCGGGAACGACCGGACCGGTCAATGGATGGCGACGGGCGCGATCGACAACCCCAAGTACCTGGCGATGGTGATCGGGGACTGGCTCGATCCGAGCTGGGACAAGCGCAAGCCGGCGAACAGCTACGTGGACGCTCCGCCCGCCCCGACGGACCAGGTGGCGCTGCTGTACAGGGACAAGTGCGCCGCTTGTCACAGCGGCGACGAGACCGTCGGGCCGTCGTTGAAGGGCGTCGTGCCGCTGCGCGGCGAGGCATGGGTGGCGCGGTGGTTGAAGGAACCCGAGAAGATGCTGGAGGAGAAGGACCCCGTGGCGACCCAGCTCCTGGCCAGGTACGGCGGCGTGCCGATGCCGAACCTCGAGCTCCAGCCGGCCCAGGTGTCTGCCCTCATCGAGTACATGAAGGGCACGAGCAAGCCCGCGAGCCAGACGAAGGCGGACTAGTGCAGCGATCAGTAAGAAATGCCTTTGATTCCACACCTGTCCCCTCTCCCCCACCGGGGGAGAGGGTTAGGGTGAGGGGGCCGATCCTCGGGCGCC
>JBGQLS010000077.1:0-17661 GCA_041500205.1 Anaeromyxobacteraceae bacterium | reverse complement strand
GGACGCAACGAAGCGATGCGCCGCGGATCGTTCGCCGCGCGGGGGATCGGGGGCGCAGCCCCCGAATCCAATGACGGCAAAGATCCTGTGAATTTATCTCCGGACCGAGCCAGACGGCCTAGCTGCAAGCCGCGCGAGGCGCAAGCCCGACGCTGTAGTTCGTGCTACTGCGAGGGTTGCAACGATGCCCGGCGCCGCAGATCGGCCGTCGCGGCGACGGGAGGGGATAGATTCACAGGCTCAAAGCCGGGGGCCGCTCGCGGCAGCGAGCGAGAGCGCCGAAGGCGCAGCCGCCGGGAACGGTGTTTGGACAACCCTACAGGGTTTAGGCGACCCGCGCGCCTCCCGGGCGCCCAGGGAGCCGCGCTCCCAGCGCCCTTCGCCTGACACAATAAGCCACTGTAATAGCTAACATTTCAGGCGAAGCGTTCGCTCGTGGAGCCCCTGGGCTGTTTCCAGGCTAAAATGTTCGTAGACCCGTCCTCTTCAGGACGGGCTTTTATTTGTTTTGATGGGCGTCGGGCCGGTATGCCCGGCGCCCGGAAACGGAAAAGGAAAGCGTGGAAGGCGTGTCGCCATGGGAGCTGGTCCTCGGGCTCCTCTTCGTCGTCGGCTCTGCCTTCTGCTCCGGCTCCGAGACCGCGCTCACCGCGCTCGGCGACGCGAGGGCCCGGCAACTCCTGGAGTCCGGCGGCCGCCAGGCTCGGCTGCTCGCCATCTGGGTGAAGAGCCCGGAGCGCGTCCTGTCGACCCTGCTCATCGGGAACACGGTCGTGAACATCGGCGCCGGCGCTCTGGCGGGTGACGTCGCGGGCGACCTGGCCCGCGCCCACGGCTGGCCCCAGGCGTCGGTGATTGCGATCGCTACCGCCGTCACCACCTCGGTCATCCTCTTCCTGGGCGAGATCATCCCCAAGACGGTGGGGAAGCGGCACCCGATCCAGGTGTCGTTGTCAGCCATCCCGTTCGTGCACCTGTTCTATTGGCTCCTCTGGCCGCTCACGACCGGCCTCGTCCGCATCACCAACGTGATCGTATCGGCCTTCGGAGGCGCTCGCGCCGCGACGCCAGCCGTGACCAGCGCGGAGATCGAGTACCTCATCGAGATGGGTACCCGCGAGGGGGTGCTCGACGCGGTGAAGGAGGAACTGCTCAACAGCGTGCTCGAGTTCGCGGACCGGGTGGTGAAGGAGGTCATGGTCCCGCGCACGCGCATGGCCGCCATCGACCGCGATGCGCCCCCCGAGGAGATCCTCCGCATCGTGACGGAGAACCCGTACAGCCGGATGCCGGTCTACCGCGACTCGGTCGACAACGTGGTCGGCATCCTCCTCGTACGCGAGATCATCCCGGAGCTGGCCAGGGGTCCGAAGGGCATGCTCGCCACCATCGACCGGCTCCTCAAGCCGCCGTTCTTCGTCCCCGAGCAGATGAAGATCTCGCGCCTGCTGAAGGAGATGCAGAGGCGCAAGACTCACCTCGCCGTCGTCGTGGACGAGTTCGGCGGGACGAGCGGGCTCGCGACGCTGGAGGACGTGATCGAGGAGATCGTCGGCGAGATCCAGGACGAGGGCGACGTCGAGGCGGCGGCCGTGCGCGAGGTCTCTCCAGGCGTGTATCTTGCCGAGGCGAGCGTGCCCTTGCGCGAGCTGGAGACCTTCCTCAACGACCGGACGAAGAGGGAGGGCGAGGAGACCGAACAGGAGGTGCATTTCCCGGAGGAGGGCGACTACGAGACGTTGGGTGGGTTCGTCACCGCGACTGCCGGACGTGTGCCAGCGGTTGGATCGCTGCTCGCGTGGGACGGCCTCACCTTCACCGTGCGCGGCGGGGACGAGCGGCGGTTGACCAAGGTGGAGATCGCGCGGCGCAGCGAAGAGGAGGCGGAGCAGCGCCAGCCCGGCGAGAAGCGGCCGGAGAAGACGAGCGAGCCGCGGGGCGAGAAGCCGAGGGACGCCACGGCGCTCGAGCGGGCGCCGTGAGGTGACGAGATGTTGCGGCCCATGCGCGACAAGGCCGATCTGAGGGGATATCCCCTCGCCCGGCTCGCCGACGAGCTGGCGCTCCTGGGCGAGAAGCCCTATCGCGCGAGCCAGCTCTTCCGCTGGCTACACCAGAAGGGCGCAGCCTCGTTCGACGAGATGTCCAGCCTGCCGCTCGAGCTGCGAGCCCGGCTCGCCGAGCGCTTCGAGCTGTACACGCTCGCGATGGCAGAGGAGCAGCGGTCCTCGGACGGAACCATCAAATGGAAGTGGCGCACCGTGGACGGCCTCTTCGTCGAGTCCGTCTACATGCCGCACGGCCCTGGCCAGGGACCCGGATCCGCCGGCCTGGAGGACGAGGACGAAGCGGATGCCCGCTGCGGCCGCGAGCGCCACACGCTGTGCGTCTCCTCGCAAGTGGGCTGCGCCATCGGGTGCACCTTCTGCATGACGGGCACCATGGGGCTGGCGCGGAACCTGGGCCCAGGCGAGATCGCGGACCAGGTCCACCGGGCGAACCGGCGTCTCCTCGAGCTGGGCCTCGGACCAGCCCCGCGGCCGCTCACGAACCTCGTCTTCATGGGCATGGGCGAGCCGCTGCACAACTTCGAGAGCTTGAAGCAGGCGCTCGAGCTCCTCCTCAGCGAGGACGGGCCGAACTTCTCGCACCGGCACGTCACGGTCTCGACCTCCGGGCTCGTTCCGCAGATGCGGCGGCTCGGTGACGAGACCCAGGTGAAGCTTGCCGTCTCGCTCAACGCGACCACTGACGCGCAGCGCGACCGGATCATGCCCATCAACCGGCGCTACCCGCTGGCGGAGCTGCTCCAGGCGTGCCGCGCGTTTCCCATGAAGCAGGGTCGCCGCATCACCTTCGAGTACGTGCTCCTGCGCAGCGTGAACGATTCGGACGCCGACGCCGAGCGGCTGGCCCAGCTCATCACCGGCATCCCCGCCAAGGTCAACCTCATCGCGTACAACGACAACCCGGGACTCGGCTTCGCGGCGCCCGACGCCGCGCGGGTCGAGGCGTTCCGCGACCGCCTGCTGCGGCGCAACGTCACCGCTGTCATCCGCCGGAACCGCGGCCAGGACATTGCGGCGGCCTGCGGGCAACTCGCAGCGGAGGGCGGGCCCGGAGATCCGAGGCGGAAGCTCTCGGCGCGAGGTGTCTCGCCGGCCGGATGACAGCCGCGCCTGACGGCGGGCACCGGCCTCGGCGGGTCACGCCGCCGCCGGAACCCATTGACCCTCCGTTGCCGCGCCTGCTAGAAATCCGCGCTCCGCGGCTCGCCGGCCGCGTGGAGGTCACGCATGCCGCTGCTCGTCGTTGGCTCGATCGCGCTCGACTCGGTGGAGACGCCCTTCGGGAGGCGCGAGGACGTGCTGGGCGGGTCCGCCACCTACTTCTCCACGGCGGCCAGCTTCTTCGGGCCGGTCCGGCTCGTTGCCACGGTGGGCGACGACTTCCCCCAGGAACACGTGGAGTTCCTGGCCGGTCGGGGCGTGGACGTGTCGGGCCTCGAGCGCCGGGCCGGGCGTACCTTCCGCTGGAAAGGCCGCTACGAGTTCGATCTCAACCAGGCCCACACGCTCGACACGCAGCTCAACGTCTTCGCCGACTTCAAGCCGGAGCTGCCCGCCGGCTACCGCGGGTCCGAGTACGTGTTCCTGGGTAACATCGATCCCGATCTGCAGAGGCGGGTGCTCGAGCAGGTGCACTCGCCGCGATTCGTGGCCTGCGACACCATGAACTTCTGGATCCAGTCCAAGCGGGACAGCCTGCTCGAGACCTTGCGGCGGGTCGACATGCTCTTCGTGAACGACGCCGAGGCGCGGCAGCTCGCCGACGAGCACAACGTCGTCAAGGCGGCGCGGCGCATCCTCACCTTCGGCCCCCGCGCGCTCGTGGTGAAGCGGGGTGAGTACGGTGCTCTCTTGTTCACGGGCGAGCACGTCTTCGCGTCCTCGGCCTATCCGTTGGCGGCCCTCTTCGATCCCACCGGCGCGGGCGACAGCTTTGCCGGGGGGTTCATGGGTTATCTGGCGAGCCGAGGGCGAGAGGACGTGGACGTGATGCGCCGCGCCATCGTCCTCGGAGGAGTGCTGGCCAGCTTCGCCGTGGAGCAGTTCTCGCTCGAGCGGCTGAAGACGCTCACCCGCGACGAGATTCGCGCCCGCTACGCCGAGTTCCGCGGGCTCACCCATTTCGAGGACCTCGAACTGGACCTGTTCGAGAAGGGAGCCGCCGGTCGTTGACCGCTGGTCGGTCGGCGGCTACCTTGGCACCCTCCGCCGCGCCCGCGTCGACGCGGGGGACCCCGCGCCGATGCGCATCGCGATCCTGAGCGACATTCACGCGAACCTCGAGGCGCTCATCCAGGTCGAGGCAGCGCTCGGGCGGCTGCGCGTCGACCGCGTGATCTGCCTGGGCGACGTGGTCGGCTACGGCGCGAGCCCCAACGACTGCTGCGAGCGGATCCGCGCTCTCGCCTCCTTCACGCTGCTCGGCAACCACGACGCAGCGGTGTCCGGCCGGATGGACTACGGCTACTACTACGACGCTGCCCGGCAAGCGCTCGACTGGACTGTGCAACAGCTCGACCCGGACCATCTCCTGTGGCTGCGCTCGCTTCCGTACGCGCACCGGGCCGACGACCTGGCCTTCAGCCACGGATCGCCGATCCTGCCCGGGGAGTTCGAGTACATCTTCGCGGTAGAGCAGGCGCGGGAGCTCGCGCCGCACTTCACACGCCTCGCCCCGGTGACCTTCATCGGCCACTCGCACCTCTGCAAGGCCTTCGCCCTGGGTGCCGGCGGCGAGGTAGAGGAACTCGCGGCGACGCGCGTCGAGCTCGACCCGGCCAGGAAGTACGTCCTCTCCGCGGGTTCGGTGGGCCAGCCGCGCGACTACGACAACCGCGCGTCCTTCGCCGTCTACGACACCGAGACGCGGGTGGCCGAATTCCACCGCGTCGCCTACGACATCGAGGCCGCGGCGCAGAAGATCTTCGACGCCGACCTGGCGTTGAACTTCGGGAAGAGGCTGTTCCTGGGGGTGTAAGAGAGCGGTGCTCGGATCCCACGGGGCGAGGTGATGTTTGCTACAGAATGCGCGACCGCGGGATCATCTCAACCGGTCCGCGCCATCACACCACGCTGAGATGCGTCTCCAGTCTCACCGCCGTGACCACGCCCTCCGCGTCCATTCCCCACGCGTTCAGCTCGGCGTCGGCGAGCAGCCGCACGGGCGCGCTCAGACGTGCGTGTCCGAGCGCCTTCCCTGTCGACACGTCGAGCGCCTCGACCTGCTCTCCAGGGACGAGCGCCACCCCCCGCGCCACCACCGGCGGCGCATTGGCCAGCGGCTCATGGAGCGCCTTTCGCGTGTGAGACCACAGCACTTCACCGTCGCGGTCGAGAGCGACGCAGGAGCCGTGAGCGGTCTTGGCGAGCACGCCCGCGCGGAGTGGAGTCAGCACGACTGGACCGGACCCCAGCTGCGGTGCGTCCTCCCAGGCGAGGCGGCCCGCCGGATCGATGGCCGTCACCACGGGATCGCCCGCCACCGTACCGGCCACCCCGAGCAGCCCCGCGAAGGGCACGGCCAGCCCGTTCGGCGCCACGTCGAATGGGACCTCGAAGCGGCGGCGGCCGGTCGAGGGATCCACGGCGAGCAGCGAGCCGCCCAGGTCCGTCGTGCACAGCACGAGGCACGCGTCGCCGTATGAGGACGGCGGCGCAGCCGGCGGGCCCGGTAGTCGCAGGCGCCAGGCAGTCCTGCCGGTCGCCGCCTCGATACCGTACAGGAACCCGGCGTCGCTCCCCATCACCGCCAGCGGGCCGTGGGCGGCGGCAAGGATCTCGAGCGACGCGGGCGGCGCGAAAGACCATACCGTGCGTCCGGAGCTAGCCTCGAGCGCCGCTGCGGCGCCTGGGGCGAGCACCAGCGCCAGCCCGCTGCTCAGCCGGACCACGTCGCGTACGCCCTCGGGTAGCTCGTCGAGCCGGCGGGACCACCGCTCGCGGCCGGAAGACGCGTCTATGGAGGTGAGCCGGACCGCGTCCGTGCTGAAGAGCGCGCCGCCGCTCACGAAGGCCATCGAGGCGCCGGGGCGCCGCCAGCGCTCCTCGCCCCGGCGGGCATCGACCGCGATGATGGCCGCGGCGCCCGCCGCCACCACGTGATGGCCGACGGCGGCGAGGCCGAATCCGGTCGGGATGCCGGCGTCCCTCTCCCAGACGCGGCGAAACACGAGGTGGCGCATGCGACCCGGCCCGAGCGGCGCACGCGGCAATCGCCTGGCGCCGCGCCGTCGGACCGGCGCTCCCTCCACGGCCACCAGATCGCCCGCAAGGAGCTCCTGGACGTGCGCGAGCCGCTCCGCGGCGCCGATGCGGAGCTCGGCGAGCCAGCTGTTGTCGGCCTGCCAGGCGTTGCGGGCCGCGACCACGCCGCAGAAGTCGACCGCTGCCTCCAGGAGGGCGCGCGCGAGGAGCAGAGGCGGGCAAGGTAGCGGCTTCCCTCCGTCGCGCGAGATCGTCCCCGCCGGGAGGTCGGCCTCGAGCCGTATCGTCGCGTGGCGCCCGGGGCCTGCCAGCGTGACCGACGCGACCGCCTCGCCTCGGCGTGCGGCCTCCGCGAGCCGCGCCGCGAAGGTCGCGAGGTCCCGGAGCACGAGGAATGGCGGGCCGGTGATTGCCGCCACCTCCCGCCCGTCGGACGCGCGCAGGACGACGCGCCCCGCGGGCAGGAGTGCCCCGAGGTCGGCGCCAGGACCGCGGTACGATCCGAGCAGCTCTTCTTCGTCCCGCAGCTCGAAACCACAGGTGGGGGCATCAGGTCGGCGGCGCGTGCGGTGGACCGTGCCGCGCGCAGGAGACGACGATGCCTGCGCCGGAGCAGGGCGGGCGGCCATCAGCCGGCGGGCCAGGCTGCGCAGGGAGCGGGCCGACGTTCCGGCGCCGGAGGGCTGGAGGGCGCCGAGGTCCTCCGCGAGCGCGAGGGCAGCCTCGCGCGTCGCTCGCGCGAGCTCGCCGAGATCCACTTCCACGTCGCGAGCCAGGACCCGAGCTGGGCGCACCAGTGCCACCACCGTCAAGAGTGCGCTCGCCCCCCGCCGCCCAAGGACGAGCTCCACGCCACCCTCGCTGAAGTGGACCTGCGCTCGCGCGCTGCCGGCGAGGAGGCCCAGCACTGCTTCGCCAAGGGACTCCACGCACGCAAGGAGCGCGCCCTCGGCGCGGCCGGCCCCCACGTCCACGCCGTCGACCTCCAGTGCGAGGGCGTCGACGGCCCTTGCCGCCGCGAGCTCGGCGGCCGCGCCACCGCGCTGGAGCTCGGAGCGCAGCTCAGGGTCCTGTTTCCAGGTGTTTCCGATCCGTACGCGCACCATGGCCAGAAACCATGAAATGGCCCACTCAATAGATGGTTTCAAGATTGACAGGCGGGCGATCGGGCACCAGACTGGACGACCCGTGCAAGGCCCGAACGGGCCTATGGTTTTTGACAACATGACCACATAAGGAAGACATGACTTTCACCGAAGCCGCCATCGAGGTCCTGAGGCGCGAGGGAAAGCCACTCCACTTCAAGAAGATCGCCGAGATCGCCGTCCGGGACAGCCTGCTCGACCACGTGGGGAAGATCCCAGAGGAGGTCATGGGCGGGCAGCTCGCGACACACTGCAGACTGCCGCACGTCGATCGCAAGGTGGTGGTGGTACAGGCTGGCACTTTCGCTCTCGTGGAATGGGGCCTCGACGAGGACCCAGCGGGCCTCGACAAGCTCATCGAGGCACCTCCCGAAGGCGAGATTCCCTACCGCTCGAACGAGCGGCACCCCACGCCGTCGCGCGAGATCGCGCGCACGACGAGCCGGGGCGAAGCGCGCGCGCGCCGCCGCGAGGAAGGGGAAGAACGCCACGGCCGTCGCTATCCGCCGCCCGCCGAGGTGGCCTACGAGATCCTGGCCGGGTCGGATCATCCCCTCTCCCTGGGCGAGATCGCTGCCCAGGGTGCCGAGCGATTCCTCATGCCGGACGCCTTCGTGCGGGATGGGGCGGCGCTCGCTGCAGCGCTTGCCGAGGACAACAAGCGGCGCGAGGCTGCGGGGCGGAAGCCCCTGTTCGCGCTGGACGGCGACGCGGTCGCCCTCGCCGCCCAGCCCGAGCCCGGCGAGCGTGCCGCCGTACCTCTCGCGGTCTCGCGCCCCGCGGCAGCAGGCGAGCTGCGCAAGAGCGCGCTCCTGGCGCTGCGGAGGAGGCTCCGCGAGTGCGATCCCTCCACGGTCGAGCACGTGGTGGCGAAGCTTCTCGAGGCCATCGGGCTGGGCGAGCTCAAGGTGGCGAAGCGAGGGCGCGATCACGTCGTCTACACCGGACGGCGCAAGATGGGCCTGGGCGAGGTGCGGCATTGCATCCGCATCCTGCGCGCGGCCGGCGAGCCCGGTCGGCGCGACGTGACGGACGTGCGGCGCGACGTCGGGAATTACGGGGCGCAGATCGGTATCGTGGTCTCCGCTGGCGATGCCGGTCGCGAGGCGCGGAGCGAGGCCAGCGCGGCCGGACAGATACCCGTGCTGCTCTTCTGCGGCGAGGCCCTGGCGGAGGCGCTCACTGACAACGCGGTGGGGTGCCGGCCGGTGGTGGTGCCCGAGATCGACGAGAGCTTCTTCAAGGACGCTGCCGAGGCGGCGCAGCAGGAGGAGGCAGCTCGTCGTGCTCGCCGCGAAGATCGCGATCGCCGTGAGCCGCGTGAGCCGCGAGAGGCACGAGAGGCACGCGACCCCGAAGGTCGCGAGCAGGCCGAGGTAGAGCCGGCGGCTCCAGAGGCAGACGCGTTCGCGTCCGACGTGGCGGCGAGCGCTCCCGAACGCGTCGTGGCGCCAGTTGCGCTCGCGGACGACATCCTGGCGGAAGTGGATGATCTGGCCGGCGACGAAGGCGACGAGGACGAGGGCGAGGGCGAGGCCGCCGAGGGTGCGGAGGCCACTTCACAAGACGTGCCGAGCGCCGCTAAACCGGCAGAAGAGCGCCCAGGAGAAGGTCATCGACGACGACGACGCCGCCGCCGCCGCGGGGGGCGAGGACGCAGCCGGGAGGGAGCTGGGGCACAGGCGGGTGGCGCCCCGTCACCCGGCGCACCCGAGGGCGTGGAGAAGCCGCCGTCAGCGCCCGAAGCGCCGCCTGCGCCCGAGGCCGCGGACCCTTCCCAGGGAGGAGAACACTGATAGCCCTCCGGCGCACGCGGTGCGCGCGCACCGCGCTCGTCCTCCTGGCCTTCGCGGCCGCCGCCTGCCGCGGCCAGCCGCGCCGGTCGGTGGAGCGCGTCGTGGTGGCCGAATCGGCCGCCGCGCAGCGTCTCGACAGCGCCGGGGTCGCGTCCGATGCACTGGGTCGAACCGCGTCACGGCTCTTCGACGCTGCGCCTGGTTTCGTGCCCGCACGGGGCGCGCGCCCCGGCGTCCGCCGCTTCCTGGCGACGGTGGACGTGCAGGGGGCGGAGGCTCTCGCCGGCGGGCCCAGCGGTGGCGCCGTCGCTCACGTCGTCATCGCGGTCGAGCTCACGCCCGTGGACGGGAATCCCGCGCTGCGCGAGATGGGCCGGGCTGCCGAGCCGGTAGGAACCGAGCCGGACGCGCTCCGCGCTGCGCTCGAGCGCGCGGCTGCCGCGGCGCTGGGGCGAGCCGTGGGCGCCTTTTCCGTGCAGCTGGCGGCCGAGCAAAAGCGCACCCCGGAGCTCGTGAAGGACCTCTCCTCGCCGGAGGCGCGGGTGCGTGACCATGCCGTGCGCGTGCTCGCCGATCGGGGCGCGCGGGACGCCGTCCCACCGCTGATGGCGCGCCTGCGCGATTCTGATCCGGAGGTCGCGGAACGGGCAGTGGGCGCGCTCGCGCAGCTGCGGGACGCGCGCGCCGTGCCGGCCCTCATCGAGCTCGCCCATCACCGCGATGGTCCCTACGTGGCGAACCTGGCGCACGTCGTGGGAGACATCGGGGGCGCCGACGCGAAAGCGTGGCTCCTCACCATGGCCTCCGGGCATCCGGACGAGGTCGTGCGCGTTGCGGCCCGTGAAGCGCTCACCGAGATGTCCATCAAGGCGCCGCACGCGCGTGTGGCGCAGTAGTCTGGTTTGGTTCTCTGCGCCGGTGAAGCGAGGTGGCCGACGCCAACCCCCCCGGGGACGTTCGGAGCTAAGATGCGTCGCGTGGTGATCGCCTTCAGGACCCTCGTAGTCGCTTCTCTCACGCTCGCCGCGTGCGCTCGCGCTCCCGTGGCGCCGGCCAACCGCGCGCCGTCCGCCGTGCCCGCCGACTTCTTCCCGCTGGCGGTGGGGAACTCGTGGACTTTCCTCGACCGTTCTCCACAGCAGCAGCAGCCGGCGCGCAGGACCGTTCGCATCCTCGAGCGCGACCGGGACGGCTACTACCTGGACGACCAGCGGGGCGCGCTCCGAGCGGATGCGGACTGCCTCCACGACCGCGCGCGCCGCCTCCTCTGCCGCCCGATCGCGCCCGGCTCCGCCTGGATCTCGGTCGTGAGCGTGTCCGCCACCGAGCGCTACGAGATCGCAGGCGTGGGCGAGATGGTCACGGTCCCGGCCGGCACCTTCCGCGGCTGCGTACGGGTGCGCTCGCAGCTGCGCGCCGGCAAGGTCGATCAGGTGGCGGAGCTCACCTACGCGCCCGGTGTCGGGCCGGTGCTCCTCGAGACTTTTGCAGTCGTGAACGGGCTCGCCACCCCGCAGGTGCGGGGCGAGCTCGAATCGTATCGGATCGCGAACGCGAGGTGACGGGTACATGCGAGAGGTCGGCATCGGCTTGGCAGGGTTCGGGACGGTCGGCGGCGGCGTCCTTTCCATCCTGGAGCGCCACCAGCCGGAGATCGAGGCCCGGCTCGGCGCGCGCATCGTGGTCCGCAAGGTCGTGCTGCGCGACAGGGAGAAGCCGCGTGCGGTGGAGATGGAGAAGGGCATCGTCACCACCCGCATGCAAGACCTCATCGACGACCCGAACATCGTGGTCGTGGTGGAGCTCATCGGCGGGACGGACGATGCCTTCGATCTCGTGAAGGCGGCGCTGGAGCGGGGCAAGCACGTCGTCACCGCCAACAAGGCACTGCTCGCCGCGCGCGGGGAGGAACTCTTCCGCCTCGCAGCGGACAAGGGCGTCGACGTGTACTACGAGGGCGCGGTCTGCGGCGGCGTGCCCATCATCCGCACCTTGCGCGAGGCGCTCGCCTCGGACCGCATCAACTCGCTGCACGGGATCGTCAACGGGACCACCAACTTCATACTCTCCGCCATGGCAGAGAAGGGCGAGCCGCTCTCCGTCGCGCTCGCCGAGGCCCAGCGCCTGGGATACGCCGAGGCGGACCCCACGCTCGACGTGTCGGGCGGTGACGCCGCGCAGAAGCTGTGCGTCCTGGCCCAGCTCGCCTTCGGGGCGCGCATCATGCCGAAGGACGTGCTCACCGAGGGCATCATGGCCCTCGAGCCCGAGGACTTCGCCTGGGCCCGGGAGTTCGGGTACTCGCTGAAGTTGCTCGCCGTTGCGCGGCGGTGCCAGACGGCCGAGGGTGCCCGAGCGCGAGCGGCGGACGAGTCCCGCGCCAGCGGGGACCCCGAGCGGCTGGTCAGCGCGGGAGGGCCCTATCCCCCGGATACCATCGAGGCGCGCGTGCATCCCACGTTCATCCCGGCCGGCTCGCTCCTGGCGGGTGTTCGGGGCGCCTTCAATGCCGTCTTGCTACGGTCGGAGGCGCTCGGACCGTCGCTCCTGTTCGGGCAGGGAGCGGGCGCCATGCCGACCGGCAGCGCGGTCGTTTCGGACATCATCGACCTGTCGCGCAACATCCTGGCGGGCAGCCCCGGGCGCGTCCCGCTCCCGCCCGCCGACGCGCGCGTCGGGCTGCGCCCGCATGCCGAGATCAGGTGTGGCTACTACCTGCGCTTCACCGTGAAGGACGTGCCGGGCGTGCTCGCCCGCATCGCCAACACGCTGGCGGCGCGCCGGATCTCGATCGCTGCCGTCCAGCAGCGCGAGCAGAACGACGAAGGCAAGGCGGTCCCGCTCGTCATCGTCTCCCACCGGGCGCGCGAGGCCGACGTGCAAGCCGCCATCACCGAGATCGACCGCTACGACACCACGATGGCGCGGACGCGGATCATCCGGATCGAAAGCCTTTGAGCCCGCAAGAGAAACAGCGAAAGGCGAGTTCGGGTCGAAGGTCGATAGTCCAGGGTCGAGGGCCGCTTCGACTCTTCGACCTTCGACTTCTTGACCCGACGTGAGAACGACCATGATCAAGATGGAGATCCGCGTCATTTACGGCGACACGGACCAGATGGGGGTGGTTTACTACGCTAACTATCTCCGCTTCTTCGAGGCGGCCCGCAACGAGTTCATCCGCGCCAAGGGGCTCCGTTACCGGGACATCGAAGCTGAGCACGGCCTCCTCCTCCCGGTGGTCGAGGTGGCGGTACAGTACAAGCACCCCGCGCGCTACGACGATCTCGTCACGGTGGAGATATCGCTCACCGAAGTGCGGCGCGCGTCGGCCCGCTTCGGCTATCGCATCCTGCGCGGGGAAGAGCTGCTCGTCACAGGACACACCGTGCACGCCTGCGTGGGCCTCGACGGGCGGGTCCAACGCATGCCCGAGGATCTCCTGGCACGCCTGAGCGCCGGCGAGCACCCGGCCAACTAGCCCCGCAGCGGGCCGATCGCAGGCCCAGAGGAGAAGGCCATGGCCTCCACCATCACGCGCGAGATCACGATCGCCGTTTCGCCCGAGAAGCTCTTCGACGTGATCGCCGACTACGGACGGTACCCCGAGTTCGTTCCCTCGGTGAAGTCGTGTCGGCCCAAGCGGACGGGGAGCACCGTCGACGTCGAATTCGAGCTGGACCTGGGCGTGAAGACGATTCGCTACACGCTCCGTCACATGGAGGAGCGCCCGCACAAGGTCGCCTGGTCGCTCCTCGCGAGCGACTGGATGAAGGTCTCCAACGGTTCCTGGGAACTCACCCCGGAAGGGGGCCAGACGCGGGCGCGCTACACGGTCGAGATCCAGATCGCAAAGCCGATGCTGATACCGCAAGCGCTGGTGGACCGGGTCGCCGATCAGCTCACCCGGGTCCAACTCCCGAGAACGCTCGAGGCGTTCAAGGCGCGTGCGGAAGAGGGGTAGCGTCTTTCCTGACATACGCCGCGAGGTCCAGTGCGACCCCCCGGTAGGCCGGCGACCCTTCCGCGGCTCGAGGGCCCCCTGGATTCGCCGCGCCAGTCCTGGGCAGGAGCGGGCTCGAGTGGGCAGCTCGTCTGCTTGGGGGCTCCGTGCCGATTTGCCACGTCCAGCTCGCACCCTGTGGCGGGGGCGCAGCTCGCCTTGACCCCCAGGCGAGCTGGGTGCTACGAGATCCAAGAGGTGGCCGCGGCTGTTCCAGACAAGCACGGTTCGCCGAAGCAGCACCGGACAGGCCCAGCTCGATAGTAACTGTGATTCGTAGACGAGCCAGCCCGGAACAAGGCTTGCACTTCGCCAAAGTCTCGGTAAGCCAAGTTGAAGAGTCGAGACTGCCATGCTGGACGCCTTCATCATCGAGGAGATCAAGCGGCGTGAGCGCGAGCGGAGCGTCGAGGATCGGCCGGCCGTAGAGCTGCCTCTCCCGCAGCCCCACGAGCCAGCCCACCACGACGACCAAGGTCCCAGGGAACCGGATCGCGATCGCGGCGGCGTGGTCATCATCGACTACACTGGCTAAGGCCTCAGGCGTCAGGCCTCAGGGGTCTGTTCGAGCTGCATACCTTTCTCTCCGTCCGCGCTACCGACGTGCAGAGACCCACGCGTTACCGGTGCTCGGCGTGCGTTGCCGTGCCTGACGCCCGAGGCCTGAAACCTGATGGCGCTGCCCGGTTGAGCTGATCCCGTGGTCGCGCATTCTGTAGCGCGGGGCCTTGTGCCCCGCCTCGACACGCAAAAGCGGGGGACAAGCCCCCGCGCTACGGGAACGGGCTCAATGCAAGCGAGCACCGCTGTGAGAGGCCCATGTGGCGCTTCGCGAGCGCACCGCGCCCCAAATACCGTTGACGCTTCCAGGGTCCACGAGCAGAGTCCTCGCCCCGGGCCAGGAGGCCCGATTTCCACGATTCCGAGGGAGCCTAGAGAGCCATGACCGAGATCATCAACGTCGCCGCTCGCGAGATCCTCGACTCGCGCGGCAATCCCACCGTGGAGGTCGAGGTGGCTGTCGCGACGGGGGACGTGGGCCGCGCGGCCGTTCCCTCGGGAGCCTCGACGGGTGAGCACGAGGCCCTCGAGCTGCGCGACGGGGACAAGGGCCGATATCTAGGGAAGGGTGTCCGGAAGGCCATCGCCAATGTCATCGACAAGCTCGCGCCGGCGGTGGTGGGGATGGATGCGTCCCAGCAGGCGGCGCTCGATGCGCGCATGATCGAGCTCGACGGCACCCCCACCAAGAGCAATCTCGGCGCGAACGCGGTCCTCGGCGTTTCGCTCGCCGCGGCCAAGGCGGCCGCCGCCGCGCACGAGCTGTCGCTCTACCGATACGTGGGCGGCGCCGGCGCGCGGACGCTGCCTGTCCCGCTCATGAACATCCTCAACGGCGGCGCCCACGCCGATTCGAACGTCGACATCCAGGAGTTCATGGTGGTGCCGCTCGGCGCGCCCACCTTCGCCGAGGCGCTGCGGTACGGAGCGGAGATCTTTCACCGGCTGAAGAAGGTGCTGAAGGCGAAGGGTGCCTCGACGGGCGTGGGCGACGAGGGCGGCTATGCGCCGAGTCTCGGCTCCAACGAGGAAGCGCTGGCGCTCATCCTGGATGCCATCCAGGAGGCGGGTCTTCGCCCGGGCGAGCAGGTGGCGCTCGCGCTCGACTGCGCTTCTTCCGAGTTCTTCGACAAGGCGAGCGGCAAGTACAAGCTGAAGGGGGAAGGCAAGGAGTTCGACGGGAGGGGCCTCGTGGACTGGTACGCGGGCCTCGCGTCGAAATACCCCATCATCTCCATCGAGGACGGCTGCGACGAGAACGACTGGGCGACGTGGAAGCTCCTCACCGAAAGGCTGGGGAGCAAGGTCCAGCTGGTCGGGGACGACCTCTTCGTCACGAACGTCGAGCGCCTCGCGAAGGGCATCGCTGGTGGCGTCGCCAATTCTCTCCTCGTGAAGGTGAACCAGATCGGCACGCTCACCGAGACGCTCGACGCGGTCCGGATGGCGCACCGCGCCGGCTACACCACCGTGATGAGCCACCGCTCGGGCGAGACCGAGGACACCACCATCGCCGACCTCGCCGTCGCGTGCGACTGCGGCCAGATCAAGACCGGCTCGGCCTCGCGCACCGACCGCATCGCGAAGTACAACCAGCTCCTGCGCATAGAGGAGGACCTGGGGAAGAGCGCCCGGTACGCCGGCAGGTCCGCCTTCCGCGCGCTGCGGTAGTGGCCGCCGACGACGTATTCCCGACGTATTCCCGACGAAACAGGGGCCGCCGGCGCGTTGACTTCGCGGCGGCCCCTCGCTAGCTTCCCCGACACCACAGGGAGAGAACCATGCGCGCCGAATGGATCGCCAAGCGCCGCGGCCAGGCCAACGTGACGCAGCTCCACTACGCACGGCAGGGCATCGTGACGGAAGAGATGCGCCACGTCGCGAGCCGCGAGCGCCTGCCGCAGGAACAGATCCGGCAGGAGGTGGCGCGCGGCAGGATGATCATCCCGGCCAACGCGAGCCACCCCGAGCTGGAGCCGATGGCCATCGGCTTCGCGGCCACGTGCAAGATCAACGCGAACATCGGCAACTCGGCCGTCGTGAGCGACATCGAGGAGGAGCTGAAGAAGCTCCGGGTGTGCATCCGGTACGGCGCCGACACCGTGATGGATCTGTCCACTGGTGGTGATATTCCCCAGATCCGCGAGGCCATCCTCCGGCACAGCACGCTGCCGGTGGGCACGGTCCCCATTTACGAGTGCCTCACGCACGTGAAGGAGGTCCAGGACCTCACGCCCGCGGGGATGCTCGAGATCATCGAGGCCCAGGCGTCCCAGGGCGTGGACTACATGACCATCCACGCCGGCGTGCTGCGGGACTTCATCCCGCTCGCCGCCCACCGCATCACCGGCATCGTGAGCCGCGGCGGGGCGCTCATGGCCCAGTGGATGATCACCAACAAGGCGGAGAACCCGCTCTACACGCACTTCGACGCCATCTGCGCGATCTTCAAGAAGTACGACGTCGCCTTCTCGCTCGGCGACGGCCTCAGGCCAGGTTGCCTGGCGGATGCCTCCGACGCGGCGCAGTTCGCCGAGTTGAAGGTGCTGGGCGAGCTCACCCGCCGAGCCTGGAAGCACGACGTGCAGGTCATGGTGGAGGGCCCCGGGCACGTACCGCTCGACCAGATCCCCATGAACATGCAGAAGGAGCGAGAGCTCTGCGACGAGGCCCCCTTCTACGTGCTGGGGCCGCTCGTCACCGACGTCGCACCCGGATACGACCACATCACGAGCGCCATCGGCGCGACGATCGCGGCGCAGCACGGCGCCGCGATGCTCTGCTACGTCACGCCCAAGGAGCACCTCGGGCTCCCCAACGTCGAGGACGTGCGGCAGGGGATCATCGCCTACAAGATCGCGGCGCACGCGGCCGACATCGCGCTGCACCGGCCCGGCGCGCGCGACCGCGACGACGAGCTGTCCCGCGCCCGGTATGCCTTCGATTGGAACAAGCAGTTCGCGCTCTCCCTCGACCCCGAGACCGCGCGCAGCATGCATGACGAGACGCTGCCGCACGAGGCCTTCAAGACCGCCGAGTTCTGCTCGATGTGCGGCCCCAAGTTCTGCTCGATGAAGATCCACGGCCACCTGGAGGAACTCGCCGCCAAGGAGCAGCAGGCGGGGAACGGCGAGGCACGGCCGCAGGGCCCGCTCCAGGTGGTGCCCTAGCGCCCTCTCGGAGTCAGGATCTCCGGGTTGAGGGGCCGGCGCCCAAGGATCGGCCCCCTCACCCTAACCCTCTCCCCCGGTGGGGGAGAGGGGATAGGTACGAGGACTACCTCGCGCCCGCTTCGACCTTCTTCCCCGCCTTCACCCATCCGTCGATGCCGTCGGGCATCACGTAGACCTTCGCGTAACCGAGCTTGACCGCCCGCCGGGCGGCGTCGTGGCTCGCCATTCAGTGTGGGTTCTTGCAGTAGAAGACGAGGCGCGCGGACTTGTCATGCGGGAGCGCGCTCGCGAGCGTCTTCGATTCGACGAAGGTTGCCCCGGGCAGATGGCCACTCTGGAACGTCTCTCGCGTGTTGGCGTCGAAGACCTTCACGTCCGGCGCACCGAGCAGCTTCTCGACCTCGTCCACCGAGACCATGGAGAACTCGTCGGCTCGCGTCGGGGGGCCCCAGGCGAGAGCGAGCGTCACCAAGGCCAGTGATCCGACCCCCAACCGTGCGGCGCAAGGCGTCATGGCAATGCTCTCCTTTACCGCCGGATCCTTAACGGTACAGGCGGAAGCCCGCACAGGGGCAGCGGGGCTCACAGGGTTGTTCAGAATACCGGGGACCGAGCCAGGCGAGCGAGACGCAAGCAGGGCGAGGCGCGACGACCGAGCATAGCCAGCGGCTATGTGAGGGAGGACGCAACGAAGCGATGCGCCGCGTATCGTTC
>JBGQLS010000076.1:0-17714 GCA_041500205.1 Anaeromyxobacteraceae bacterium | reverse complement strand
CCGGTGGAGGGGTTCGGGGTGCCGTTCCACCGCGTGGAGAACTCGAAGGAGCGGCGCCCGGCCGCGGAGGCCGAGATGCTTCGCCTCCTCGAGGACGACGTCGATCTGGTCGTGCTCGCGCGCTACATGCAGATCGTCTCGGCCGAATTCGTGCGCCGCTTCCAGAACCGGATCATCAACATCCACCACTCGTTCCTGCCCGCCTTCGCCGGTGCCGACCCGTACCGGCAAGCGTGGAACCGGGGGGTCAAGATCGTGGGAGCAACGGCGCACTACGTGACGGCCGAGCTCGACGCCGGGCCCATCATCGAGCAGGACGTGGGGCGCGTCTCGCACCGGCACTCGGTGGAAGACCTGAGGGCCATGGGACGCGATCTCGAGCGGCGCGTCCTCGTGCGCGCAGTGAAATGGCACTGCGAGGACCGGGTGATCGTGCACGAGAACAAGACCGTCGTATTCGCGTGAGCGGCAGCCGCGCCTGGAGCAGCGACCAGTAGAACTCCTGGCTGCCGGAATAGCGGCCCGTTTGGGCCGACCGCTTCTTCGGTGCCCTCGGCGCCGCGCCGCTAGACCGCTCCTGATGCGGCGATGCGGAGCACACCCGTGACCAGCGTCCACGAGCGCATTCGCGCCGACCTCGCAGCCTTCCTCTCCGCCCTGCAGGGCGAGATCTGCGACGCGCTGGAGCGGCTCGACGGCACGGCGCGGTTTGGCCGCGATCCCTGGGAGCGGGTGGGCGGCGGCGGCGGCGTCACGCGCATCCTGGAGCGGGGCGCGCTGCTGGAGAAGGCCGGCGTGTCCTTCTCCCACGTGCAGGGCGAGCTTCCGGAGGCGTTCGCGCGGCGCCTGCAAGGCGAGGGGCGCGCCTTCGCCGCGGTGGGGCTGTCGCTCGTGCTCCATCCCCGGAACCCGCTCGTCCCGACCACCCATGCCAACTTTCGCTTCATCGAACAGGGCGGCAAGGCCTGGTTCGGCGGCGGCGCCGATCTGACGCCGTACTACCTCTTCGAGGAGGACGCGGCCCACTTTCACCGCACGTTGAAAGCGGCGTGTGACCGCCACGACACGGCGTATTACCCCAAGTTCAAGCGCGCCTGCGATCGGTACTTCTTCCTCCCGCACCGCGGCGAGGCGCGAGGCGTGGGCGGGATCTTCTTCGAGAACATGGGGGGAGACGCGGCAAGCGAGCTCGCCTTCTTGAAGGACTGCGCGTCGAGCTTCCTCGAGGCCTGGCTGCCCATCGCGGAGCGGCGGCGCGCGCAGCCTCACGGCGAGGCACAGCGGATCTGGCAGGAGATCCGGCGCGGCCGGTACGTGGAGTTCAACCTCCTGCACGATCGCGGCACGATCTTCGGCCTCGAGACGGGCGGCCGGACAGAGTCCATCCTCATGTCGCTTCCACCAACGGTGAGATGGGCCTACGATCATCGCCCGGAGCCCGGGAGCGACGAGGCGCAGCTCGTCGAGGTGCTCCGGAACCCCCGCGACTGGGCATAGGCCTGGCGGAACCGGGCCCCACCCGCCCGGGGCTCGCCCGAACCATGGGTCGCGCCTGACCCCCGTGCCTTCGCCCGGCGCTGCCCTGGGCTTTCAGCGATCCTGCGCCAGCCCACATCGGTGCGCGGCTTGCTATCCCCTCGGCCCAATGGGGGGAATCCTCGCCTTTCTCTCTCGGCTCTCGCAGAGGACCAAGCTCGTCGCGTTGTTCGCGGCCTTGCTGGTGGCCCTGTTCGTCACGCTCGCGAGCTGGCTCCCTGAGCTCGTGGATGAGCAGTCGCGGCGGCTGGTCGAGGCACAGGCGCAAGAGCTGGCGCGGCTCACGGCCGCCTCCGCCGAGGCAGCCCTGGACTTCGACGATCCCGTCAACGCGATGCGTGTGCTCAGCCATCTCGAGCACACGCGCGGCGCCTCCTACGCCGTGCTGACACGCGGGGGCGGCGACGAGCTAGCCGCCTGGAACAGACCACCTGGTGGCCTGCCCATCCCGGACGAGGGCGGCGAGAAGCTCATCTACCGGGGCGGGCTCCTGCACGTGCGCGTTCCGCTCCCCACCCGGTTCGGCCACCACGGTGCCCTGCTCGTCGGGTTCCGCCTCGACGACCTGGAGGCGCACCGTCACAAGACCCACTACTTCGTCCTGGCCGTCTGCGTGACGGTCTTCGCGGCCGGGCTCGTCGCCACCTTCGCCATCGGCACGCTGCTCGTGCGCCCGCTGCGTGACATCGCCGCCGTCGCGCGCCGCATCGCCAGTGGGGACTTCGCCGCCGCCGGCGACCTACCACTGCTTCGAGGCGACGAGGCGGGCTCCGTCGCGCGCGCCCTCGCGCACATGCTGGATCACCTCTATCAGCAGAAGTCCACCATCGAGGACCTCGCCGCGCGCCTCGAGCACCGGGTCGCCCAGCGCACGGGCCAGCTGGAGGAGGCGAACCGCGAGCTTGGCGCTCGGCTCTCCGAGCTCAAGACCACCCAGGAGCAGCTCATCATCGCCGACCGGCGCGTCAGCATCGGGCGACTGGCAGCCGGCGTGGCCCACGAGGTCAACAACCCGCTGGCGTTCATCAAGGCAAACCTGAGCTACGCATCGGAGGAGCTGTCGGAGGTGGCCACGCTGGTGCGCGGCGGCGCCGACCGCCAGGCGCTGCAGGAGCGCTTGATGGAGCTCGGCACCGCCATCGCCGAGTCGCGCCAGGGTGCCGACCGCGTGCAGCACATCGTGCGGGGACTCAAGGCCTTCGCCCGCACCGACGAGGACCGGCGCGCGCCGACGAGCGTGGCGGACGCGCTCGAGGCCGCCATCGCCATGTCCGCGCACGAGCTGAAGCAGCGCGCGCGCCTCGAGCACGAGCTCTCTCCCGCTCCGCTCGTGGACGGCAACGAGGTACGCCTGTCCCAGGTGTTCCTGAACTTGCTCCTCAACGCCGCTCAGGCCATCCCCGAGGGCGCCCCGCGCGGCCTCATCCGCGTGACGCTGGGGACGGATGCGCGCGGGTGGGCGGTGGCGGCGGTCCAGGACAACGGCTCCGGGATATCGAAGGAGCACCTCTCGCGCATCTTCGACCCCTTCTTCACCACGAAGCCGGTGGGCGTCGGGACAGGGCTGGGCCTCTCCATCTCGCAGGGGATCGTGCTGGCGCTGGGCGGCGAGATCTCCGTCGAGAGCGAGGCAGGGGTGAGCACCACCTTTCGCGTCGCGCTGCCTCCCTCGCTGGCCACGGAGGTGGAGCCGCCTTCCCGGTCCTCCGCCCACGTCGAAGCGCCCGGGGCGCGCGTCCTGGTCGTCGACGACGAGCCGCTGGTGGGCGCAGCGGTCCGTCGCGCGCTGGCGCGCCAGCACCGTGTGACGGTGGCCGCCAGCGGCCAGGCGGCGCTCGACCTCATCCGGGATGGAGCGCGGTTCGATCACATCCTGTGCGACATGATGATGCCCGAGATGACGGGGATGGAGTTCCATGGACAGCTGTCCCACGTCGCCCCCCAGCAAGCGAACGTGGTCACCTTCATGACGGGGGGTGCGTTCACTGAGGGTGCTTCACAGTTCATGGAACGGTATCCCCGCGCCTGGCTCGAGAAACCCCTGGACCTCGAGAAGCTACGGAGGGTCATCGATGCCACGGCGTGAACCGGGGAAGCTCCCGCTTCGAGCGCTCGCAAGCGCGCTCGCCCTCGCGGCCATCCCTGCCGCCGCGATGGCGCAGCCCGATCCGGACGGGGGCAAGGTGGAGATCGCGGCCGTCGACCTGGAGTCGCTCCTCGACCTCTCCATCGAGTCGGTGGCGTTGCACGAGGAGCGCGCCTCGGAGGCGTCCGCCTCCGTCTTCGTGCTCTCCGGAGATGACCTCCGCCGCCAGGGGTTTCGGACGCTCGACGAGGCGCTCCGGTCGGTGCCCGGGATGTTCGGCTACGCGGACGGCCTCTACCCGATGATCGGCGTGCGCGGGATGGGCAGCCTGGGGGACTTCACGACCCGCATCCTCATCCTGGTCGACGGCCACCCCTTGAACAACAGCCTCGCCATCGGAGAGTCCTACCTGGGCCGCGACCTCCCCATCCCGCTCGCGGCCGTGCAGCGGCTCGAGGTGATCAAGGGACCGGTGGGCAGCCTCTACGGCCCCACCGCCTACCTGGGGGTCGTGAACCTGGTCACGGGCGGCGGTCCGCCCGGCGTCGAGCTCTCTACTTACGGGGACGCTGCCCAGGGCGCCTTCCGCTCCGGAGGTGGGACCGGCGTCGCCAGCGGCCAGTCGAACGGCATCGACTGGTTCGTCAGCGCGGAGGGCTTCGGGACGCGCGGCCTCGACCACGCGTTCCCCGAGCTCCTCGCCCGGACCGACCAGCCCGTCCCGGCCGGGGGACGGATCACGGGCAAGGACGGCGCGAACGCGGAGGGAGGATACGGCCGCGTTTCCTGGCGCGGTCTCACCGCCAACGCGTCGTGCGGCAACTTCCGGCGCGGCCTCCCCTCGGCGCCCTGGTCCTCGCAGGTCGGCGACGATCGCAACACCCTCCAGAACCGCACCTGCTTCGGCCAGCTCGCCCTCTCCCGGGAGCTCTCCAGCACCTTCCAGTTCGACGCGCGCGCCGCCTACGACCGCTTCGAGTACTGGGACGCGCTCGTCTACCCCGATCCCCCCGAGGGGGTCGGCAACTTCAAGGACTACGGCCTCGACAGCTGGGTGTCGGCGGGCGCCCGCGGGACATGGTCGCCGCTCGCCGGGACCCGCCTCATGCTGGGCGCCACTGCCGAGTCGCACGAGACGGTCCAGCATTCCTACAACCCGTCTGTCCCCTCGCTCGTCGACGATCGCGTGAACGGGATCGGGATGGGGATCATCGAGAAGGACTTCCGGACGCTGACGACATACCTGCTCGCCCAGCAGACGGTGCTCCGCTCCCTGACGCTGCACGGCGGCCTCACCTTCCACGCGCACCAGCTCTTCGGGAACCGCCTCACGCCCAAGGCGGCGGCGGTGTGGCAGCCGTCGCCTGCGGACACCTTGAAGGCGATCTGGTCGAACGGCTTCCGCGCGCCGACCGCCGCGGAGGCCTTCTTCGAGGACGGGGTATCGTACCTCGCCAACCCCTCACTCAAGCCGGAGACGGTGCGCTCGCTGGAGCTCGTCTACGAGCGGCGGCTCTCGGGGGTCGCGTCCATCGCGACGAGCCTGTTCCAGAACGACTACCGGGACCTCATCCAGATCGTGAGCGTGCCGGCACCCGGCGTTGTCGATCCCTCGGGCGCCGCCGATTTCCGGCAGATCTCCCAGAACGGCGGCGCGCTCCGGCTGCGCGGCGCCGAGGTCGCCCTCACCCTGCGCTGGCGCGACCTCCTGCAGGCCTGGGGCGGCGTCTCGGTCCAGGGGGTCGACGAGCGGCACCGGACCAACTTCCCGGGATGGAACTGGAACTTCGCCCTCTCCTCGCGCGCCCTGTGGCATCCGCTGACGCTCTCGCTCAACGGAGCTGGCTGCGCAGGTCGGGCCAAGGATCCGACCGTCGCCGGCGGCGACGGCTCGAGGGCGGTCGACCGTTCGGCGTTGCTCAACGCCATCGCCGTCCTGGACGTCCCGCGCGCGCCCGGCCTCGCGGTCGAGCTCGGAGTGCAGAACCTGTTCGATGCCCGCGCTCTCGATCCCGTGCCCGGAGACTTCGCTCCCATCTCGGCCATGGCCCAGCCGGCGCGAACCCTTCGCGCCGGCGTACGCTACCGGTTCTAGACTCCAAACGTCCAAGCCCAGACTTGCGCGCCCGCTTCCGAGCCACCGCTCCCCTCCTCCTCGCCGCCATGCTCCTGGCGGCAGGCAGCGCGCGTGCCGACGACCTCACGCCGCGCAAGCAGGCGCTCCTGCTGCTGCGGGTTCTCGTCTACGACCGGAACTTGCGAGCGCGCGCCGACGGCGTCGTGCGCGTGGCCGTCGCCTTCCGTGCGGGTGATCGCCGGTCCGAGGAGAAGCGCGACGAGCTGGTCGCCGCCCTGGAAGACGTCTCGCGCGAGGTGGTCGCCCTGGGCCTGCCCATCGCCGTCGTGGCGATGCCCTACCAGGACGCGGCCGACTTCGACGCGCGCCTTGGGCGGAGCGCGCCGGCGTGCGTTTACGTCTGCACGGGCCTCGAGCCGCTCGTGAAGGAGATCGCCGCGGTGGCCCGACGGCGCGCCGTGCTCTCGGTATCCGGCTCCAGAGAGATGGCCGAGGCGGGCCTCGCCGTCGCGCTCGTCAACCGCGGAAGCCGCGCGGGGGTCGTGGTCAACCTGCCCGCCGCGAGAGCCGAGGGAGCCGACCTCGACGCGGCGCTCCTCGCCATCGCCGAGATCGTCCCTTGAGAGGGAGAGGGGAAGTCGGGCGCGCCCATCCGGTGCGACAACCGGCGCGGGCACCCCGGTAGACTCCGGGGATGGCCACGGCACCCCACCTCGCCGCGCCGGCATGGCGTCGCGAGCCCTACCGGTTGCTCTTTCCGCTGGGCGCGGCCCTGGCCGTGGTGGCCGTCCTGCCCTTCGCGCTCGGCGGCGCCGCGGGCGGCGCGCTGGCCCTCTTTCACTCCGTCGCGCAGATCCAGGGATTCCTCACCTGCTTCATCGTCGGATTCCTCTACACATTCGTCCCGCGGCGCACCCAGACACGGGCGCCCGCGCCCTGGCAGATGGTTGCGGCGCTCGGCTTGCCTGCCGCGTCGGTGGCGAGCGCATGGGCCGACGACCGCGCACTCGCCCATGGTCTCTGGCTCGCGCTGATGGCGATCGTGCTCGACTTCACCCTGCGCCGCCTGGGCACGGCGCGCGCCACGCAGCGCGTCCCAGCGGTCTTCCTCTGGGTCCCGATCTCGATCCTCGCGGGCGGAACGGGCGCGGTTCTCACGGCGGTAGCGCCGCTAATCGAGCCGGGCGCCGGCCCCAAGGTATGGGCAATTGGGCGCGGACTGCTCGTGCAGGGCCTGGTCGCGGGGCTCGTGGTCGGCGTGGGGTGCGTCCTCATACCGCAGCTCACGAGGGGCGAGGCATCTCTCGCGGAGATCGAAGCGCCGCCGCACCATCGCCGCAGGCTCGCCCTGCACGCGCTCGGCGCCGCGCTGTTCTTCGCCTCCTTTCCCATCGAAGTGCTCGAGGACCTGCGGCTGGGCGCAGCCCTGCGCGCGCTCGTCGCCGGGTGCATGCTGCTCGCCGTGGCGCGCATCCATCGCCTGCCGAATGTGCCGGGTCTCAACCGGCGGCTCATCTGGGCCGCAGCCTGGCTCGTGCCGCTCGGATTCTCGATGGAAGCGCTCTGGCCCAGGTTTCGCGGCGCCGCGCTGCACGTTGTCTTCGTGGGCGGATTCGCGCAGCTGACCCTGGCGGTCGCGATCCACGTCGCGCTCTCTCACGGCGGCCGGCCGGAGCGCCTCGACGGGAGCCCGCCGACCCTGCGCGCCATGTCGGCGCTCCTCGCCACCGCGTTCGCAGCGCGGATCCTGGCCGGGATAGACCTGGGACGTGTCGCAGCCTGGCTGGCCGTGGCTGGCCTCGCGTTCTGCGGCGCCGTCATGGCCTGGGCCGCGCTCGTGGTGCCTGCGCTGCTCCCGGGCGCGCCCGGCGCGGCTGGGAGCACCGGCCGGGGGTGACCTCGGACGACGGAGACGATGCGCGGTGACAGGGCCTCTCTGCTGCTATCCTGCGCCCGCATGACAGACCTCAACCATCCGTGCCTCGCCTGCCGCATCGTGGCGGGTGAGGTGCGCCCCGCGGGCGGGATCGTCTGGCGCGGCGATGGACTCACCGTCCACGCCCTGGCCGAACCGTGTCCGATCTCCGGTTGGCTCGTCCTCACCACCGACCGGCACGCGCGCGCCCTCTACGACCTCGAGCCGGCCGAGCTGGCCGCGGTGGGTCCGGCCGCGGCGCGGGTGATGCGGGCGCAGCGCGCGGCGCTCGGAGCCGAGCACGTGTACGCCTTTGCCATCGGCGACGCGCTGCACCACTTCCACGTTCACCTCGTGCCGCGCTTGCCGGACACGCCGCTGCGCCTGCGCGGCACCGGGTGCTTCGAGGCTCGGCCGGACGACGCGCTACCCGCGTGGCGAATCGTCGCCGCGGCCGAAGCGGTGCGGCGGGCGATGGTGACCGACTGAGTCGCCGGGGGCGCAGGCCGCCCCCGCCCCGCCGGGCAAAGCCCCTCGGGGCCCCACCCCGGCCACGCCGCAGAGCAATCACATTCTTCGACAGGTCTTGAGGAGATGGTCCGCGTTGATCTCGTCGGCCTAGCGTCCGCGGAGCGCTTCGGCCACGATCGCCTGTGCCTCCGTGACGATCTCTCGCAGGTGGCCTTCGTCGCGGAAGCTCTCCGCGTAGATCTTGTAGACGTCCTCCGTGCCGGAGGGCCGCGCGGCGAACCATCCGTTCTCGGCCACCACCTTGAGGCCACCGATCTCGGCGCCGTTTCCGGGCGCCCGGGTGAGCTTGGAGCGGATGGGCTCCCCCCCCAGCCGGTCCGCCTTCACCGCCTCGGGAGCGAGCTTCTTCAGGGCGGCTTTCTCCTTCGGCGTGGCGGGCGCGTCGATGCGGGTGTAGACGGGACGCCCCAGCTCGTGCGCCAGGTCCTCGTAACGCTGCCCCGGGTCCCGCCCCGAGACCGCGCGGATCTCCGCGGCCAGGAGATCCATGATGATGCCGTCCTTGTCGGTGGACCACACGGTCCCGTCCTTCCTCAAGAAGGACGCCCCGGCGCTCTCCTCTCCGCCGAAACCGATCGAACCGTCGAGGAGCCCGGCGACGAACCACTTGAAGCCGACCGGCACCTCCACCAGCCGCCGCCCGAGCCGCTTCGCCACCCGATCGATTAGGCCTGACGACACCAGCGTCTTGCCCACGCCGGCGCCCGCCGCCAAGCCCGGGCGCGACGCGAAGAGCCAATCGATCGCGACCGCGAGGTAGTGGTTCGGGTTCATGAGCCCGGACGAAGGCGTCACGATCCCGTGACGGTCAGAGTCGGCGTCGTTACCGAAGGCGAGGTCGAAGCGGTCCTTGAGGCCGACCAGGCTCGCCATCGCGTAGGGCGACGAGCAGTCCATGCGGATCTTGCCGTCGTGATCGACCGTCATGAAGCCGAAGGTCGGATCGACGACCGGGTTCACCACCTCGATGGACAGGCCGTACGCGCTGGCGATGGGTTCCCAGTAGCCGACGCTGGCCCCTCCCAGCGGGTCGACCCCCAGCTTCAATCCTGCGCGCTTCACCGCCTCGAGATCGACGACGCTGCCCAGGTCCGCCACATAGGGACCGACGTAGTCGCGCTCGTGCGTCGTGGGCGCCCGCAGCGCGGCCTGGTGAGGGACGCGCTTCACGCCCGCGCCACCCGCCAGAAGCGCGTTGGCGCGCTCCTCTATCTGGCCCGTGACGTTCGTGTCGGCTGGTCCGCCGTTGGGAGGGTTGTACTTGATGCCGCCGTCCTCGGGCGGGTTGTGGGACGGAGTGATGACGATGCCGTCGGCGAGCCCGCTCGTCCGGGCGCGGTTGTGCACCAGGATGGCGTGCGAGACGACGGGCGTCGGCGTGGGCGCGTCTCTCGCCGCCACGAACACGTCGACCCCGTTCGCCGCGAGCACCTCGAGCGCCGTCTCCTGCGCGGGTCCGGAGAGCGCGTGCGTGTCCTTGCCCAGGAAGAGCGGGCCCGTGATGCCCTGTGAAGCACGGTACTCGCAGGTCGCCTGGACCACCGCCAGGATGTGGGCCTCGTTGAAGCTCCTCCTGAGCGACGAGCCCCGGTGGCCGGAGGTGCCAAAGGCCACCCGCTCGAGCGGGTTCGAGGGGTCGGGACGCTCCGCCGAATAGGCTTCCAGGAGACGTGCCACGTCGACCAGCATCGAGGAGGGGGCAGGTTTTCCGGCGAGGGGATGGGCCATCGCCGAATCCTGTCACGGAACCCACGAGCAGACCGGGGCCGCTTGGGGCCGCTCGCGGCGGCGCGTTCTACCGATTCTTTCTTCGACAGGTCTTGAGCAGGGTGGGCGGGGCGGGCGACGCGACGCCCGCGTCGTTAGAAGCAGCCACCATGAGCTTCAGCCGAGTCTTCCAGCTCCGCTGGTCCGACGCCGACGCGAACGGGCACGTACGCCACACGGTGTACCCCGAGATCGGCGTGGAGGCCCGCCTCGCGTGGCTGGCCGAGGGCGGGTTCGACTGGAAGCGGTTCGAGGAAGCCGGCCTCGGGCCGGTGCTCCTGCGCGAGGAGATCGACTACCTGCGCGAGGTGGGCCTGGGAGAGCAGGTAACCGTCGATCTCGAGGCGCTCGCGCTCTCGCCCGACGGCGGCCGCTGGAAGCTCCGTCACACCATCTCGAAGACGAATGGCGAGACTGCGGCGCGCGTGGTCGTGACGGGCGGCTGGCTCGATCTCACGCGGCGGAAGCTGGTCGTGGCGCCCGAAGGACTGCTCGCGATCCTGCGCAGCGCCCCGCGCGCGGCCGGGTTCGAAGATCTGCCGCCCTTGCGTCGCAAGGAGGGTTGAGGAATACAGGCTCGCATGACCGGGACCCTCTCGCCCCTCCAGCGCTTCTTCCTGGCTTTCGTCGCTTTCTTCTACGTGCTCATGAACCGGCGGTTCGCCGAGGAGGTGAACCTGGTCCGCGATCGGCAGCGGCTCCGCCTGCCACCGCCCGTACCGCCAGCCGTGACCCCGGTGCCCGCCCCCACGCCGGAGGCAGCGCCGGTCCCTGCTGCCGTGCACGTCGCTCCCGCGGCGACACCTGTCCCTGCTCCCGTGCACGTCGCTCCGGCGGCGACGCCGGTCCCTGCTCCCGTGCACGTCGCGCCGGAGGCAGCGCCTGTCCCTGCTCCCGTACACGCCGCTCCGGCGGCGACGCCTGTCCCTGCCCCGATCCCCGTCGCGCCACCCCCACCGCCAGCCGTGGCCGCGAGCACGTCCCCTGTAGTGCAGCCGCAAACGGAGGCTCTGCACGTCCTCGAGCTGCTGCAACGCGATGGACGGCTGATCGATTTCCTCTCCGAGAGCCTCGAGGGCTTCTCCGACTCCGAGATCGGCGCCGCCGCGCGAACCGTCCACGCAGGCTGTCGCAAGACTCTCGACGCGTACGTGGAGCTCGAGCCCGTCTATCGCGAAGCCGAGGGAGCGAACGTCACGGTCGCGCCCGGCTTCGATCCCAACGCGGTCCGGCTCACCGGGAACGTGACGGGCGAGCCGCCTTTCAAGGGCAGCCTCCGACACCACGGCTGGCGCGCGATGCGGGCTGCCTTTCCCCCGCCGGCCCAGGCCAAGGACCCGCGGATCCTCGCGCCCGCCGAGGTGGAGCTGTGAGCGGCCCACGCTTCTCGGTCGGCATCGACCTCGGGACGACGAACTGCGCGCTCTCCTATCTCCCGCTGGATGACGAGAGCGCGTCGCCCAAGGTGCTCGCCATCCCCCAGCTCGTGCACCAGGGCGAGGTGGGGGCGCGTGAGCTCTTGCCGTCGTACCTGTATCTCCCGCACCCATCCGAGTTGCCGGCCGCGGCCATCGCCCTGCCCTGGGACACCGGTTCCGGCGGGAGGCGCGAGGTGGTGGGGGAGCTGGCGCGAGAGCGGGGGGCGCTCACGCCGGTGCGCCTCGTCTCGAGCGCGAAGAGCTGGCTCTGCCATCCGGCGCTCGATCGCCGTGCCGCGTCGCTACCCGCCGGGAGCCCCGACGAGGTGCCGAAGCTCTCTCCCCTCGACGCCTCGGCGCGCTACCTCTCGCACCTGCGCGCTGCCTGGAACGACGGCGTCGCGAAGGGCGACCCCGAACTGGCGCTGGAGCGGCAGGCGCTGACGCTCACCGTGCCCGCCTCGTTCGACGCGGTGGCGCGCGAGCTCACGGTGGAGGCGTCGCGCCAGGCAGGCTTGCGCGACCTCGTGCTGCTCGAAGAGCCGCAGGCGGCCCTCTACGCCTGGGTGGACGCGATGGGCGAGCGCTGGCGGAAGCTGGTCAAGCCGGGCGACCTCATCCTGGTCGTCGACGTGGGCGGCGGCACCACCGACTTCAGCCTCATCGCCGTGGTGGACCGAGCCGGCGAACTCGCGCTGGAGCGGGTGGCGGTGGGCGACCACATCCTGCTCGGCGGCGACAACATGGACCTCGCGCTCGCCCACCGACTCGAGCAGAAGCTGGCTGCGGCGGGCAAGAAGATCGACCGCTGGCAGCTCGTCGCGCTGACCCACGGCGCGCGTCAGGCGAAGGAGACGCTGTTCGCCGACGCCTCGAAGGCGAGCGTACCCGTGGCGGTTCCGGGGCGGGGATCGAGCCTCGTGGGTGGAGCGCTCCGCACCGAGCTGGAGCGGCTCGAGCTGATGGAAACGCTGGTCGACGGGTTCCTGCCGCGCGTCGACGCGAGCGCGCGTCCCCTGGCGCAGCGGCGCTCCGCGCTCACCACCCTCGGCCTCCCATACGCCTCGGATCCGGCCATCACCCGGCACCTGGCGGCCTTCCTGGGCCGGCACCGGGAGGCCCTCGACGCCTCCAGCGCGCCCGGCCCTCGCCTGGCCGGCAAGGCCCTGCTCCACCCGAGCGCGCTCCTCTTCAACGGGGGCGTCATGAAGTCGAGCGAGCTCAAGGACCGTATCGTGGAAGTGGTGGCGGGCTGGGTGGCGGCCGAGCGCGGCCAGCCGCCCCGCGAACTCCCCGGTGTCGACCTCGATCTTGCCGTGGCGAAGGGCGGCGCCACCTACGGCCGGGTCCGCGGCGGCCGCGGCATCCGCATCCGGGCCGGCACGGCTCGCGCCTACTACGTCGGCATCGAGACCGCCATGCCGGCGGTGCCAGGCCTCGCGCCTCCCGTCGAGGCCCTCTGCGTGGCGCCGATGGGCATGGAGGAAGGCTCGCGCGCGGAGCTGCCATCTCGCGAGCTCGGGCTCGTCGTGGGCGAGCCCGCCCGGTTCCGCTTCTTCGCCTCCTCCCTGCGACGCGACGATCGCGTCGGGACCATCGTCGAGCGCGAGGCGGACCTCGACGAGCTGCCGCCCATCGAGGCGACCCTGCCCGTCGAGAGCGGCGAGGCCGGACAGGTCGTTCCCGTCTCGCTCCGCGCGCACGTGACCGAAATCGGCACGCTCGAGCTGGAGTGCGCCGACGCCAAGGGCCGCGCCTGGAAGGTGGAGTTCAACCTGCGCGGCGAGGGCGCGCCGGAGCAGGCCGCGCCTCCGGCATGACGCACGCACCCTCGGGCGAAGCCCGCTCCCGGTTCCTGGTCGGGATCGACCTCGGCACGGTCAACACCGCCCTCGCCTACGTCGACCTGGCGGCGGAGGGAGACCCAGCCGAAGCGTTGCGCGTCATGTCGATCCCGCAGCTCGTCGCTCCGGGCGAGGTCGGCGAGCGCCCTCTCCTGCCCTCGAGCGCCTACGTCGCGGGCGAGCACGAGCTGCCACCCGGCGCCCGCCGCCTGCCCTGGGGTGAGCCGGACGTGGTGGTGGGTGAGCTGGCGCGCACCCAGGGCGCGCGCGTTCCGGGACGACTCGTCGCCTCGGCGAAGAGCTGGCTCAGCCACCCGCGTGTGGACCGCACCGCCGATATCCTCCCCTGGGGCGCACCGGAGGGCGTGCGGCGCCTGTCGCCCGTGGCGGCCTCGGCGCTGTACCTCTCGCACCTGCGCGACGCCTGGGCGGCCCGGTTCCCGGATTACCCGCTGCCGGCTCAGGAGATCGTGCTGACGGTCCCCGCCTCCTTCGACGAGGTGGCCCGCGAGCTCACGCTCCGTGCCGCGCGCGAGGCGGGCCTCGAGCATGTGACGCTGCTCGAGGAGCCGCAGGCGGCCTTCTACGACTTCATCGCTCACCACCGGGCTCGACTCGGCGCCACGCTGGGGAACCGCAAGCTCGTCCTCGTCTGTGACGTGGGCGGCGGCACGACCGACTTCACCCTCATCCATGTCGCGCCGGACGAGGACGGCGCGAGGGCGCCCGCGCTGTCGCGCATCGCCGTCGGCGATCACCTCCTCCTCGGCGGCGACAACGTGGACATCACGCTGGCGCGCCAGGTCGAGGCGCGGCTCGGCGTGCGGCTCGATGCGGTGCAGTGGTCGCTTCTCGTGCAGGCTTGTCGGATGGCGAAGGAGCAGCTGCTCGCGCCGGAACGCCAGGCGGCCGAATCGGCCCATCGGGCCGCGGTGGTCATCCCGGGCCGCGGCAGCCGGCTCGTGGGCGGTACTCTCTCCGCCGAGCTCTCCCGCGAGGAGGTCGAGGCCACGCTCCTCGACGGCTTCTTTCCTCGCTGCGGCCAGGAAGACCTGCCGCAGCGCCGGGGCCGAACGGGGCTCCTGGAGCTCGGGCTGCCGTACGAGGCGGATCCGGCGGTCACGCGGCACGCGCTCGCGTTCCTGAGGGACCACGCGGCGGAGGTGGCCGCCGCGGACGGGCGTTCCGCGCTGCTCCCCCGGCCGGATGCACTGCTCCTCAACGGCGGGGTCTTCACCCCCCCGGCCGTCCGGGTGCGGCTGCGCGAGGTCGTCTCGAGCTGGTTCCCAGGTGCGCCGGAGGTGGACCTGCTCGAGACCGACCGCCTGGACGTGGCGGTGGCGCGCGGCGCGGCGCACTTCGCGCTGGTGCGGCGCGGTCTCGGCCTCCGCATCGGCGGCGGCACGGCCCGGGCCTACTTCGTGGGCGTCGACGCTCCTGGCGAAGCACCGCAGGCGCTCTGCCTCATCCCGCGTCATCAGGAGGAGGGCACGGCGGTGGAGGTCGAGCGCACGTTCGCGCTGCTGCTCGATCGTCCGGTGCGCTTCCCGCTCTACGCCACCACCCGAGCCCGCTTCGAGCGACCCGGCGACCTCGTCTCCATCGACGACTCCTCGTTCCAGACGTTGCCGCCCATCGAGACGGTCCTGCGCGCGCCCACGGAGGGCGCAAATTCACGCGGAGGGGTAGCCGGAGAAGGCTACCCCGGAGCGAGTGGGGGGCAGCGCGGAGCACCGCGCAGCGCTTCCGAAGACAGGGCCGGCACCAAGGCGGCCCCCCCGTCCAAAGACGTTCCGGTCCGGCTGCGCGCTGCCCTCACCGAGATCGGGACGCTCGAGGTCTTCTGCGTGGCGCAGGACCGCGACGCCCGCTGGAAGCTCGAGTTCGGACTACGCGGTGGCGACACCGTCTTCGACTCGCCAGCCTCCGAGGTGGCGTCCATGCCGAAGCGCTTCGCCGAGGCGCGAGGCCTCGTCGAGCTGTACTACGGCAAGAAGCCGGCTCCGGTGGACAAGCGCGACGTGAAAGGGCTCGCGCGGGCCCTGGAGAAGGTGCTCGGACCTCGCGAGAGCTGGAACGTACCCGTGCTGCGCGAACTCTGGGCGGCGCTCCACGCCGGGACGGCGCGCCGGCGGCGCAGCGCGGATCACGAGCGGCTCTGGCTCGCGCTCGCCGGCTACGCGCTTCGCCCCGGCTTCGGCGCGCCGCTCGACGCCTGGCGCGCGGGGGAGACGTTCGCCACCTTCGGCGAGGGTCTGCAGTTCCAGGCCGAGCCCCGCAACTGGCAGGCCTGGTGGGTCCTGTGGCGTCGCATCGCCGGAGGACTCCAGGACGCGGCGCAGAACCGGATCCTCGATCTCCTCGTGCCCTTCCTGCCGCCGACCGACACACGGAAGGTCAAACCGCGGGTCACCGGCGTGAAGCCCGAGGCGATCGACGAGATGATCCGGCTCGCGGCGAGCCTGGAGCGCGTGTCCCCCACTCGCAAGCGCCAGGTGGGCGACGCGGTGCTCGACCGCATCGCTCGGGAGGGTCCGGCGCCGCACCTGCTGTGGGCGCTCGGGAGGCTCGGCGCGCGCGTTCCGTTTCACGGTAGCGGCCACACCTGCGTCGACCCCGAGGTCGCCGAGAGCTGGCTCGAGCGCCTGGTGTCCCTTCCTGCGAGGCGCGCCGACCTCGCGTTCCCCGTGGCTCAGCTGGCGCGGATGTCGGGAGACCGGGCGCGCGACGTCGGCCCCGAGGCGCGCGAACTCGCCCTGCGCGTGCTCGCGGAGGCGGGCGCCCCCGAGTCGCTCGCCCGACCCGTTCGCGAGCCTGTCGCGCTGGGAGCAGCCGACGAGCAGCGCATCTTCGGCGAGAGCCTCCCGGCCGGTCTGAAGCTGCTCGGATGATGGTGGTACGTTCGGCGACATGACGGCCGAGACCGCCTCCGAGGCCCGCATCCGTTCCGTGCCATGGCGCGCGCTGCTGGGGCTCGGACCCGAGCTGGAACCGCCCCTCGCCGCCGTCCTGGCGGGCCAGGCCGCGGAGCGGGTGCTCGACCGGTTCTTGCGAGACCACCGCCGCCTCGCCTGCGACGAGCGCACGGCCGCAGCCGAGGCGATCTTCGGGATCGGGCTCTGGCGCCTTCGCCTGGCGTGGCACGCCAGCCGGTTCCCGCAGGAGGCGGCGCGGCCCCACGTCCCTCCGCTCGCTCTCCTCGGCGCGCTCGTGCGCGATCTGGGCGGCGCCGCCGGGTCCGAGGCCGAGGAGATCGCGGGCCTCGCGCCTGGTACGCTTCCCCCACCGAGACCGCCACCCCGCGAGCTCGCGCTCCGTTTCTCCCTGCCCGACTGGCTCGCGGCGACGCTCGTCCGCGAGGCCGGCGCCGGAGCGCCGGCGCTCGCCGACGCCCTGAACCTCCCCGGCCCGGTCTGCCTGCGGCCGAACCTGCTCCGCACCACGTCGGAGGCACTCGCGGTCAGGCTCGCCGCCGACGGCGTCGCTACCCGCCGCGGCCAGCTCGTCCCGTCGGCGCTCGTAGTCACCTCGGCGCGACCCAACGTCTATGGCCTGGCCGCGCACCGCGAGGGCCTGTTCGAGGTGCAGGACGAGGGGAGCCAGCTCGTCGCCGAGAGCGTACGGGCCCGCCCCGGAGAGGCCGTGCTGGACCTGTGCGCGGGCGCCGGCGGCAAGGCGCTCCAGCTTGCAGCGGCGGTCGGCCACCTGGGGACGGTGCACGCGACCGACGTCGGCGCCGACCGCCTGGAACGCCTCGCCCGGCGCGCGGAACGGGCGGGCGCGCGCGCCATCATCCGCGTGCATGGGGAAGCGCCTCCGGCAAGTCTGGCCGTCGATCGGGCGCTGGTGGACGCGCCCTGCTCGGAGCTGGGCGCCCTGCGGCGAGGGCCTGACCTGCGCTTCCGGCTCGATCCCAGCTCCTTCGAGCGGTTTCCGCCCTTGCAGCTGGCGCTGCTCGCGCGCGCCGCGGCCCGTGTCCGGCCTGGCGGGCGGCTCGTCTACGCGACCTGTACCCTCCGCAGGGAAGAAGACGAAGAGGTGGCGCTCGCTTTCGAAGAGTCGAACGCTGAGTTCATTCGCGAAGATGCCGGGCGAGCGCTGGCCGGGCCCACCCCGGGACGGCCGGAAGGCGCCGCAGGCGGGGGCGAGGCGCCTGCCCTCCCGAAGAGAAGGGCCATGGCGGGCGCGGAGGAGCTCGACGGCTTCGTTCGCACCTGGCCCCACCGCCACGGATGCGACGGCTTCTTCGCCGCAGCGTGGAGAAGAGCGCGCTGACGGAGGGGCACTTCCAACAGGCTGGCTCCGACTCACGTTCCGCCCTTTTCGGACACCGCGGCGGGGGGGCTGAGTCGCCGGGGGCGCAGGCCGCCCCCGCCCCGCCGGGCAAAGCCCTCGGCATTAGTCACAAGTAGGTTCGACGGCTTCAAGAGCGCGGCAGCCGGCGCAGCACACCTCCACGAGAGGGGAGGCCAAAGGGATCCCGTCTCCCTTCTATGAAGGGTCATCTGTCAAGGCTTCCGTCTTCAGCTCTGTCGGGGGG
>JBGQLS010000075.1:0-17832 GCA_041500205.1 Anaeromyxobacteraceae bacterium | reverse complement strand
TTCCTCATCCGCAAGATGGGCTGGAGCGCCTTCCGCGCCGAGGTGGGCCGTGAGCTCGTCGAGCTGCGGGCACGCGGCGCGCCGGCCCTGCCCTTCGACCCCGAGGACCCACCGGTGGAGCGGTCCCCCTCGTGGACGCGCTCGCTTCCGCCCAGCCCGGCGGACGTGGCAGCCCGGGCACGCGCCACGCCGTTGAAGGGACCTGGGATCCTGCCGGTGGTCGGGCCGGACGCCGAGGGCGGCGCTGCGCTCGCCGCCTGGCTCGCCAGCAACGTGCGGCGCCAGCGACAGCTCGGGTTCGTGACGGCCGCGATCACGCTGCCGCTGGGCGACGTCACCGCTGACCAGCTCCGGATCATCGCGGATCTGGCCCACGCCTATGGCGACGGAACGGTCCGGGTAACGCTTTCGCAGGACCTGCTGCTGCGCTGGGTGCGGGGACGCGAGGCCCCCGAGCTCTTCCGCCGCCTGGCCGCGGCGGGCCTCGGCAAGGACGCCGCGGGGACGATCGCGGACGTCGTGAGCTGCCCCGGCGCGGAGAGCTGCAAGCTGGCCGTCACGGCCTCGCGCGGGGTTGGCCGGCTTATCGAGGCCCACCTGCGCAGCCGGCCCGATCTCGTGGCGTTGGCGCCGGATCTCACGGTCAAGGTGAGCGGGTGCCCCAACGGTTGCAGCCAGCACCACATCGCCGGAATCGGCCTGCAGGGCAGCGCGCGCAAGGTGGGTGGTCGGATGGTCCCGCAGTACTTCGTGCTCCTGGGCGGCGGCGTCGACGACGACGGCGCGCGGTTCGGCCGGCTCGCCGCCAAGGTCCCGGCTCGTCGCGTTCCGCTGGCCATCGAGCGCCTCCTCACGCTCTATCGCGCCGAGCGCGGGCCAGGAGAGACCGCCACCGCGTTCTTCGCGCGGGTCGCGCTGGAACGGGCCAAGGCGGTGCTCCGAGACCTGAGCGAGCTCTCGGTCGAGACCGCCCACTCCGAGGACTACGTCGATCCCGGCGAGGAAGGCGCGTTCACGCCGGAGCCGGCGCCGGGAGAGTGCGCGGTGTAGTGGCCGTTGTCGGCGCCGTGGCCGAACGCGGTCTGCCGCCAGATCCTGCGGACGACTTGAGGTCGAGTGGCCGGGCGGGACCGCCCGCCTGAGCCGCTCACGTCTACCGAAACGCGAAACCGGGAGCGGCCCGAACGTGCTTCAGCTTCGTCGAGCGTAATGGTCGACGAGCCTCAGTATGTCCTCGGCCTCGAACGGCTTCGAGACGAGCGCGTCGGCGTTCCTCTCCAGCGCGCCACCGCCGTCCCCAGTCGCCGTCATCGCCACGACCGGGATCTTGGCCAGCGACGGATGGCGGTTTCTCTCGGTCAGGAAGGACAGCCCGTCCATGATCGGCATGACGAGGTCCAGGAGCACGACCTGCGGGTGGAACTCGTGAAGGCGCTCCAGCCCCTCTTCACCCTGGGTCGCTGAGAAGACCTGGTATCCCTTGCGGGCGAGCAGAGCGACCAGGCCCTCTCGAAGTGCCGTGTCGTCGTCAACCACCAGCACCCGCGTTCGCGCTCTGCTCTGCATTCCGGTCTCCGATGGTCTTCACTTTATGGCGCGGCGCGTCGCGTACCAGTCCCGTCATGGGTCATGATTGACGCGAATCATAGATTGCGCAGCGGTTGTCCCTAGTCGCCAGGACAATCCGCCGGCGGCGCCGCCGGCGGGGGACAGGCCCCCGCGCCACGACTGCGGGGGACGAGCTTGGGGCTGCCACCGCGACGGACGAGCCCCACGCGGCGACTGCGCCTTTTCCGAGCGTGCTCGGGCCGGGCCTTTCCCGCGATCCCCATCCCCGTCGAGGCCGCTTCGGATTCAGACGCGACCGGGCGCGCGCGACGCGGGAGAGGTCCGCCGCGTCCCAGCATGATGCCGCAAAGGGACTACCTGCACATGCTCATGCCCACCTTCACCATCCGGCAGAGCCGCTCGGCACCTGCCTCGACGAGCTCGCTGCCCCTCGCGAGGCACTCCTCGAGCGACATGGGTCCGGGCACCGTGCTCGCGAGCGCGTCGATCCCCTTCGTGAGCACGTCCCCGGCGCCGTCGCCGAGGCCGCCGGCCAGGCAGACCACGGGCACCCCGTGACGCTTCGCCGCCGCGGCCACGCCGACCGGCGCCTTCCCCATGGCCGTCTGGAAGTCGGTGCGCCCCTCGCCGGTGATGACGAGGTCGGCGCCCTTCACGAGCGCGTCGAAGTCGGTGGTCTCGAGCACGATGGAGACGCCCGAGCGCAGCCGCGCCGGCGTGAAGAGGAGCAGGCCCCCGCCGAGACCACCCGCGGCGCCCGCGCCGGGCTCCATCGCCACGTCGCGGCCGGTCGCGGCGCGCGCCACCTCGGCATAGCGCGCCAGCGCCGCGTCGAGCTCGCGAACCATGTCGGGCGTCGCGCCCTTCTGCGGGCCAAAGACGGCCGACGCGCCGCGCGAGCCGATGAGCGGGTTGTCCACGTCGCAGGCGACCACGATCCGCGCCGCTGCCAGGCGCGGGTCGAGCCCGGAGAGGTCGATGCGCTCGAGGCGCGCGAGCGCGGCCCCGCCCTCCGGCAGCTCGCGTCCCGCCGCGTCGAGGAAACGCACGCCGAGGGCGCTGGCGAATCCCGCGCCACCGTCGTTGGTGGCGCTGCCGCCGATCCCCACCACCAGCTTCCGGAGCCGCGCGTCGAGCGCGGCGCGTACGAGCTCTCCCGTCCCGTACGTCGTGGTGACGCGCGGGTCGCGCCGCTCTCTCGGGACGAGGGGCAGGCCCGACGCCGCGGCCATCTCGATCACGGCCGTCTCGCCGTCGCCGAGCACGCCCCACCGGGCGCTCACGGGATCGCCGAGCGGGCCGCGGACCGTCCGCTCCTCGATGCGCCCCTTCGTCGCGACCACGAGGGCGTCGACCGTACCCTCGCCACCGTCAGCGATCGGAACCTTCGACACGTCGGCCCCGGGGAACACGGCGCGGACGCCGCGCTCGATGGCCTCGGCGACGCCCAGGGCCGTGATGCTCCCCTTGTACGAGTCGGGGGCGACGACGACGCGCATGGGAGCCTCCCTCGGCATGGAGGAACAGCTAGTGCCGCTGGGCGACGCGCACCACTAGACCTTCAGCCACCGCCGGTGCAACGCCTGGTACAGGAGGATGCCCGCCAGGAAGGCGGCGCCCATGTTCCACATGGCGAAGCCGGCGACCACCAGCATCACGTACACGTCCTCCTTCTTGCTGCCGATGTCCTTCGTCGTGATCGCGAGCTCCGTCCCGGCGAAGAAGAGGATCACGCCGAGCACGGCCTTCGGGAAGATCTGGAAGAGGAGCCCCACCGAGTTGCTGAAGAACAGCGCCAGCGCCATCATGATGACGCCGAGCATGACCAGGGAGCCGCCAGTGCGGGCCCCGAAGCGGACGTGGCCGGCCATGCCTCCCGCGCCGTGGCACAGCGGGATCCCGCCGAACGGCGCGGAGAGGAGGTTCATGACGCCCTGCGAGATCGCCATCATGCGGTCGCTCACCGGCCGATCCGGGAAGAGCTCGTTGTTCTCGGCGCGGATGGCGATGACGGCGTTGCCGATGGTCAGCGGGAGCTGCAGTACTGCGAGCAGGAGGGAGCCGGCGACGAACTCGCTCCAGCTCATCCTGCCGAAGGTGAACACGGGCATCCGGAAGTCCGGCCGCGTGGAGAGCAGCTGCCTGGCGTGCACGGGATCGAGCACGTACGTCGCGACCGCCCCGATGAGGAGCAAGGCGAACATCGCGGGGAACCTGGGATAGGTGAGCAGGACGAAGGTGATGACGAGCCCGAGCCCGCCGAGCCAGGGCGTCACGAGCATCATCTTGACGCCTTCCGTGATGAAGAGCAGACCCAGCCCGAGCACGATGCCCCGGATGATCGGCTTGGCGGCGAGCTTCGTCGCCAGGTTCACCGTCTTGGTCGTCCCCACCAGCAGCCAGAACAGGCCGGTGAAGAGGCCCGCGCCGCAGATCATCCCGGCGCTCATCGCCCCGCCGGAGGCGATGGCCGCTCCGCCGATCGCCTTCATCGGCTGCACGGGGATGGGCGTCTTGTAGTAGAGCCCGACCACGACCTCGCTGAGCCCGAACATGAACAGGATGCCCAGCGGATCGACCTTCATCACGGCGATGTAGCCGACGACGAAGGGGATGAGCGTGCCGAGGTCGCCAAAGGCGCCGGCGAGCTCCGTCCCGTCGTAGACGTTGGCGCCGAGCTCCCAGCGGCGGTACCAGGGAACGGATGCCGTGAGCGGCGCCCCGGCCGCGTCGGGGGCGCCTTCCAGCGCGATCTTGGGGGCGGGCATCCTTCCTCTCCTCCGGCGCTCCATGATTATACGACAAGCTCCGCGTCACGCGGCCCGCCCCGAGTGATCCTGGCCGTCGCGCGCCTCCACATACCCCGGGAAGGCGTGTCCCCGGCGGCGCTGGTACGCCTCGAGGTAGAGGCGCTCGTAGGAGGCGGCGGCGCGATCCCAGGAGAAGTCCTGCTCCATCGCCAGCAGGCGCATCGCCTTCACGTGCTCCGGCCGGTCGTACCACGTCGAGAGCGCCCAGCCGATGGTGCTGGCGAGCGCGTCCGGGGCGAGATCGGAGAAGACGAACCCCGTCCCGTCGCCGGTCGCCTCGTCGTAGCTCCGCACGGTGTCGACGAGTCCGCCCGTGGCCCTGACGATGGGAAGGGTCCCGTAACGCAGGCTGTACATCTGGTTGAGGCCGCACGGCTCGAAGCGAGACGGCATCACGAAGAAGTCCGCGCCCGCCTCGATGCGGTGCGCGAGGCCGTTGTCGAACCCGATCCAGGCCTTGAACTTGTCGCGGTGCCGCGCGGAGAGGGCGTGGAAGAAGTGCTCCCCTTCGCGGTCGCCGACCCCGAGCAGCACGAACTGCACGTGCCACGACAGGACGCGCTCCATGCAGTGAGCGAGCACGTCGAGGCCCTTCTGCTCCACGAGCCGTCCCACCACGGCGAAGACGGGGACGTGCGGATCCGCCTGGAGCCCCGCCTCGTGCTGCAGCGCCGACTTGCACGCCTCCTTCCCTTCGATTCGCTCCCTCGAGAACCGCTCCGGGAGGTATCGGTCCGTCGCCGGGCTCCACTCGTCGACGTCGATGCCGTTCAGGATGCCGAACAGATCGCGACGCCGCTCGCGCAGGATCCCGTCGAGCCCGAAGCCGTACTCGCCGGTCTGGATCTCCCGCGCGTACGTCGGACTCACGGTCGAGAGGACGTTGCTGTGGCGGAGCGCCGCCTTCACGAGGTTCAAGGTGCCGAAATGCTCGAACTCGCCGGCGTGGTAGTGGCCCTGGCCGAGGCCGGTGACGAACATCGCCCCGCCGTCGTGGACGCCCTGGTGCGCGAGGTTGTGGATGGTGAAGACCGTCGCCGCGCCGTGCAGCGGCTGCGCCCATTCGACCGTGTTCACGTAGACCGGCGCGAGCGCCGTCTGCCAGTCGTTCGCGTGCAGCACGTCCGGCACGAAGTTGAGCGCCTTCGCGAGCTGGAGCGCGCCGCGCGAGAGGAAGGCGAATCGCTCCAGGTTGTCGGGGTAGGCCTCGCCGGGCGGTCCGTAGAGGTACGGCCGGTCGAAGTAGCGATGGTACTCGAGGAAGTAGACGGGCACGTCGCTGCCCGGGAGGTATCCGAGCCGCACCGCCGCGCGGGCGTTGCCCCACCACATCGGCACGTCGAGCGTGCCCTCCAGGCGCTCGAGCGCTTGCCAGTCGATCCCGGCGTAGAGCGGGACCACCACGCGCGCGTCGACACCGCGGCGCCGGAGCGCCTTGGGGAGCGCTCCCAGCACGTCTCCCAGGCCGCCGGTCTTGGCGAACGGCACCACCTCCGAGGTGACGAAGAGGACCTTGAGCGGCGGACGGTCGGGCATGTCCTTCCCGAATGAATGCAGTTCAGGGCCTCGGGCCTCAGGCTTCGGCAAAAGCGCCGGCGCTCGCGAGCATTTCCTGAGGCCCAAAGCCTGAGGCCTGAAGCCTCGCGTCAGGTTGCGTAGAGTCGATAGTCCGCGTGCGGAAAGATATTGTCACCCGCCTCGAGATCCGCCACGTATCGCTCGTCCAGCCGTCCGGCCTTCAGGTCCTCGTACAGGCGCGTGAAGCGCAGGATGTGCTCGTTGAAGCGGCGCGTGGCGTACGGGACGGTGGTGCCCGTCGTCATGATGAACGCCCAGTCGCTCGACTGCGCGAGCATGAGCTCACGAGCGGCCTGGTTGAGCGCGCGCCGCTCGAGGCCCGTCGCCTCGGGGCTCCGGCGCGCCAGCTCCACCATCCGGTCCGCGGCGGCATGCACGTGCCGCCAGGTCCAGGCGTTCGACTCGTTGCACCAGTACTCGGAGTAGCCCTTCGCTCCCCACGAGGAGAGGCTGGGCGTCGCCACCTGGTTCGTCGGATGGCGCTCGAGGTAGTCGCCGGGCGTCACGCTCTCGACGGTGCTCTGGTCGAAGGCGAGCTGGCGGAAGAGGTCATTCAGGAACAGCGGGCCCTCGTACCACCAGTGGCCGTAGAGCTCGGCGTCGTACGGGCTCACCACGATGGGCGGCCGGTCCATGCCGGCGGCGAGGGCCTCGACCTGCTTCTCGCGGTTCCCGCGGAAGTGCGACGCGTGCAGGCCCACCCGCCCGCGCGCGGCGTCCGGATCGTAGACCCACTTGTCGTGCAGCTTCTCGTGCGTGATGGCGTGGTACTTGATGCCCGTGTACATCCGGATGCCCTCCGGATGGACGTGCGGACCGATGTAGTCCATCGGCAGGTCGAACCCGATGTCCCGGTAGAAATCGCGGTAGAGGGGGTCTCCGGGATAGCCCTCCTTGGCGCTCCAGACCTGCTGCGACGACTCGGTATCCCGGCCGAACGCCGCGACGCCGGTGGGGCAGTACACCGGCGCGTACACCCCGTACGCCGGCTTCTGGTCGGCGTAAAGGATCGCGTGCGTATCCACGACGAAGTAGCGGATCGCCGCCTCGCGCAGGAGCTCGTCGCACCCCGGGACGTACCCGCACTCACCGAGCCACATGCCGCGGGGACGGCAGCCGAAGTGGCGCTCGTACAGGTCCGCCGCGGTGTGGACCTGCGCGCGCATGGCGCTCCAGTGGCGATCGAGGAGCGGGAAGAAGGCGTGCGTGGCGGTGGAGGTGATGACCTCGAGCCGCCCTGCATCCTGCAGGCGCGCGAACGCGCGCACCAGGTTGCCCTCGTGGCAGCGCCAGGTGTGCCGGAGCCCATGGAACCGATCCCGGTACATCACCGCCAGCCGCTGATAGTGCGGCTCGGGCCGCGTGCGGTCCAGCTCCTTCTCCGCGAGGACGATGAGATCGTCGAGGTGCGCGGCGTACCGCTCCTTGAGGAGATCGTCCGTCAGCATCGCGATGAGAGGCGCCGAGAGCGACACGGTCGCGCGATAGGGAACCCCGTCCGCCACCAGCCCCTCGAAGACCTGCAGGAGGGGCAGGTAGGTGCCGGTGATGGCCTCGTAGAGCCACCGCTCCTCCATCACCGTGGGATCGTCGGGGTGGCGCACGAAGGGCAGGTGCGCGTGCAGGATGAGCGCGAAGTACCCCTTGGCCATGATCTCACTCCGACTTCGGGTATCCGCCGGCCACCGCCGGCGCGGCGGTTTCGGCGAGGCGCCCCTCGCTCGCGCCCAGGCGGCGCTCGCTCGCCCCGGCGCGCTCGCTTGCGCCCGCGAAGAGGCGCTCACTCGCGCCCAGGTGCAATTGCTCGCTCGCGCCGCGGCGGACCTGCTCGCTCCCTCCGCGGGAGAGCCACTCGCTCGCGCCGCCGAGGCGCTGCTCGCTCGCCCCGAGGCGCCACACCTCGCTCGCGCCACCGAGGCGGAGCTCGCTCCCCGAGGCCCAGGCGCGCTCGCTCGCGCCCGCGAGCACCTCCGACGCTCCCCGGTGCACCGATCGGCCGGCCGTGCCCGGGCGGACCTCGCGCCCGCCCTCCGCCACCCAGGAACGATAGATCTGCCAGCGCCCCAGGACGGCGCGGCTGACGTGCGCGCCGAGGTTGCGGATCACCACCTGCCATGGACCGTGGACGACGCGCGTCACGCCGCCGACCCGGTATGCGACCGAGCGGCCCTCCCATTCCTCGCGCGTCGGCTCGGCGACCTCCACCGGATAGGTGAACGGCCCCGCTTCCCACGTCGAGAACGTGCGTGGCCCTTCCCACTCCAGGCGGCCCAACAGCTCGAACCAGTGCTCGCCCTCGACCTCCCGCCATTCGACGCGCTCCCACCCGAACTCGGTGAGCTCGCGCACCCACGCCGCATGGCCGCCGGCGTCGCGGATCACCCACAGCGGAATGGGCATGAAGGATCGAGGAGCCGCGGCGACCACGCCCTCCGCGCGTTCCGGCGCGGGTGGCACAGGAGCCGCGCCTCCGTGGGAAGGCATGCCCCGGCCGGCCAGCCGCGCCTCGCCCGTCGCCGCCAGCACCGTCATCCATTCCGGGTCGGTCCAGGGCGCCGGCTCCACCCGGGGAAAGTCCACCCGGCCCGAGCGCGCGATCCGCGCGAACCCGCCGTCGCGCGCCCGCATGCCGATCTCGACGAACAGCGTGGAGGTGGGCCGCCGGATGTCGAAGAACCACTGCCGCTCGGAGCGGCCGATCCCGTGATCAAACGCGTGGTTCGCGTTCGTGCCGTCGAAGAGGATGCCGGTCGTGTCGTAGATGCGTAGGTTCAGCCACGCGTCCGCGCCCGCCGCACTCAGCTCCGCCCGCGCCCGGGCGATCGCCTCGTCGGTCACCTCCCAGTAAACGTAGAGGCGGCTCGTGTCGAGCGCCGCCGCGGTGACGCGGTCCTTTCCGTAACCCCACGGGATCTCGGCGGCTTCACCGGTGGTCGCCGAAGGCTGGTCCACGGGCTTCCCGTGCGCCACGGCGCCGGGCTCGGGCGGCACGACGAGGCCGATGTGCTGGAGCTGCGCGGTGGCCTCCGCCGCGCGGTCCGGCGGCTCCGGAGCAGCCGCGCGCGGCTCCCCCGCCGTGGTCTGCGAGACCCGCAGCGAGCCGGCGTTCTCGCCGTGGAATCGAGGAGCCGTCCGCGTCCTCTTGTCCGCCTCCTCTTCGCGCGACGCCCGGCCTCGAGCTGCTCCTCCGTTCCCGCCGAGAACGGCGGCGAGCCCCAGCTTCTCCCGCACGTTCGCGAGCGGTAGCAGGCCTCGCCTGCGCAGCACGTCCACCGCGCCGTTGATCGCGCCGCGCGAAAGGTGGACGAGCCGCCTGAGGCGGCCCAGGGGGAGCCCGGTGCGCATGCGTCAAGGATGTCCGGCCGGCAGCTCCGTTGCCACCCCAAACGCGATGCGCCATCGCGAACGAAGACCGCCTGGCAGATGAATTTGGAGATTTCTGACGCAATCGGGTCAGAGAATCCCGACCGAGCGCGGCGGCGTTCTCGGATTTTTCATCTGGCGGCGGCGCGGGGCTTCGGCGGCCCTCCCGCACGCGTCGTCCCCGAGAAGCGCGTTCGCGAGCTAGCCGCGGAACTCGCGGAACGCGTTCGGAGCGTCCTGCACGAAGGGCGGGTGTTCCGGCCGCCAGCCAATCTCAGGTCGGCGAGTCGAGAGGACCACCTGGTCCATGGCGAGGGCGTCCGCCATGGGCCCCATTTGCCGCCGCGCCTCCTCGACCGGAATGGATCGGATTGCGCCCTTCCCGGCCGCGGCACTGGCGGCCTGCGCCGCTTCCGCAACGGTGGGCGAGGCCCCGTCCACACCGTGGAATACTCCGCGTGCCCGCTGCTCGACGACGAGTCGATACAGCTCCCCGAGATCCGAGCGGTGGACGAACGCCCAGCGGTTCTGGCCGTCGCCGACGATCTGCGCCGCCCCCTGCGACTGCGCCTGCTCGAACCAGGGCGAGACGAGCCCGCGCCGCTCGCCGAACACCATGCCGGGCCGCACCACCACGGTGGCGACCTCCGCGCTGCCCGCCTGCAGCACGGCGCGCTCGTGCGCCGGGCGCCACGCCACCGCCTGCGCCGGCCGATCGGTGGAGACGGCCTCCCCGGCCGGAGTCGGCGTCTTGCCGAGCACCCACACGCCCGAGGTGTAGACGACCACCGCGGGCCCGCCCGAGACGCGAGCGGCGGCGAGCAGCGCGTCGATCGCCTCGCGATCGGCGGGCGGGCCGAGCCCGTAGTCCACCGCGGCGTGCACGAAGGCGTCGTGCCCGGCGAGCGACGGCGCGATCTCCGCCAGCGCCCCCAGCGCGCCGCGCGCTGGCGACGCGCCGAGCCGACGCAGCTCCCGATCCTTCTCCTCCGAGCGCGAGAGGCCTGTCACGGCGTGGCCCGCGCGCACCAGCGCCTCCACGATGGCGCTCCCCACGTACCCGGTCGCTCCGGTCACGAAGACTCGCATGGGACCCTCGTAAGCGGCGGCGCGTCACCACGCCAGGTCCGCAGCGGGTGCAGCCGTGGCCTGGAGCCAGCGCTAACTGACTGGCATTGGTGCTAACCCCCCTCACGCACATGGGTGGTCCCTGGACGAGCGAACCGATGAACGCGAAGCGGCGTCCACGGGCGGTCCGGACCGATGAGGGCGCCACGGCGCCGCTGTCGTAGAATGGCGCGCCATGGCCGGCTCCTCCGATCCGCTGTTGACGATTCTGCTCCCCGGGCTCGAAGGAACGGGACGGCTGTTCTCACGCTTCCTGGCGGCGGCCGACGGCGCCCTCGAGCTTCGTGCCCTCTCGTACCCGCGCGATCGGTTCCTGGGATACGCCGCGCTCGAGGAGCTCGTCGCGAGAGAGCTCCCGGTGGACCGCCCTTTCGCGCTGCTCGGAGAGTCCTTCTCCGGCCCGCTCGCGCTTCGACTGGCCGCGAAGGCTCCCGCCGGTCTGCTGGGCGTGGTCCTGGTGACGACCTTCCACCGCAATCCCGCCGCTCCACTGTTCCGCAGGCTGAGCTTGCTCGCGCCAGCCTTCTTCCGCATGCCACTGCCCCCGCACGTGGTCCGGCTGCTCCTCGCAGGCTCCGATGCGCCCGACGACCTGGTGGCCGAGGTGCGGTCCACGGTGGGCACGGTGGAGCCCGGCGTCATGGCGGCACGCGTGCGGGAAGCACTGCGCGTGGACGCAACCGAAGCGCTGCGCGCGTGTCCCGCCCCCATCCTGTTCATCGGGGGCAAGGACGACAGGCTCCTCCGCAGTGCCCTCCCCATCGAGATCCGCTCGCTGCGCCCGGACGCCGAGATCCGGATGCTGGACGCTCCGCACCTCGTGTTGCAACGATGCCCCGAGCAGGCGATGGAGCTCGTGACCGGCTTCCTGCGGCGGTGCTTGAAGGGGGTCCCAGGGAAGGCAGCCTGACCGGCTGCCAGCGTCGCCGGACCAGACGTGCGACGCATGCCCGAGGCGAACCTGGGCGCGCTCGGATCGGTCGCTTCGGGCGGCCCCCTCACCCTAACCCTCTCCCTCGGTGGGGGAGAGGGGATAGGTACGGACTCGAAGGCGGTTCTAACTGGTCGCTGCTCTAGAGCGGCAGCCTGATGTGGAACGTCGACCCCCGGCCGAGCTCCGAGTCGAAGGACAAGGTGCCCCCGTGCTTGTCGACGACGACGCTGCGCGCGATGGAGAGCCCCTGCCCCGTGCCCTTGCCCACCTCCTTGGTCGTGAAGAAGGGGTCGAAGATCTGCTCCTGAATCTCGCGGGGGATGCCGGTTCCGGTATCGGAGATCGAGATGCGGACCGAGGCGCCCTCGCAGCGGGTCTCCAGGCGGATGCGGCCTTGCCGTTCGGTCCCCTTGGTGGCCGACTCGATCGCGTGGGCGGCGTTCACGATGATGTTCAGGAAGACCTGGTTCAGCTCGCCGACATGGCAGGGCACGAGGGGGAGCTCGCCGTAGTCGCTCTCGACCTCCGCCACGTACTTGTACTCGTTGCGCGCGATGATGAGGGTGGTGGCGAGGGCGCGATTGAGGTCCGCGGGCGCCTTCTGCCTCTGGTCCGGGTGGGCGAACTCCTTCATCGATCGGACGAGCGTCGCGACGCGCCCGAGGCCCTCGACGGAGCGATCCAATGCTTTGGGTATGTTCTCCATCAGGTAGTCGATTTCCGCGCTCTGCTCGGCCTGGTCCAGGTCCGCCAGCATCGCCGGGTCGGCCTGGGCGCAGGCGCGAAGGCGCCGGTACTTCTCGACGAGCGCCGCCACGTCATGGAAGGCGTCCCGGACGAAGTGGATGCTGTCGTTCACGAACTGGATGGGCGTGTTGATCTCGTGGGCGATGCCGGAGGCCAGCCTGCCCACCGACTCGAGCTTCTGGGCCTGCATGAGCTCGCTCTGCGCTTTCTTGAGGCTCGAGAGCGCCTCCTGCAGCTCGTGCCGCTGGGCGACGAGCTCCCGGGTCTTCTCCGACACCACCCGCTCGAGCGCGATGTTCTGCTCCAGGACGGCGAAGGCCGACTCCCCGCTCGACACCTTCTCCTCCACGCGGCGCATGAGGGCGTCGATGGTCTTCTGCGCTGCCGCGAGGCGCTCCTCGAGGGTCGGGCCGGCCATTTGGTCACTGTCCCAGGGCGATTCCCGTGAACGTCTGGTTCACGTGCACCGCGTTGAACTGCTCTCCGTAAGTGCTGAAGCCGATGACCTTGTTCGCGGAGAGGAACTCGCCCGCCCGGCTGTCGAGGTGCCGCTGCTCCAGCTCGAGCCGCCGCAGGATGCAATCACAGCCGATGATCAGCGACGGCGCGCCCACGTTCGCGAGCGCGTCGCGGAACCCGTCCTCGAGCGTGGCGATGGGGTCGAGGCCCTCGCCCACCCTGAGCACGAGGCCCTCGTCGATGGCGCAGAAGAACGTGATGCTGCGGTCGGGGTTCACCTGGGCGATGCTGCGCACGTAGTAGTCGGATCCGATCCGCAGCATGACCGGGTTCCTCGAGAACACGTTCGCGTCGAGCTGCTCCGCGGAGAGCCCGAGCAGCTCGGCGTAGGCGTCCGCGGCGGGGAGTCCGTTGATCTCCTTCACCACCCGCCTGGATGGGTCGGCAGCGGTGATGACGAGCCTCTTGTCGCTGGGCCGAAAGTGCTGCAGCTTGAAGGTGGTGAACGGGAGCGAGGTCTCGAAGAGCGTGAAGAGCGCCGCGTCCGAGACGAACTCGCCGTCGCAGTAGATCCAGGTGCGCTCGAACTTCAGATCGTCGCCGGCCGAGCCACCGACGATGGGCACGTTCCCGATGGACTGGTACAGGGCGGCCGTGAGGCCCTCCTCGGCGAGCGCCAGCCCGTCGACGAGGATGAGGCCGAAGGCGCGCCGATCGGAGGGCAGGCTGTCGACGCGGCTCCGGACCTGTGCGGCGATCGTCGCCGCCTGCGCCCGGCACTCCGAGAGCGGCGTGATGAGATACGGGTGCGCGACGACGTCTCCGCCGGCCAGGCTGGCGGCCGTGATCCCGCCCCGCTGGTACCCGGTGGGCCCGATCTGCCCGGCGCTGGTGCATGCGATGACCGGGCATGGAAACGCATCCCGGATGGCCGTTCCCAGCTTCGCCAGGTCGTAGGACGGCGAGCAGAAGAGCAGCACGGCCTGCATCCCGGGCTGGTCGACGCCGGCCCGAATTTCCGCCACCGCCTCCCCGACCTGCCCGGCCTGCGATGTCGCGTGGCGCGTCGAGAGACGAGACATACGTACCCAGGATGCAACCAGCATTCCTGCGCTTGCTCTTGATCGGATTACGGAATCCGCGGCACCGCACAGGTGCGCCCGACCTCATGGTCGTCCGGACCCGGGGTCGTCCGGCCCGGGACGCCTTGCACCCCGAGGTATCACACCACCCGGCCCTGTCCCACGGCCGCGTGGAGGATCACGCTCGCAGCGGCAGGACCTTGCCGAGGGGCGCTTCAGCGCTCCGCGACAGCAGCTCCTCGACCAGGCCCTGGAGCACCTCGGGTTCGAAGGGCTTCTCCAGCCGCGGGTTCGGCACGCGGCTCAGGAACTCGCGGGCGGCCTCGGTGAAGGCGCCGCCCGTGAGGAAGATCATCCGCTCGCTCAGAGCTGGCGACGTGCGTGCGAGCTCGCCGTGCAGCTCCATCCCCGTCATCTCCGGCATCATCAGGTCGCAGATGACGACGTCGAAGCTGATCTCCTCGCCGAGGCACGCCAGCGCCGAGCCGGCGCTCGTCACCGCCACCACGCGATGCTCGCGGGCGAGCATGCGTTCGATGGCGCGCCCCACCATGGGCTCGTCGTCGATGACGAGAATCCGGGCGCTGGATCGGCTGGGCCGTGCGGCTGGGCGCTCGTTGGAAGCGGCAACCGAGGTCCTCGGAACGGTGGACGGGAGCAGGACACGGAACGTGGACCCTCTACCTTGCTGGCTGTCGACCTGGATCTCGCCTCCCAGCCCGGCCACGATGCCGTGGCAGATCGCCAGTCCCAGGCCGGTGCCCACTCCGACCGGCTTCGTCGTGAAGAACGGCTCGAAGATCCTGGGCAGGACGTCCGGCGGGATGCCGCAGCCGGTGTCGGCGACCTCCGCGAGCACGCGCCCGTCGTCGCCAGTCCGGCACGATACGCGGAGCTCGTTGAGGTGGGCGTGGCCCTCGCGCATGGCTTGCGCCGCGTTGATGAGCAGGTTCACGAAGACCTGCCCGAGCCGATGGGCGCTCGCCGCCACGGGAGGGACCTCGCCCAGGTCCACCACCAGCCGCGCCCGATGGCGAATCTCGTTCTGCGCCAGGTTCATCGAGAGCTGAAGCACCTCCCGCACGTCCACCGCTTCGTCGCGCTTCTCGTCGGGACGCGAGAAGGTCTTCAGATCGCGGACGATCTCCCGCACGCGCATGGCGCCCTCGCGCGTCTCGTCCACCGCCCGCAGGAGCTCGGGGCGCCCGGGTGAGAGCTTGGACAGCTCCTCGGCCACGAACGAGATGTTGGCGAGGATGAATGCGAGGGGGTTGTTGATCTCGTGCGCCACCCCGGCCGCCAGCGTCCCCATGGACGACATCCGGTCGGCAAAGAGGAGCTGGGCCTGCATCGCCTTCTTCTCCGTCACGTCTTCGATGACGCCGACGCTGTACAGCAGCGCGCCGCCACCATCGCGCACGGCCGACGACCTCAGCACGGCCGGGGCATAGCTGCCGTCCTTCCGTCGGTAGCGCCGCTCGTCCGTGAGGCTGTCGCAGGATCCCTGCACCATTTCCAGGGCCGCCAGGCGCGACCGCTTCAGGTCGTCGGGATGGAGGAGGTCGGGCAGCTGCAGCCGGTCCATCTCCGCGGCCTCGTAGCCGAGCATCTCCCGGAAGGCGCGGTTGTACTCGAGGACACGGCCGTCCCCGTCGACGAGCAGGATCCCCATGCTGGCGCCGTGGAAGGCGGCCCGGAACTTGGCCTCGCTCGCCCGGAGCGCGGCCGCGGCCTGCGCACGCTCGGTGACATCGCGGTTGGCGAGGACGTACCCGGTGATGGAGCCGTCGGCGCCGTGGATCGCCGCGGACTCCCCGTCGATCGCGATGCGGGTGCCGTCGCGGCGGAACTGGACGAGCTGGGTCCGGACCCGTCCGGCTGCGGCGACCTCCTGGAAGAGCCGCACCCGATCGGCCTCGCCGCCCGGGAACTCCGTTCGAAGGACGTCGCGGACGTGCCGGCCGAGGACCTCCTCCGCGGTCCAGCCATAGAGCCGCAGCGCGGCCTCGTTCCAGGAGCGCACCCGCAGCTCGGCATCCAGGCCGATGACGGCGTCGTGGAGGGTCTCCAGGAGCTTCGCCTGGAACGCGCGCTCCCCCTGCTCGCGCTTGCTCCCCAGGTCGTCGCCCGGTGCCCCCTCGGCCTCGAGCTCGCACGGGGCGCTATCCCCCTGATCCACCGAGCGATGCTCGCGGTGCAGCGCGCGCCGACGAGGCCAGCGCGTCAGGGCCAGAGCAGCGACGATGCCAGCGATGAAAGCGAGCGCGGTGGTGAGGTGGGACATCGATGTCGGAGTTCTTGCGCCACCCAAGCGAGGGACGTAGGACCACCCTACCTCGAAGGAGCCCTTTTGGGTAGTAGGGCCCGGCCGCGGCACGCGCGGCTGGCGGCGCCTCCGGTTAGGGCCGTCACCCCGCGATCGGGACGAGCTTCGGCTCCTGGCGGCGCGGCACCCGCACGGTGAACTCGGCCCCTTCACCTGGCGAGCTCGTCACCTGGAGGCTTCCGCCGAGGCTCTGCACGACGCGGCGCGTGATGGTGAGCCCGAGGCCCATTCCGCGGCCCGGGCCCTTGGTGGTGAAGAACGGGGTGAAGAGCCGCGCCTGCGTCTCGGGATCGATCCCGGAGCCGTTGTCCTTGACCGAGAGCACCAGGACCTCGCCGTCGGCCACCCCGCTCACGCGAACGCGCCCGCCCTCCTCGGGCGCGGCCTCGATGGCGTTCTGGACCAGGTTCGTCAGGACCTGGTGGAACTCCTCGGGCACGCATTCGAGCGTGCCGTCGCCGCGCAGGTCGAGCTCGACCTGGACGGCCCGGCCAGTCGCGGGTCGCACGACGCCGACCACCGTCCGTGCCGCCTCCCACGCGTCGATGGGCACGACCTCGCGCCTGAAGCCTCCGCGGCCGTAGCGGCACATCAGCTCGACGGTGCCCCCGATACGCTGCAGCCCGGAGTCCGCGACGCCCAGGAGGTCGCGCAACCGCGCGGCGACGCGCTCCAGCTGGGCACGCTCCGCCTGCTGCAGCGGCCGCGCCGCCGCTTCCCCGGCCAGCGACAGCACCAGGTCGGCGTCCAGGCGCACCCGCGCGAGCGCATTCTTCGCGTAGTTGAGCGGGTTGTTGATCTCGTGGGCGAGGCCGGCCGCGACGATCTCCAGGGACTCCATGCGCTGCGTGAGCACGAGATCGGCGGTCTCCTCCTTCGCGTGCACGAGCTGGCGCGCGCAGGTGACGAGCTCCTTGGGGGAGAAGGGCTTGGTGAGGTAGGCGCTCACGCCGGTCTCCAGGCCCTTCACCCGGTCCTCGAGGTCGCCGCGCGCCGTCAGCATGAGCACCGGGATGTGGCGCGTCTGCGGGTTCTCCCGTAGGCGGCGCGTGAGGGCGAACCCGTCGATGCCGGGCATCATGAGATCGGTGACGACGAGGCTGGGGCGCTCCCGCAGCACCATCTCGAGGCCCTTCAGTCCGTCCGTCGCGGCCAGCACCTTGAACTGGCGCCGGAGTGACACGTGGATGAGCTTCACGACCTGCGGGTTGTCCTCGACCACGACGGCCGTGTAGGGGCGTACCTCCTCGTCGGTGTCGCGCTCGACCACGCGGCGCTCGGCGGCTTCCTCGATGTCGAGCAGGCGGAAGTCCCGCCCGGAAGAGAGCTGGACGCCCCAGTCGGCGGAGTCGGGCTCCTGCCCGGGCCGCCGCTCCACCAGCGCGTCGGGTCGGAAGTGGTGGGCTCCCTTTCGCAAGGCGACGGTGAAGCGCGCCCCCTTCCCCTCGCTCCTCGCCTCGATGGTGCCGCCGTGCAGGAGCGCGATCTCCCGCGCCAAGGCGAGCCCGATGCCGGTGCCGCCATGCTGGCGTGTTCCAGCCATGTCGAGCTGGTAGAAGCGCTCGAACAGCTTCTCCGCCTCGTCGGAGGGGAATCCCGGCCCGTCGTCCTCGACCACGACCAGGAACCCTTCGCCTTGCTCGAGGAGCGAGACGTCGACGTGACCTCCGGGCGGCGTGAACTTGAGGGCGTTCGACAGCAGGTTCACGAAGACGCGCTCCATCCGCTCCAGGTCGCACCACACCGGCGCGCGCCGCGGCCCGGGGAGGAACCGGAGCGAGATACCCTTGCGCAGCGCCAGCACCTGCGTCTGCTCGGTGAGCGCACGGAGGTACT
>JBGQLS010000074.1:0-18008 GCA_041500205.1 Anaeromyxobacteraceae bacterium | reverse complement strand
GAAGGTCCCCGGGCGCGTCTACTCGGTGGGCCCGCCGGTCCCGGGCGATCCAGCCCTCCAGCAGGTCGCGAACGTGGCGCACCTGCCCGGGATCCTGCGCTTCTCGCTCGCCATGCCCGACATTCACTGGGGATACGGGTTTCCCATCGGCGGCGTCGCAGCCGTGGACGAGGCGCACGGCGCCGTCTCGCCCGGCGGCGTCGGCTACGACATCAACTGCGGCGTGCGCCTCGTCTCGACGCAGCTCGACGCCGCGGCGCTCCGCGCCCGACTGCACCCGGCGGTCGCACAGCTCTTCCGGGACATCCCGACCGGCGTCGGCTCGAGCGGCGCGATCCCGCGCCTGTCGGACGCGGAGATGGATGGCGTGCTCTCCGGCGGCGCGCGCTGGGCCATGAAGCGTGGGTTCGCCGCGGCGAGCGACGACGCCGACCGCTGCGAGGAGGGCGGCAGGCTGGCGGGAGCGGACGCCTCCGAGGTGAGCGAGCGGGCGCGGACCAGGGGCTCGGATCAGCTGGGGACGCTCGGCAGCGGCAATCACTTCCTCGAGCTGGACCGGGTCGCGGAGATCTACGACCCGGAAGCGGCGGAGGCGTTCGGGCTCAGCCCGGAGAGCGTCGCGATCCAGATTCACTCCGGGTCGCGCGGGCTCGGCTACCAGGTCTGTGACGAGGCGCTCGCGTCGCTCGCCGCGGGGCGCCTCGACTTCGGCGAGGACTACCGAGCGCTCCCCGATCCGCAGCTCGCCTGCGCGCCCGTTGAAAGCCCGCAGGGCCGTGCATACCTGGCCGCCATGCAAGCGGCGGCGAACTTCGCGTGGGCGAACCGGCAGGTCATGACCGGGCTCGCCGTCGGCGCGCTCACCCGTGCGCTCGGCGCCTCGGAGGGTGAGGTGGGTGCCCGCCTCGTCTACGACGTGTGCCACAACGTGGCCAAGCGCGAGACCCACCTCGTCGACGGCCGGCCGCGCCGCGTGCTGGTCCACCGCAAGGGCGCGACGCGTGCTTTCGGCCCCGGCGACGAGCGCATCCCGCTGCCCTACCGCGCCGTCGGGCAGCCGGTGCTCATCCCCGGCGACATGGGGCGCTATTCCTACGTCCTCGCCGGCACGGCGCGGGCGATGGAGGAGACGTTCGGCTCCTCGTGTCATGGAGCGGGGCGGTTGCTCTCACGCGGCCAGGCGCTCAAGGCGGCGCGCGGACGGATGATCGCGCGCGAGCTCTCCGACCGGGGTATCGAGGTCATCTCCCGCGGCAAGAAGACGCTGGGAGAGGAGATGAGCGAGGCCTACAAGGACGTCGCCGACGTGGTCGGGGTGATGGCGCGTGCCGGGATCACCCGTTTGGTCGCGCGCCTCGAGCCCATGGGCGTCATCAAGGGCTGAAAAACGGGGGGCGAGACAGAATCGCTACCCCTCTTGGCGGGAAGCGGCGCCCTGCGACCTTAGATCTCGGACATGGAAGTACTCCGCACCCGCTTCGTGCTCTTGCCCGGCGGCAGGGCGCCCAGCGCAGCCGCGGGCCGCCCTCGTGCCGCGGGCACACTACGCGTCATCGAAGGCGGCCACACCGCGGAACTCGAGCTGGTGCTCGCCGAGGCGATCGACGCGGCGCGCCAGATGCGGCACGAGATCGAGCGCCGCATCGCCTCCGCCCTCGAAGCGTTCGAAGACAGGGGTTGAGTCGCCGGGGGCGCAGGCCGCCCCCCCCGCCGGGCAAAGCCCATCGGGGCCCCACCCGGCCACGCCGCAGAGCGATCGCATTCTTCGACAGGTCTTGAGCACACGGCTGCATCCCAATGGCTCATGCTCCGCGCGCGTCGATCGGAGCGTGGGCCGCCGTTATGTTGGGCTCGTGATCGAACCCACCCTTCCGGGAGCCCAGCCGCTCCCCGCCGAGATCGCAGCCCGCGTCGCCGTCGCGTATGCGGTGAAGGGGCCCGCCTACCGGCCACGCACCCACCACCTCGAGAACGGCAGGCCACGTTTCACTAATCGTCTCATGCTGGAGTCCAGCCCGTACCTGCTCCAGCACGCGCACAATCCGGTGGCATGGTGGCCATGGTGCGACGAGGCCTTCGAGGAAGCCAAGCGGACCGGTCGCCCGGTCTTCCTTTCCGTGGGCTACTCCACCTGCCACTGGTGCCACGTCATGGAGCGCGAGTCGTTCGAGGACGAGGAGATCGCGCGCTACCTGAACCAGAACTTCGTCCCCATCAAGGTGGACCGCGAGGAGCGCCCTGACGTCGACGCCGTCTACATGACGGCAGTGCAGGCGCTCACGGGCGGCGGCGGCTGGCCGATGAGCGTCTTCATGGGCGCCGACCGCGAGCCGTTCTTCGGCGGGACGTACTTCCCGGCGCGAGACGGCGACCGGGGAGCGTCGCACGGGTTCCTCTCCATCCTCCACGAGATCGTCGCCGTGTGGCAGCGCGACCCTCCTCGCGTCAGCAAGGCCGCCGCCACGCTCGCGAACGCGGTGCGCATCGCGCTCGGCGCGGAGGAGAGCGAGGCGGGCCTGGATCTCCCGGGCACCGAACCCATCCAGAAGGCGGTGGGCTATTTCGAGGGCGTCTTCGACCCTGTTCACGGAGGCGTGAACCGCGCGCCCAAGTTCCCCTCCAACTTCCCGGCGCGGCTCCTGCTGCGGCACCACAGGCGATCGCAGGCGCCGGCGGCGCTGCACATGGCGCTCTTCACGCTCGAGCGCATGGCCGCGGGAGGCCTCATGGACCAGGTGGGCGGCGGCTTCCACCGCTACTCCACCGACGGACAGTGGCTCGTGCCCCACTTCGAGAAGATGCTGTACGACAACGCCCTCCTGGCGGTCGCCTACCTCGAGGCGTGGCAGGTGTCGGGACGGCGCGAGCTGGCCCGGGTGGCGCGGCAGACGCTCGACTACGTCTTGCGCGAGATGACCTCGCCGGAAGGAGCCTTCTACTCGGCGACCGACGCCGACTCGGAGGACGAGGAAGGGCGGTTCTTCGTGTGGGAGGAAGGGGAGGTCCGCGACCTGCTCGGCCCCGACGCCGATCGTTTCATCGCGTACTACGGCGTGACGCGCGAGGGCAACTTCGAGGGCCGGAACATCCTGTGGGTGAAGGAGCCGGACGAGGGGGCATGGGAGCTGCTCGCCGGGGCACGCGCGCGCCTCTACGCTGCCCGCGAGGAGCGGCGGCACCCGCTGAGGGACGAGAAGATCCTGGCGGCCTGGAACGGCCTCATGATCTCGGCGCTGGCTCTGGGCGGGCGCGTGCTCGACGAGGGACGGTACGTGGAGGCAGCGGCGCGGTCTGCCCGCTTCGCGCTCGATCACATGCGCCCCCGCGGCAGGCTGGCGCGCTCGTTCATGGACGGCGTGGCCTCGACACCGGGGTTCCTGCAGGATCACGCCTTCCTCGCGCAGGCGCTGCTCGATCTGCACGAGGCTACCTTCGACCCGGTCTGGCTCGAGGAGGCGATCGCCCTCGCCGACGCAACCGAGCGCCACTTCGGCGATCCACGTGGCGGCTGGTTCGTGGCGGGTGCCGACCAGGAGAAGCTCATCGCGCGAGAGAAGCCGACGCAGGACGGCGCGGAGCCGTCGGGCGCGTCGGTGGCGTTGCTGAACGCGGTGCGGCTCGAGGCCTTCACCGGCGATCCCCGCTGGCGGCGCGTGGCCGAGGGCGCGCTGCGCTGGTACGCACCCGTGCTCGCGCAGCAGCCCGTCGCGCTCACCGAGATGCTCCTCGCGCTCGACGCCTTCACCGATCCTCCGCGCCAGGTGGTGCTGGTGTGGCCAGCCGGGCAATCGCCGCCGGCGCCGTTCCTCGACGTGCTCCGCCGGACCTTCCTCCCCAGCCGCGCGCTCACCGGCTCAGCGGAAGGAGATTCCCTGTCGCGGCTGGCGCGCGTGGCGCCGGTGGCCGAAGGACGTGTCGCCGTGGGCGGCAAGCCGACCGCATACGTCTGTGAGCACGGGGCTTGCCGCCTGCCCGCAATCAGCCCGGAGAAGTTCTCCGAGCAACTGAGACCGGTGCGTCCGTACCGCTGATCACGGCTGGAAGATCACCGGCAACCCTCCCTTGCCCCCGCCCACGATGACCACCTTCGCGTTCGTGCTCTCGGCCAGCTTCTGTGTCGCCTCGATGCCCTTGTACTGAAGGTACTCGGCGGTGAGGCCCTGGCGCACGATCGCCTGGTACTTGTTGATGCCCTCAGCCTCGATCTGCTTTCGCATCGCCTCCTGCCGCTCCTTGTCGAGCGTGAAGCGCATCTTCTGGGATCGCTGCTCCTCGGCCAGCTTGTCCGCGATCGCGTTCTTGATCGCCTCGGGCAGCTCGACGTCGCGCACCAGCACGGCCTCGACGATGACGTGCTTGCCCCCGAGCGCCTTCAGCACCTCCTCGTAGATCTGGCGCTCGATCTCCTCGCGCTTGGTCGAGTAGATCTCCTCCGGCGCGTACCGGCCGAAGACCTTGCGCGCCTCCGAGCGGACGATCGGGGCCACCACGATCTCCGCGTAGTTGGGTCCGATCTGCGTCTGGAGCTCGTACAGCTCCTCCGCCTTGGGCCGGTATCGCACGCTCGCGTCGACGCGGATGGCGAGCCCGTTGTTCGAGAGCACCGAGAGCTGCTCCTTCAGCTCGCGCACGCGCAGATCGTAAGGGATGATGCCGTTCCAGATGGGCATGAGGTGCATGCCTTCGCCGAGCATCTTGCGGCTCGTGCCGCCGGAGAGAGTCTCGAAGACGATGCCCTGGTGCCCGGAGTCCACCACGGGGCAGCGGCAGCCGGCCAGGAACGGCGCTGCGGACAGGAGCAGATAGACGGTGACGAGCGTGCGGGTCATGCGGCCTCCCAGGTTGGGCGCACTCTACACCCGGGTGGCCAGCTTCCTAGCGGAAGGTCGCCTTGTGCACTGCCGCGCGCGCGACGGCCGGCCGATTGGTGATCACCGCGGCGGCACCGAGCCCGCACAGGCGCTCCACCTCCTCGGGCGCGTCCACGGTCCACGCGTTCACGGCGAGGCCGCGCCTTGCCCAAGCGCGCGCCCGCTCCGGCGTCACCAGGGCCGCCTCCGGGTGGACCGCGCGCGGGCGCAGGAGACGGGTGCCCACCAGCTCTCGCGCCCGCCAGCGCTGGTCCGCCGCGAACAGCACCCCGGAAGCCAGGCCCGGAGCCGCGACGCGGAAGGCCGCCAGGATGGCGTAGTCGAAGGACGACACGATGCACCGGTCTTCCGCACGTGCGTCCCGGATCACCCGGGCCACCGCGCGAGCCAGCTCCAGATCGGGGATGCCGGTCGACTTCAGCTCCACGTTGACGGTTGCACCGGGCAGCCCCTCAAGGACCTCCGCCAGGAGAGGGATGCGCTCGCCGCGGAAGCGCTCGTCCTTCCAGACCCCGACGTCGAGCCCTCAGAGCTCGCCCAGGCTCGTGTTCGCGACGCGCCGAGCCACGCCCGAAGTCCGCGCCGTGTCCGCGTCATGGTGGACCACCACCTCACTCGTCCCGCAGCGCCACACGTCGAGTTCGACCCCGTCGGCGCCCTGCTTCAGCGCCAGCCGGAAAGCCGCCATCGTGTTCTCGGGAGCGTCGGCGCTCGCGCCGCGATGCCCGAGGACGAGGGGGCGGGAGCGAGCCGGGCTGGACGTGCTCACAGGGGGCCTGGAGCGCCCAGCGCCGCGGGCAGGTCACCTTGGCGGCGAACCCACGTGGGAGCTAAGATGGCGGGCATGGGACTGAGATTGCCTGAAGTACTCATCATCCTCGTCGTGCTGGTGCTCGTCTTCGGCGCGGGCAAGATCCCACAGCTCGGTGACGCGCTTGGCAAGGGCATTCGCAACTTCAAGAAGGCCTCCTCCACCGAAGACGAGAAGGACACGATCGACGTCACGCCCAAGAGCGAGCAGGCGCAGCAAGGCCACCTGCCACGCGGCGCCGCCACGACGGCCACGACGCCGTCGTCCGCCGAGAAGAAGACAACGTAGGTCTTACCGCAATGCCAGTCGGTTAGCGCTGGCTCCAGGCAACGGCTACAGGTTTCAGGAAGAGAACGACCGCGAATTCCAGGCTGCTCCTGAGGCCCGCAGCCTGAGAGCCTGTGAATCTATCCCCTCCCGTCCCTAGGCCGTCTGGCTCGGTCCGGAGATAAACTCACAGGCTCAGGGCGCGAAGTGAGCAGTATTGGGTCTTACCCCTCCTCCGCTGGCGCCCCGCCCGGGCCGGCCAGCTTTCCCGACACGAGCCTGGCTGCGAGCGCGCGCACGAGCGCGTGGAGGGACGCGTCCGCGCCTATGGCGACCAGCTCGCGCCTGCCGAGTCGAGGCAGGAGCTTCGCCACCAGCTCCGGCTCGGCGAACGGGTTCAGCGCAATCGCGCGCGCCACGGCGGGACGGCGGCGCCAGCGGCTGTCCTCGTGGAGGCAGCGCAGGGTCTCCGGGCGGCAGGGCCGCCGTGCCGCGATGCGAATCACGAGCTCTTCGGTGAGCCGCGGATTGCGGAGCAGCTCGCGCACGACCGTTGGCTCACCCTCGGCCGCGAGCCGGGCCAGGAGGTCGGGATCGCGATGTCCGCGCGCCAGCGACTTCTTGTGCCCGAGCGTGAGGTGCGACAGGCCGGGATTGACGCGATCGGCCGGCTCCGCGTAGGCGCGGCGCGGCGCAGGCGCGACGAGCAGGCCACGGACCTCCTCGTGGCCGCCCGCCACCGCGGCGGCGTAGATGGCCGCCAGATGCTCGTAGGCGAGGTCCGGCCCGGGCGCGAGAAGCGCCTCGCCGAGCGCGGCGGCGAGCGCGCTCTCGCCTTCGCCTGCGAGTGCCATGGCCTCCGCCAGCAGCCTGGCAGCGGCCGCCGGCGCCTCGGCGGCGAGGGCTCGCGCGGCAGCTCGCGTCCGCATCGTCCCCTCCTCCAGGGCGGCTAGCCGCCGCGCGAGCGCGCGGGCGCGCGTGAACGTTGGCCTGTCGGACCCCATCAAGCTCTCGCGCGACCACCGTGGGGAGCGCTTCTCACCCTCCCGTGAGTGCGGTGGCGGGCGCCGGCTCCGCATCGACGCGCACCCTGAGCCCCTGCGGATCGGGCGCAGGTGGCGGAAAGACCACCAGGAAGGGCACGCTGGCGCCGGCCGCGACCGCGCGCGCCGCGCGCGCGTCCAGCGCTCGCCGAAGCGCTGCGGCCTCCTCGGGCGTCCCCGCGCCATACACCTGCTCCGCCGTCGCAGCCGCGCCGGCGAACCCCGTCGCGGCAGCGACCACGCGCGCGCCGGCGACGAGCTCGACCCGTACCCGCACCGGCCCGGTCACGGTGCCGCGCGCCCCGATCTGGCCACGAACCACCAGTACGGCGGAGCCAGCCGCGGTGTCGTACAGGCCTCCCGTCACCGCGGACGCCTCGACGAGCGGCGCCGGCGTGCCTAGCGCCAGCGCTCCGCGCAGCTTCGCAACCAGGCCGCCCCGCCAGGAGAGGAAGAGCACGACCGCCACCGCGATGAGGAGAGCGAGCGAGAGCGAGTTCGCCAGCACCGCGGCGAGGCGACCGCTGCGCGCCAGCGAGGATGGTGATGGAACGGGCTCGGCCGGCGGCGTCCCCGCGGGCGCTGTCGATGGCGCTCCTGCGCCCGTCGACGCAATCGGGACGACGTCGGTCCGCTCGTCGATGCGGGGCGGCTCCGGGTCCGGCGAGGCCGCCGCCGGGGCCGCGAGGGCCATGAAGGGAACGTCGTGGCCGTGGCCTGGACTTCCGAGGAAGTCGGGTAGCCCCAGCCCGAAATCCAGCTCAGGCCCTTCATCTGGCCGGCAGACGACCTTGGGCGGAGGCGCCTCGTGCTCCTCGAGCGCGAGCGAGCCCAGGTCGACAGGGGGCTTCGCCCGCGCGCCGTCGCCGAGCAGCTCCGTGAGATCCGTCGTGCCGCACCCGGGAGAGAGCGCCGGCATCGAGTCGTCTCGCGCGGTCCCTGGAGCCGGCTCGGCCACGCCGAACGGATCCCAACCCGCGCCGAATGGATCCTCGGACTTGGCCGGGGCCGCGGCCTCGAGAGGCCCAAAGGGATCGACGAGAGTGCCCGACGAAGACGGGGGAGCGACACAGAAGGACGACACCGCGGATCGCGGCGCGGACGGCGCGAAGGGATCGAGCCGGGGCGAATGGTCCGGTGGACTCAGATCGAAGGGATCGGCCAAGGCGACATCGCGATCCGATGGGACCGCCGCCGCGCCCGCTCGTGGGAGAGGTGGCGGGCGCTGGGGGTCGGGCGACCGCGGGGAATCGGGTGGGTCCGCGGGGACACCCCCGGGCGCGTCCGGAGCGACGACGAAGATGGTCTTGCAGCGGCTGCACCGGATGCGGGCCCCCTTGGGTCCGATCTGGTCCCCAGAAACCCGGAAGCGAGTCTTACAAGAGGTGCAGGTGACGATCATAGAGCGCGCCGTGGCAGCGGCGAGGGTACACCGGTATGTCCTTGACAACAAAGCGAGGCCGCCCGGACAATGCCGCTCCTACCTGCCCATCCTCCTCCGGAGGATTCTCACATGACCGACGAGCAGACACCTGGCGCCCAGCCCGAGAGCCAGGCGACGCCAGGCGAAGCCAAGATCATCAAGCGTTACACCAACCGCAAACTCTACGACACGGTCGAGTCGCGTTACGTCACGCTGGACGAGATCGCCGAGATGGTGAAGGCGGGGACCGAGGTGAGGATCGTCGACAACCGTACGAAGGAGGACCTCACCAGCGTGACGCTGGCTCAGATCATCTTCGAGGAGGAGAAGAAGACCTCCAAGATGAGCCTGCGCACGCTCAAGGACCTCATCCGGCACGGCGGAGAGCGCGCCGCCCAGATCGTCGGGGACACCCAGGCCGAGCTGCTTGGTCGCGTCGAGGCGGTCCGCCAGGCGGCGGAGCATCGCGTCCAGACTCTCATCAAGACGGGGCTCCAGACCGGCGATCGCGCCAAGGAGATGGTCGCCGCCTCGCAGGAGGCGGTGTCGCAGTTCCAGCGCCGCGTCGACGAGCGGGTGCGTACCGCGCTCGACGGGATGAGCTCGCTCTCCGACCTGCGCCGCGACATCAGCGAGCTCTCCGAGCGCATCGCGGAGCTGGAGAAGAAGCTGCAGGGCCTCGACAAGAAGTCGTAGCGCGGGGGCCTAGCGCAGCGATCAGCAAGAACTGCCTTTGATTCCGTACCTATCCCCTCTCCCCCACCGGGGGAGAGGGTTAGGGTGAGGGGGCCGATCCTCGGGCGCCAGCCCTCACCCCGGCCCTCCTTCGACCCCGCCGGCAGAGCCGCCGCGGTCTCGTGACCCACCTTCGGCTGCGCCAGCAAAGCTGTCGCAGCCTCGCGCCCCTGCTCCTGGCCACGACGACACGCGGCCAGGAGTCCGCCGCGACAGGCGCGGCCAGGAGTCCCTGCGCGGGGAGAGGGAGATCCTGCGGGCCGGACAATGCCTCTCATCCCTGCGCGGCGGATGGCACGGGCGCGACCATCGGCGCGCGCTGGAGGAGCTCGTCCGCGATCGCGGCCAGGGCACGCGCTCCGCTCGAGCTGGGCGCGTAGTCGAAGATGGTGAGGCCGTGGCTCTGCGCCTCGTCCACCTTCACGGACCAGCCCAGCGCGTTGGCGGCGAGCACGCCGGGGAAGCGTTGCCGCAGCTTGCCCATGATCTCGTCGGCGAGCTGGGTCTTGCGGTAGAGCGCCGGGACGACGAGCGTCACCTCAGGCGCTTCGCCGCGCTCGGCGCGCAGGCGCGCCAGGCTCTGCATGATCTCGGCGCAGCCGTCGAGCGCGAGGTAGGTGAGCGCCACCGGGAGTACGATCTCGTTGGCGGCCCGCAGCACGTTCTCGGTGACCAGCGAGATCGACGGTGGGGCGTCGAAGAGCACCATGTCCCAGCGGCCGGGGGGGGCCGCGTCCATGGCCGCGCGCAGCTTGTCGGCCCGGTCTGGGTGGGCCGCCACGTCGACCGGGAACGAGGCCAGCTCCTTGTTGGCCGGGAGCAGCTCGAGGCGCGGTACCGCGGTGGCGCGTGTAACCGCGTCGAGGCTGGCGCTGCCGAGCAGGAGGTCCTTCATCGTGGGCGTGATCCCGCGCACGTCCACCCCGAGTGACTTGCCGGCGTGCCCCTGCGTGTCGAGGTCCGCGATCAGCACCCGCTTGCCGTGCTTGCGTGCGAGCCAGGCGCCCAGGTTCACGCAGAGCGTCGTCTTGCAGGTGCCGCCCTTCTCGTTGATGAAGGCGATGCGCCGCATGGTCGGCCCGTTCACTGGTAGGTAGGAAGGTGGCAGGTAGCTCCGCGTCGTCTATCCGCCCTGCCCGTTGGGGCGCTCCGGGCCGCCGGTGGGGCCACCGACGCGCGACGCGAGGCTGTCGAGCAGCACCTCGAGCTCGGAGAGCTTGCGCCGGAGCTCCTCGACGTCCTCGGTCGTGGGCAGGTTTACCGCCTGCATGGCGGTCTTGACGCCACGATCGAAAGTGGCCTTCGCGTTGAGCGCGGAGGCGGCCATGGTCTGGACGCCGTGCATCACCCGCTCGTTCGAAAGGAGCTGGGTCACGAGCTTCCCCATCCGCTCCTCGCCGGCCGAGAGCGCCCGCTTCACCATCGGGTTTCTCAGGAGATCGTCGATCATCATGAGTGGACTTCTCACCCTGCGGTCGCTAGCTTGTCAAGCGCCGTGCCAGGGCCTGCCCTCCTCGACCACCGCCTCCTCGTCGTTACAGGGAAAGGCGGAGTCGGGAAGTCCACGATCTCGGCCGCACTGGCGTTGCTGGCAGCGCGCAGAGGAAAGCGTGTCCTCGTGTGCGAGGTGAACGCGCAGGAGCGGGTCGCCCCCCTGCTCGGCGCTCCTCCTTCGGGCGGCGAGCCGCACGAAGCCGTTCCCGGGGTCTTCACCGTCAACGTCACGCCCCGCGACGCGATGCGGGAGTACGGGATCATGGTGCTCAAGTTCAGGAGCATCTACGACGCCGTGTTCGAGAACAGGCTGGTGCGCTACTTCCTTCGCGCCATACCGTCGCTGGCCGAGCTCGTCGTGCTGGGCAAGATCCTCCACGAGGTGCGGCTGGAGGATCACGGGCGCCCAGTGTGGGACCTGGTCGTGCTCGACGCTCCGGCCACCGGCCATGCCCTGCAGCTCCTGCGCGTCCCGGCGACGCTCCTCGACACCGTGCCTCCCGGCCCGCTACGCCGCGACGCCCAGTGGATGCAGGATCTGCTCGTCGACCCGCTCACCACCTCCCTCTCGATCGTGACGCTCCCCGAGGAAATGCCGGTGAACGAGGCCATCGAGCTCGACGCTGCGGTGCGGGGGGTCCTCGGCATCCCGCGCGGCGCGCTCGTGGTAAACGCGATGCCGCAGGTGCGCTTCTCGGCGGACGAGCGGACGCGCTTCCCCGAGCTCGAGCGCGATCCGCCGCCGCTCGGGCCGGCCGCGCAGGCGGCCCGGCTCCAGTCCTTGCGCGCCGAGCAGGCGTCCCGTTATCTCGCCCGAGCGAGCGCGGCCCTGGACCTGCCCACCGTCATCGTCCCGCTGCTCGCGCGCGAGCGCTGGGATCTCGGCGCCGTGGAGGAGGTGGCAGCGTCCTTGGAGGGGAGCGTGTAGATCCATCCCCATGGGCGAAATCCGAGACAGCCTGGCACGGAAGCACATCGCGCTCTGCGTGGGTCCGGGCGGTGTCGGCAAGACCACGCTCGCCGCCGCCGTCGGCCTGCAGCGCGCGCTCGAGGGCGGGCGCGTCCTCGTCTGCACCATCGATCCGGCGCGGCGCCTCGCCAACGCGCTCGGGCTCGAGGTGCTCGGCAACGTCGAGGCTCACGTCCCCGACCACAAGTTCCGCGAAGCCGGGCTCGCGCCGAAGGGACAGCTCTTCGCCATGATGCTGGACGTGAAGCGCACCTGGGACGACCTCGTGGCGCGCCACGCCCCCGACCGCGCCCGACGGGATCGCATCTACAAGAACCGCATCTACCAGCAACTCTCCAGCGCGCTCGCGGGATCGCAGGAGTACATGGCGATGGAGAAGCTGTACGAGCTCGCGACCGAGCGCGACTACGACCTCATCGTGCTCGACACACCTCCGACGGCGCACGCGCTCGACTTCCTCGAGGCGCCGGAACGCATCCTCGACTTCCTCGGCAGCGACACGGCGCGGGTGCTCCTCGCTCCCGCGGCCAGGGCCGGAAGGATCGGGCTGAAGCTGTTCCACCTCGGCAGCAGCTACGTGGCGAAGACGCTGTCGCGCTTCACCGGGGCGGAGGTCCTCGCCGATCTGGCCGACTTCATGGGCGGCTTCCAGGGCATGTACGAGGGCTTCAAGAACCGGGCAGGCGCGGTGCGCGCGCTTCTGGCCGAGCCCGACGTGGGGTTCGTCATCGTGTCGAGCGCGAGCCCGCGCTCGGTCGAGGAAGCCCTGTACTTCCACGAGCGCCTGCACGCGGAGTCCATGCCGATCGCCGGCGTGGTCGCCAACCGCATCACGCCCGACCTGTGGCCGGGCGGCGGCGCGCTGCCGGAGGCGGGCGAGCTGGCGGCGGCGCTCGCGGCGCGCGGCCTGTCGCGCGAAGGGGACCTCGGCGAGCGTCTGGCGGGCACGCTCGCGGAGCACGAGACCCTGGCCCGGGCCGACGCCAGGCAGCTCGAGATCCTCTTCGGGGCGGCGCCCGGGCCGCACGTCACGATCCCGCGGCTCGAGACCGACGTGCACGACCTGGCCGGCCTGGCCAGGCTGGCCACCTGCTTGTGATGGTCTCGCCGGCAGGACTCCCTCCCCGCGATCCCGCTTGGCCGCTAGAATGCCCGGAAATGCACTCAGTCCGCCTCGACGTCCAGACCCGTGTCCGCTGTGAGCTCGTGGACATCACGCCGCTCGTGCGCTCGGCCGTCCGGAGGGCGGGGCTGCGCGAGGGGGCAGTCCTCGTCTACTGCCCTCACACCACGGCCGGCGTGACGGTCCAGGAAAACGCCGACCCCGACGTCCGGCGCGATCTGCTGCTCGCCCTGGACAATGCAGTCCCGGAAGCGCCCCCGGTGGGCCGCTGGCTTCACGCGGAGGGGAACACGCCCGCTCACGTGAAGGCGGCGCTCCTGGGAGCTTCACAGCTCGTCCCGGTCGAGGACGGGGACCTCCAGCTCGGCACGTGGCAAGGCGTGTTCTTCTGCGAGCTCGACGGCCCGCGCGCGCGCCAGGTGGTGCTCCGGTTCCTGGCAGACGCTCGGGCGACGTGAGCGTCCCGGTCGCCAGAGGCAGCGGGGGACGTGCCTCCGCCCCACGATGTGGCGCGCCCTGGGCCTGGGCGAGAGCCGCCGACCTCGACCTCATCGCTTCCCCGCGCCAAGCACGGCGACGGGAGAGAGGTTGCGCCGCGGCCGCGCTGGCACTCGCACTCCTGGCCTGCGCCACCACGCGCCCGGGCGGCACACCTCGGGCGGAGGAGGATCGCGCTACGTACGGAGACCTCGCCGCGAAGAACGACGAGGAGCTCTTCGCGATCGGCAGCGCCGCCCGGCAAGCCGGCGACCAGCGTCGCGCCGCCCTGGCCTTCTCGCTGCTCGTTGACGCGTTCCCCGGCTCCGGGCACGCACGGGCCGCGCTCCAGGAGGCAGGCCTCGCCTGGCGTGAGCTCGAGCGCTGGGAGCTGGCGCTCCCGCGCTTCCGGCGACTGGCAGATGGCTACCGCGGGAGCGACGCTGACGAGGCCGGCTTCTTGCTCGCGGAGGCCTTCTACCGGCTCGGCCGCCATCCCGAGGCACGCCAGGTGCTCGACGGTCTCGCCACGCGGAGCGATATCGAGCCTGCCCAGGTCGCTCGCGCGCTCACGCAACGCGCCGTGGTGGAGCTCGAGGACGGACAGCCCCAGACCGCCGAGCGCTCTCTCGAACTCGCGCTCTCGTCGTGGCAGCGGCCGGACCGCGACGAGCGGATCGCCGGCTACTATCCCGGCAAGGCGTACTTCTACATGGGAGAGGTGTTCCGGACCTATCTCCTGTCGGTGAAGCTCGACCCTGCCGGCGACGAGGCCGTCCTCGCCGGGCAGCTGGAGCAGGTGTCGCAGCTCCTCCTCTCGGCGCAGGCGCACTACCTGAGCGCCATGCGGACCGGCGAGCCGGGCTGGGCAGTGGCCGCCTGCGCGCGGGTGGGCGAGCTCTACGATGGGTTCTACCACCAGCTCATGGACGCCCCGCTCCCGCGCGGCCTCGACGGCGAGCTGGCGCGAGCGTACCGGCACGAGCTGCGCCAGACTGTCCGCGTGCTCGTGGAGAAGGCCGTCGTCGCCTACGAAGACGCGCTCTCGGTCGCGCGGAGCACAGGTACCGACAGCTCCTTCGTGCCGCGCGCCGAGGAGGCCCTGGAGCGGATGAGGCGGATCCTGGCGGAGGACGACGAGGGGTGAACGCCGAACCCCGGGTGTCATGACGGTGATCGCGCGCATCGAGCCATGATTTTCGTAGATCGAGCCAATCGAACACGGCCATCACACCGCCCGCAGCGGCTCGGCATACATCGCGTCGAGCGCTGCGCCATAGCGTTGCTCGATGAGCTTGCGCTTCAGCTTCTGGCTGGCCGTCACCTCGCCCGCCGCCTCGGTGAACTCGTCGGGAAGCACGGTGAAGCGCTTCACCGTGGCGAATCGCGGCAACGTGGCGTTGAGCGCGTCCACGGCACGCTGCACCTGGGCGCGGAGCTCGGGGTTGGTCGCGAGCTCGGATGCGCTGCGCGCCTCGAGCCCGCGCGCCCTCGCCCAAGCGGCGCGCTCTTGCGGGTCGAGCGTCACGAGCGCGCTCACGTAGTTGCGGCGGTCGCCGTGGACGAGCACCTGCGAGACGAGCGGCGAGGCCGCCTTCAGCTTCCCCTCCAGCTCCTGCGGCGCCACGTACTTCCCGCCCGAGGTCTTGATGAGGTCCTTCTTGCGCTCGGTGAGGGTCAGATAGCCGTCGGCGGAGAGGGTCCCCACGTCCCCGGTGTGGAGCCAGCCGCCCTCCAGCGCCTCGGCGGTGGCCTCCGGCATGCCGTGGTAACCGCGCATGATCCACGGAGCGCGCATCAGCACCTCGCCGTCCTCGGCGATCCTCACCTCGACGCCCGGCAGGGGCGGGCCGACGGTCCCGAGCCGGCAGCGCGAGGGCAGGTTCACGTGCGTGGCGGCGGCGGACTCGGTGAGGCCGTATCCCTCGAGGATGCGCAGCCCAGCCGCCTCGAAGAACTCGCTGATCTCGCGCGCCAGCGGGGCGCTCCCCGAGATGCAGAACTGGAGGCGTCCGCCGAACACGGCGCGGATGCGGCGGAAGACCATCCGATCGGCGAGAGCCCACTCCGCTTCGAGGAGGGGGCCGGCCGTCCCGCCCTCGCGCCTCGCCGCCGCCCGCTCCCGTCCCACGCCGAGCGCCCAGCGGAAGAGGGCCAGCTTCCACGCCCCGCCGCGCTGGGCCTGCTGCAGGACGCGGTTGTACAGCTTCTCGAAGATGCGCGGGACGGCGCACATGAAGGTCGGCTTCACGGCAGCGAGGTTCTCGACGATCTTCTCCACCCGACCGTCCACCGCCGTCGCGAAGCCGAGGCGGAGCTGGACCGTGCCGATCATCTTCCCGAGCACGTGCGAGAGCGGGAGCCAGAAGAGCTGCAGAGGCTCGGGGTGGTCGAGGATCCCGGCGCGCTCCACGGCCTGCGCCTGGGTCACCCAGCACGCGTGCGAGAGCTCCACTCCTTTCGGCCGTCCGGTCGTCCCCGAGGTGTACACGAGCGTCGCCAGCGCCTCCGCGCGGACGGTCTCCGCCACCTCCTCGAAGAGGCCCGGCCCCGCGGCATGGCGAGCCCGGCCCAGCGCCTCCAGGTCCTCGAGTGACGTCACCCAGCCCGCTTCCGCGTTGGCGGGGGATCCCGACGACTCCGGCAACGCCCGCGCCGCCGCTGGTGGCGTGGGCTCGGGCTGGGCGGTGGCGAGCTGCCCGGCACCGGGATCGAAGACGATCACCTTGCGCAGCGTGGGCAGCTCGCCGCGGCGCTCGCGCAGCTTGGCGAGCTGCTCGCGGTTCTCGACGAAGGCGAACGCGCTCTGCGAGTCGGAGAGGATGAAGGCGCACTCACCGGCAGTGCTCGAGGGATAGATGGTGGTCGTCGCGCCCCCGGCGCACAGGATCCCGAGGTCGGCCAGGATCCACTCGATGCGCGTGGACGAGAGGATGGCGCAGCGCTCCTCCGCCCCGAGCCCGAGCGCGCGCAGCCCGCAGGCGATGGCGCGCACCCGGGCCTCCGTATCACGCCAGGTGAAGCTCTTCCAGCCTGTCGCGACGGGTTGCCGGAAGGCCTCGACGTCGGGTGTCTTACCTACCCGGTCGAGGAAGAGGGCGGGGATGGTGCTGGGGCCGGTGGCGTTCACGTGCGTCCTCGCGTGCGAAGGCGAGCCGATGCTAGCCGAAGCGACCGCTCGAGCGGTCCCCGGCGTCGGCCCGGGCGGGGGGCGCAGGTCCCGTCCGCTTGACAGGATATGCGTCCAATATCTAGGATACGCCCCTCATCGCGCCGCCCCTGACCGGGAGCGGCGCCAGCGCGCCGAAGAACGCGAGACGAGGAACAGCGACCATGGCCCTCCCCCCGACCCGCAAGCCACGCTTCGAGACCCTCCAGGTACACGCGGGCCAGGAACCCGCCCCGGGCACCAACGCCCGCGCCGTTCCCATCTACCAGACGACCTCGTACACCTTCGACTCCGCAGAGCACGGGGCACGGCTCTTCGCGCTGCAGGAGTTCGGCAACATCTACACGCGCATCATGAATCCGACCACCGACGTCTTCGAGAAGCGCGTGGCCGCGCTCGAGGGCGGCGTGGCCGCGCTCGCCACCTCGTCGGGGCAGGCCGCGCAGTTCCTGGCCATCTCGAACATCGCGCAGGCGGGAGACAACATCGTCTCGACGAGCCTCCTCTACGGCGGCACCTACAACCAGTTCAAGGTGACGCTGCCGCGCCTCGGCATCGGAGTGAAGTTCGTCGAGGGGGACGACCTCGGCGCATACCGCAAGGCCATCGACGCCAAGACGAAGGCGATCTACGTCGAGTCCCTCGGCAACCCCGCCTTCAACATCCCCGACTTCGAGGGGCTGGCGGCGCTCGCGCACGAGCACAAGATCCCGTTCATCGTGGACAACACCTTCGGCTGCGCCGGGTACCTGGTCAGGCCCCTCGAGCACGGCGCCGATGTCCTGGTCGAGTCGGCCACCAAGTGGATCGGCGGGCACGGCAACTCGATCGGCGGCGTCATCGTCGACTCCGGCAAGTTCGACTGGGCCGCCTCGGGCAAGTTCCCGTTCTTCACCGATCCCTCGCCGGGGTACCACGGCCTCGTCTTCAACGACGTCTTCGGGCCCAAGGGCACGTTCGGCAACATCCAGTTCATCATCCGCGCTCGCGTGGAGGGGCTGCGCGACCTCGGGCCGGCGCTCTCGCCCTTCAACGCCTTCCTGCTCCTGCAGGGTCTCGAGACGCTGTCGTTGCGGGTGCAGCGGCACGTGGACAACGCGCTCGAGCTCGCCAAGTGGCTGAAGCGCCACCCGCAGGTCGGCTGGGTCTCCTACCCCGGTCTGGAGGAGCACCCGTACCACCAGCGCGCCCGCAAGTACATGAAGCACGGCTTCGGCGGCGTCCTCTCCTTCGGCATCCAGGGCGGCTACGAGGCCGGCAAGAAGTTCATCAACGGCGTGAAGCTCGCCTCCCACCTCGCCAACCTCGGCGACGCGAAGACACTCGTCATCCATCCTCCGTCCACGACGCACCAGCAGCTCACCGAGGCCGAGCAGCGGGCGGCCGGGGTGACGCCGGACCAGATCCGGGTCTCCGTGGGCATCGAGCACATCGAGGACATCAAGGAAGACTTCTCCGAGGCGTTCGCCGCGGCGAAGTGAGCTGAGAGCCTGTGAATCTATCCCCTCCCGTCGCCGCGACGGCCGATCTGCGGCGCCGGGCATCGTTGCAAGCCCTCGCAGTAGCACGAACTACAGCTTCGGGCTTGCGCCTCGCGCGGCTTGCAGCTAGGCCGTCTGGCTCGG
>JBGQLS010000073.1:0-18061 GCA_041500205.1 Anaeromyxobacteraceae bacterium | reverse complement strand
TTGCGCGCGCTCCTGCTCGCGGCGCAAGCGGAGGCCTTCCTGACGGGCCGGGCCGGCTCGTCATGGTGGCGCTCGAAGGAGAGCGGCGCATGGCTGGCGACAGCCTTCGCCGAAGGCTCGCGCCTTGCCCCGGCCGAGCTGGCACGAGCCTTCGGCGCCGCGAACGTCGACGCTTCGGCTCTCGAGTCTTCCAGCCGCGCCCGCGCGGCTGCGGCCGGCATCCGCCTCGCCCAGGCGGGCCCGCGCTGATGAGCGAACCGAGACCCTTGGCTTCAGGCCTCAGGCTCCGGGCCTCAGGAAGACTCGACGATCACGGCGTCGTCCTCTGAAGCCTGAGATCTGAGTACCCGGGGGCGAAGGCCGCCCCCGCCCCGCCGGCAGAGCCGTCGGGGCCCCACCCGGGCCCCTGCGACCGCAACTGATTTTTCGACAGGTCTTGAGGCCCAAGCTTCACAGCATCGTGGCTAAGACCTGGTCACGATCGTCCGCCTGGGGAGGGTCACCGTGAACGTGGTGCCCGCGCGCTCCTCCGAGCGAACGGCGACCGTCCCTCCGTGGGCGAGCGCGATCTCCTTCACGATGTAGAGACCAAGTCCGATGCCTCCCATCGGAGTCCCCGAGACATTGCCCCGCTTGAACGGCTCGAAGATGTCCTCCAGCAGCAGGGGGGCGATGGGCAGCCCCTCGTTGTGCACCGAGAGGATCGCCTGGCTCTGCTCGCACTTCCAGGCGAGCTCCACCTTCGACCCGTCGCCGTACCGCAGGGCGTTGTTGAGGAGGTTCACGAGCACCTGCTCGATGCGATCCGGATCCCACTCTCCCGAGCCGTCACCCTCTTGCCTGTAGTCCACCTCCCGCCCAGGGTGGACCGATTTCACCTCGTCGAGGGCGCTGCGGCAGATCGCGTCGAGGTCCATGGGGCGCGGCGCGACCGGCATACCCTGGCCGAGCCTCGTCCGCGAGTAGTCGAGCAGGTCGTTGATGAGCCGCGTCATCCGCGCTGCTCCCCCGGCCACGCGGCCTATCGCGCGGCGGTGCTTCTCGGAGAGCGTGGGGTCTCGCAGCACCATGGCGGCGGAAGCCGCGATCGACGTGAGCGGCGTGCGGAGATCGTGGCCGGCGATCCCGACGAGGTGCCGCTGCACCTCCTGCGCGCGCCTGCGCTCCGTGACGTCTCGGACGTGCGCGCTCAGCCCCTCGCCGTGCGGGAAGGCGCGCACCTCGAACCAGCGGCCCCGCGATTGCGCCTCGAACGTCGCCGGAGAGCCCTCCTCGGCGGCGCGGCGCAGCTCCTGCTGGCAGGGGCCGAGAGCGAGCCAGTGCTCACGCTCCCACAGGCTCTGGCCGAGGAGGTCCCGCCGCGGGACCTCGAGGAGCGCCTCGAGCGCGTGGTTCACGTAGACGAACCGCCACTCCCGATCGAGCGCGAAGAAGGCGTCCGCGATGGTCTCGAGGATGGCGGAGTTGCGCGCGTAGGTGTCGCGCAGGCGGTTCTCGTCCTCGAACTGCTTCCTGCGGAGCTGCGCGCGGATGCGAGCTCGGAGCACATCGGAACCGCTGGCGGTCGCGACATAGTCGTCCGCTCCCGCGTTGATGGCCTCGATCGCGAGCCGGTGCTCGTCCCGCGCGCCGATGAGGAGCAGCGGCACGTATCGCCACCTCGGATCGGACTTGATCCGGCGGCAAGCCTCGAGCGGAGCCGGCACGGCCATCTCGTCGACGAGGAGGCAGTCGATGCGATCGACGGAGAGGAGCTCGAGCGCCTCCTCGGGCGAGTTTGCCAGGGCGACGTCGTGCCCGTCCTGGCAGAGTCGCGCCGTGATCTCTCGCATCCGCGCCGCGTCGGCGCCCACCGCGAGGATCCGCTTCGGGCTCAGCATCCCAGCCGAGACCCCCGCCGCGGAAGGGCTCGAGCCCTTGACGAGCGCCTGCAGGCGGGCCAGGACGACGGCGTTCCCGTCTTCCTTCAGGAGATAGGCGTCCGCGCCCGCCTCGAGCGCGGGCAGCTCGCCAACCGAACCGGAGGCGGTTAGCAGGATGCATGGCGTGGAACGGAGCGCTGCATCAGCGCGCAACTGGCGCAGGAAGGCGGCGCCGTCCATCCCGGGCATGACGCCGTCCACCACGGCCGCGCTCGGCTGCCGGCTGGCGGCGATGCGCAGCCCTTCCTCGCCCGAGGCCGCGGTCACCACCTCGAACCCGGCGAGTTCCAGCGCTGACCGGAGCTCCTCGCGCGTGGTGAGGCTGTCGTCCACGACCAGCACCGGCCCTCGCGCTGCCTCCGGCCCGGCGCCCCCTTCGCGCTGCCGCACGAGGTTCCTCGCACGTGCGACGAGCTGCGCGCTGTCGTAAGGCTTGCCGACGAACTCGTTTGCTCCCATCTGCAGACCGCGAATCCGCTGCTGTATCTCGGCTTCGGTCGACAGCAGCAGGATGGGCGTGTCGGTGTGCTGAGGTGCGACCCTGATCTCGCCCAGCAGCTCGAGGCCATCCCCGTCGGGGAGTAAGATGTCCAGGACCACGAGCGAGAACTCCCGGCGAGCGAGCGCCTCGCGGGCGCTTCGCACGTCGGAGCACAGCGTGGGCTCGAAACCGGCTCCGGCGAAAGCCTCCTCGAGGTCCTTCCGCACCGTCAGGCTGTCGTCGACGATCAGGACCGAGCTCATGCAGGCCTCCGTGATACGCGAGGCAGAGCCGTCCCGGCAAGCGCCCACGGGATCCCGCGGTGAAGCGACCGGATCGGGCTCTGCCGCGATGCGTGCAGGCGTCTCGGTCTTCAGCCTTCCGAACACGCCTTCGTCCACGGGACGAGTGAGCCGGGCCAGGATCGTGGGTCTCGCTCGAGGGCGAGCCGGGGTCGCCCGCTTCGTCCCGCCCTGTGCCGCCCTGGCGTGGCCCCGGGGTTGACGCGCAGCCGACGCCACGCCATCGTGCGGACCCGCGATGCATCCGGAAACAGGAAATCCTCCGCCCGTGCTCGCCAAGCCAGCCCGCCCCCGGGCCGACGCGTCCCTCGGCCAGGCCGCCGCCCTGCTGGCGGTCGTCTTCGGGTGGCTCGCGTTCACGGCTCCTGCCGGCGGGTTCGAAGCCGACATCGACCACTGGATCCGGTGGAGCTATCGGATCGACCAGTTCGGGATGTCTAACGCCTACGGAGGCCTCACCGGCAAGGCCAACTACCTCCCGATGTTCATCTGGGTACTGGCCGGGCTGAATCGGATCGTTCGCGGTGCCCTCACACAGGACAACGCTGCGCAGTTCGTCAAGATCGTGGCGCTGATGTTCGACTTCGCGCTGGGCCTGGCGGTGGCACGCCTGCTGTCGGCGCGCGGCCGCAACCCGTGCCTGGCGCTGCTCGTGGCGGTGAATCCGGCAACGCTGTACGACTCCTGGGTCTGGGGACAGATCGACGCGATGCATACGGCGCTGGTGGCCGGTTCGTGGATCGCGCTCACCGCCAACCGGGCGCCCCTCGCGGCCCTGCTGTTCCTGCTCGCGCTCAACACCAAGTTACAGAGCGTGATCTTCGTCCCTTTCTTCGTGTTCGCGCTCGTCCACGTCATCGGCGGCCGTTGGAAGACCTGGGCCATCACGGTCGCAGCCTGCTGCGGAGCGCAGCTCGCGCTGCTCGCCCCGTTTCTGAACGGTCGCGCCCTGCGCGCGCTCTCCGAGAACGTGACCGGCATCGTGGGCTACTTCAACGGCGTGTCCCTGAACGCCTACAACCTTTGGTACCTCCTGGCGGACGATCCCTCGCAGCTGAAGGACACCGAGACCTTCCTGCACTCCACGTATCGTCACTGGGGGATGGTGCTGTTGGCGGTGGCGCTGGCGACCATCGCGCTTCCCTTCGCGCGGTACGTCCGGCGGCTCTGGCGGAGCCACGCCCTGGATCGCCTCGACGAGAATGGCTTTCTTCTTCTCGGCGTGGCTGGAGTGGCCTTCTTCGCGTTTCCCACGGAGGTGCACGAGCGCTTTCTGCAGCCGGCCGTTGCGCTGATCGGGATCGACGCGGTGCTGCACGGCCGCTACCTCGCCTATGCCGTCCTCTCGTCCGCCTACTTGCTCAACCTGGAGAACGTCCTGCGCTGGCGCGGGCTAGAGTACCAGGGCCTTCTCTTCGATCCGCGCCTGGTGGCGGCCAGCGTGCTGGCGATCTTCGTGTACGGCACGTGGCAAGCGTACCAAAGGACCCGGGCCCCCCTCGTCGAGCCAGGGCCCGAGCCCGAGCCGACGTGAGCCGTCGCTTCGGCGATGCCTCTGCCTCCTAGCGAGCGATCTCAGGCATTCGGCTGCCGGCGCCGCGGGCCCGATGAGACCTCGCTCACGGCTTCACGTGCCGCAGCCGCCTCGCCCGCCCCGCTGCACGTCCGCCATGCACAGGGGCCGCGCCTTCACCTCGTCGTAGATGCGGCCGTGCCGCTCCGATGAGGCCCCGCGCATCAGGCGGCGGACGAGATGGTCTCCTCGCTGGCCGGACGCGACAACCGCCACATCCGCGACACCGCCCACAGGTCCGCCATGACGGTGGTCACCGGATCGAGCGGCGCCGCCCATTGCACGACCGTCACCACCGAGAACAGAGCGAAGAACCGCTGCCACTCCCGGTCAGGTTCCAGAAGGAGGAGCGGTAACCCCCAGCAGAGATACCAGGGCTGGAACCAGGGAGTCGTCAGATACAAGGCCAGGAGGAACAGGAGGTACCCATGCGCGAGCTCGGCGAGGGTGCGGGCGCGCCACGCCACGCGCGCGAGCAGGGCGGCGCACAGGAGCGCCGATGCGGTGGAGAGGAGTCTGTACGCGAGCAGCGAAGCCGTGGGGAGCGCGAGCGTATCCAGCACGAGGCACACCAGGTCCGTGAAGGAGTGGGCATGGCGAGCGGCTTCGCCTCCCACCATGGGCATCACCGCGCGTAACGTGACCGAGTGCCACTCGGGCGCGAAGCAAGCTGCCAGCAGAAGCAGGGCCAAGGCCGCCAGCGCCACCGCCCTGCGCGGGGAACGCCGCGCTGTGAGCACGAGATACAGGGCCAGGAGCGGCGCCAGCGCGTACTTCGTTGCGACGCCCGCCGTCAGAGCGCACACCGCCCAGCCTTCACGCCCGGCCGCAGCCGCAGCGAGGAACGCGACGAGCGCCAGGAACAGGAGTCCCTCGTTGTGCCCCTGAGCCGTGACCTCCCAGGCGACGAGGGGGCCGATCGCCAGGACGGCGAAGACCTCGGCGGCCCGCGACGGGAGCCGCGCGCGGAGGTGGCGCGCCGCGATGCCGAGGGCCGCCAGGGTAGCTGCCAGCAGGAGCGCCTTGTAGGAGAAGAAGGTGCCCCAGAACGTGCCCGAGCCTGCCCAGGCAGCGGCCCGAACCACCGGCAAGAACAGCGGGCCGTATGGACTCGGGTCATTCACCCATCGTGCTGGAACCAGCTGCGCGAGAGGCGAGGCACCGAGGGCGGCCGGGGAGTGTGTGTACGGGCTGAGGCCGAGGAGCGAGAGCGCTCCGAAGCAGAGATTCGTGAAGACGTCGCTGGACGTGAGCGCCAACGCGCTGAACGCGACGCCTTGTGTGGCGAGCGCCCAACCCCACAGCGCGCGCCAGGAGAGCCGGCTCGCGCGCGGCGCGAGACGAACCACGCAGACGCCGGTCGCCAGCAGGCCGGCGCCGGATACGGCGCTCGCCAGCACGAACGGCCAGGTGTGTGTGTCGATGCGTGCGGTTCGCTCCATCGCGAAACGCAGCCACGTGCCAGCCGTCGCGAGCGCCATGCCTGCCGCGCAGCCGCATGCCAGCCCATGCTCTCCGGAGCGCCCGGTCACCGAAGGTGGCGTGTACGCGGAAGAGTCGCGCGCGGCCGACGCCGGCTCGTGCGGCGTGTGCATGGTCAGCGCGGCCCTCGGACGCCAGGGGCTCCTGCCGCCAGGGAGCCATGCGCGCCCGCCGTGCGCTCCCTCCGGCGATATACGGCCGCGCCAGCCGGGTTCGCGACCTGCTGGTAGTGCTCGTCGACGTAACGGCGGAGTCCTCCGCTCGGTTCCGGCCTTGACATGGATGTCAGCGCTGGCGTGATCCTGTGGCGCCCTCGAGTCACTCCGGAAACCTCACGCCCGTGCGTCCGCGACGGCCGCCGGGCATCCTCGAGCGATGCGCTTTCTGCGGGCGTGCCAGGGTGCGCTGCAGCCATGAGTATCCGTCTTTATGCGGACGGTCAACGCCGCGTGGCAGGACCACGACGAGCCGCCGCATGTGGTACCGAACGAACTCGCAGCAGCGCTGACGCTGCCGGCTTCGGCCGTGCCTGCTCAGGACCTGTCGAAGAATGTGATCGCTCTGCGGCGTGGCCGGGGTGGGGCCCCGATGGGCTTTGCCCGGCGGGGCGGGGGCGGCCTGCGCCCCCGGCGACTCAGGACCGCGGGGGCGGCTGCTGCTTCTTCTCGTCGTCGTCATCGTCGTGCAGCATCCGGTACTTCGGGCCCTCCGGATCCTCGTACTGGCCGCTCTTCACCGACCACATGAAGAAGAGCCAGGCGGCGACACCGAGCGCGAGCGACAGGGCGATGAGGAATCCCAGGTCCACGTCCTCACCGCCCTCCGCTGATGCGAAGCGAGTTTCCCACGACGAAGAGAGACGATGCGGCCATGGCGGCGGCGGCCACGATGGGGTGGAGCAGGCCCGCCACCGCCACCGGGATCGCCACCACGTTGTAGAAGAAGGCCCAGAAGACGTTCTGCCGGATGATCCGGTGGGTCAGGCGCGAGAGCCGCACGAGCTCCGGCACCAACCGAAGGTCGTCGCGCACCAGCACCGCGTCGGCGCTCTCCAGCGTCACGTCCGTCCCTCTTCCCATGGCGACGCCGACGGTGGCGCGCGTCAGGGCCGGCGCGTCGTTGATGCCGTCGCCGACCATGAGCACGCGGGCGCCCTCGCCCTGCATGCGCGCCAGCTCGCGCTCCTTCGCGACCGGCGTCGACTCCGCGACGGCTCTCTCGATCCCCACCCGAGCGGCCACCGCGGCGGTCGTGGCGGGCCCGTCACCGCTCACGATGGCGAGCCGAAGGCCGAGCGAGCGCAGCTCGGCGACGGCGTCCTTCGCCTCGTCCCGCAGCACATCCGACACGACGAGCAACGCTGCCAGCCGTCCGCCCACCGCCGCGTACACGACGGTGTCGCCCTCCGCCTCGAGGGGCGCGGCGGCGCGCACCGCGTCGTCCGCCGCCGGAACGTGCTCATCGGCCAGGAAGGCGCGGTTTCCGATGACGACGCGCTCGCCCGCCGACCCGCCGCGCTGCGAGAAGACGTCAGCCGAGACACCGCGCCCCGGGACGGCGCGGAAGCCCCGCGCCTCGAGTTCAGGCCCAGGTAGGAACCGGGAGGCCTCCACGACGGCCCTGCCCAGGCTGTGCTCGGAGCGCCGCTCCACGGTCGCCGCGAGCGCGACGATCTCGTCCCGGCTCCAGCCTGCTCCCGCGCCGCGTGGGTGAGCGGGGAACAGCACCACGTCGCGCAGCACCGACTGCCCTCGGGTAAGCGTCCCGGTCTTGTCGAGGACGACGTCGGTCGCGCGCGCCGCGCTCTCGAAGACGTCGGCGCTCTTCACGAGGAGCCCCCTGGCGGTGGCGGCGCCGGTGGCGAGGAGGATCGCGATGGGCGTGGCGAGGCCGAGGCTGCACGGACAGGCGATGACCACCACCGCCACGCCGGTCATGAGCGCCTGGTGGGCGGGCGCGCCGCGCAGCAGGTGAAACGCCACGGTCGCCGTCGCCACCGTCAGCACCGCGGGGACGAACACCCCCGTCACGCGATCCGCCAGCGCCTGGATGCGCGGCTTCTGCGCCTGCGCCTCCTCGACCGCGCGGACGATGCCGGAGAGGACGGTTCCGTCGCCGGTTCGCGTCACCCGGAAGGTGAAGGAGCCGTGCAAGTTCATCGTCCCGCCGATGACCTCGGCACCGGGCACCTTCGGGACTGGCCGCGCCTCGCCCGTGATGAGCGCCTCGTCCACCTCGGACTCGCCCTCCACGACCACACCGTCGAGTGGTATGCGCTCGCCGGGGACGACCTCGGCGAGGTCGCCCACCTCGACCGACGCGAGGGCGACCATGCGCGACCTTCCCGAGGTCCCGGTCGTGGCATTGACGGCCCTCCCCTTTCCCCCACCGCCCTCACCCCAGCCCTCTCCCGCTCGGCGGGAGAGGGAGCCTGAGCTCGCCGTCGCGATCGTGGTCGTGCCACCGACGGCCCTATCATCATCTCCCCCACCCTCACCCTCTCCCCCACCACCCTCACCCCAGCCCTCTCCCGCCCGGCGGGAGAGGGAGTCCGAGGTCGCGGTCGCAGGCGAGGTGTGCATCACCACCCGCGCCTCCCGCGGCAGGAGCCCCCCGAGCTTCGCCACCGCCTCCGATGCACGACACTTGGCTCGCGCCTCGACGTAACGACCGGCCAGGACGAGCGTGATGATCATGGCGGCCGTGTCGAAGTAGACCTCGCCGCCGCGGACCATCTGGTAGACGCTGTAGGCGAGCGCGGCGCCCGAGCCGAGCACGATGAGGACGTCCATGTTGACGCGCAGTGCCCTGAGACCTCGCACGGCGGAACGAAGGAATGGCGCGCCGGAGTAGAAGAAGACGGGGAGCGTGAGGCCGAGCGCGATGACCTCCATCAGGCGCCGCAGGCCGGGATCGATTCCCTGGAAGTAGCCGGCATAGAGTGCGGCGCTGTAGATCATGAGCTGCGAGGCTAGGAAGAAAGCGGTGCCGAGGCGCACGAGGAGGTCCTTCGTCTCCGCGTGCTGGGCCCGCTGCCGCTCCGTCTCGGAATAGGGCTTCGGCTCGTAGCCGGCGCTGCGGATCCGGGAGAGCACAGCCTCCAGCGTGGCCGCGCCCGCCTCCCAGCGCACGCGGGCGCGGTGCGTGGCGTAGTTCACGCGCGCGAAGCGCACCCCGGGGAGCTTCGAGAGGAGCCGCTCGTTCAGCCAGACACAGGAGGCGCAGCGGATTCCGTCGATGTAGACGTCGAGCTCGTGGAGGCCGTCCACCTCGCGCACGGCTTCCCGAAAGACCGCGACGTCCACCGGGCGTTCGGGATCGGCCGCCAGCCCCGCCTCGTCCCAGCGCCGTCCGGTGTAGAAGCCCTCCAGGCCCTCTTCCCTGATGAGGCGGAAGACGCCACGGCATCCCGTGCAGCAGAAGACCTTGGACGCGCCAGCGACCTCGTCCCGGACCGCCTCCCGCTCGGGGAACTCGAGAAGGCAGTGGTCACAGCGCGGCATGGAGCCCGAGCCCGCGCGCCACGAAGAGCGCGCCGACCACCACGACGGCCACGCCGCCCAGCCTGTAGAGGAGCCCCCGAGCGCGCGCCGACGCCAGGGCGCTCGCGCCGCCGACGAGGAGGAGCGCCGGGACCGTCCCGAGCGCGAAGGCGAGCGCGAAGAGGAACCCCTGCGGCAGTCCGCCGGTGGCGGCGGCTCCCACGAACGCAGAGTACGATAAGCCGCAGGGGAGGAAGCCGAGGAGGAGCCCTAGCGCGTAGAAGCGCCCGGGGCCGCCACCCTCCAGCACGGAGCGCACCCCCCGGAAGACGCGCGAGGCGACGCGCTCCTCGATCCGCCGGAAGAACGGCGCGATTCCCGCCGCGCCCAGCCCCATGACGATCATGAGCATCCCGGCCACGACCGCCACCGCGTCCTGCAGCCCTGCCAGGCGCCCCGCCGTGTTCACAAAGGAACCGGTGAGGCCCATGGCGCCGCCGATGCAGGCGTAGGTCGTGACGCGGCCGAGGTTGTACAGGAGCTGACCGCCCAGGGCGCGGCGAGCGCCGAGGCGCGGGCTCGCCACCAGGCCCATCGAGGCGGCCAGCGGCCCGCACATCCCGGCACAGTGCCCGAACCCGCCGAGGAGCCCGGTGGTGGCCGCGAGGACGAGATCGGCGAGCACGATGTTACTCCGCGACGGTGAGCGGGAATCGGGCAACGCGCCGCGCCACCCGCTCGCCGGGGGTGGCCTCCGCAGCGTGGCTCAAGAGGACGTCGGCTGACCAGTCGCGCCTGCCGCTCGCACAACGCACGACGATCCCCTTCCCGCGGAACACCCCCTCGCCAGACGGCGCAAGTACAGCGCGCGTCTCGCCCATGTACATGCCCGGCATGCTGAGCGCGACGGCGACGTCCGCGCCCGCCGCGATGCTCGCAGGCGCGAACGTCACCGTGAACTCGAGATCGCGCATCGCGTGAATGGGCCGCGGTCCGACCGAGAGCGTCACCCCGCCTCCACCGGGCAACGGCTGCTTGCACGGACCGGCCTGGAGGTCGCAGGCGGTGGACCCCTGACCGCGCTCGTCGCGGCGGACTTCTGGCCGCGTTTCGGCGCGGCGGACTCCTGGCCGCGTTTCGGCGCGGCGGACTCCTGGCCGCGTCTCGTCGCGGCCAGGAGCAGGAGCACGAGACTGCGACGGCTCCGCCGGCGCAGTCGAAGCAGGGGCGCGAGATTGCGACGGCTCCCCCGGAGCTGGCGCAATCGAAGATGGGTCGCGAGTCCGCGACGGCTCCGCCGGCGCGGGCGAAGAGGACGAGGGCGAGGGTTTCATCTCCCTCGCCTCGCGGATCGGGGAGAGGGTCGGTGTGAGGGGCTGGCGTGCTGACGCGGGCTCGTGCCTGTGTTCGTCGTAGTGCAATCCCGCCTGATAAGGATCGGCGACGACGGTCGGTTCCTTCAAGCGCGCGCCGATGGTGATGGCGCCCACCACCGCACCGAGCGCCGCCACGGCGACGAGGACGATGAGGATCTTCACGGCCGCTCCGGCGCGGAGAGGGTGACGGTGCGGACGGCGCGCGCGGCGCCGGGAGCGGCCGCGACCGCCGAGAATTCTGCCGAGACGGCCCGCCGGCCCGCGAGCCCCCGCGCGACGGCGACGAGCCGGATGGCCTTGTGCTCTCCGGGCTGGAGCACGACGTGGTCGGGCCTGAGGTTCACGTCGATCCCCGGTGAGCGCAGCGCGAGCGCCAGATCGAGGGGCTCGCGCCCGCGGTTCTCGAAAGCCAGCCCGAACGCAAGGTACGCCTCGCCCGAGCTGGCACGCCGCGCAGCATAGTCGCTCGAGGCCGTGACGGTCATGTCGAGCGGGCTGCGATCGACCGCGACCGCGACGGTGAGCGCCAGGGAGGCGGCGGTGAGGGTGGCGAGCGCCAGCACACCCGGCCGCAAGAGCCGCCGCGACATGCGTGCGCCCTGGTCCGGGGTCCTGCCACTCGCTGACCCGGCGCCGCTCGAGGACTGGTGCGCCGCCGCACTCCCGTGGCGCGTGGGCTCGTCCCCCGCCGCTGGATCGCCGAAGAAGTACCCGACAAGCTTCGGACGCCTCCCGAGCTTCGCCATGATGGGCGCGCAGGCGTCGATGCACTCGCCGCAGCTGGTGCAGGCCGCTTGCAGACCGTGGCGGATGTCGATGCCGACGGGGCAGACCCGCACGCAGGCCTTGCAGTCGATGCAATCCACTTCCCGTCTCGAGTCGTAGGCGATGACCATCGAGTTGCGATCGAGGAGCGCGCCCTGGAACTTCGCATACGGACAGGTCGTGGCGCAGAAGCCCTGCCGCCAGAAGGCCAGATCCGCGAAGACGACCGCGGCCGCGACGAGCCAGGTCCCGCCGATCGCCGGCCCCAGGGAAGACGTCGCCATGCGCCGGAAGAACTCCGCCGGCGTGACGAAGTACCAGATGAGATTGGCCGCCACCAGCAGCGAGGCTAGCGCCACGGCGCCGTAGGCGGCGGGCACGCGCCAACCGCCCTTCTTCCGGGCGGACCCCAGGAATCTGGTGAGATCGACGAGGGCGGTCTGCGGGCAGGCCCAGCCACACCACAGCCGCCCGAAGAGCACGGTGAGGAGCAGGAACGCAAACAGGAGGAAGAGCGAACCGGCGAGGACGACGAAGAACTCGTCCATCCAGATTGTCGCGCCGAAGGCGTGGAGCTCGAGTCTGGGGACGTCGAAGCGGAGCGCGCTCTCGCCCCGTATCCGGAGGAATGGAAGACCGAGGACGAGGCCGGCCTGGGCCCACTCCGCGAGGCGGCGCCAAGGGCGGATGCGCCTCGGGCCAGGCGCTCTGTTCGCGACACCGGTCACTCGAGCCGGCTCCAGGCGACATGAAGCGGGGGACAAGCCCCCGCGCCACGAAACGCCGTCAGGCTTCGGAAGAAGCGCGCGCCCTCGGACGAGATCACCCGTAGCCCGATGCCCGAGGTTTGCGCTGGGCTAGTCGTCATCCATCATCTTGTACTTCGCCTGCTCGATCTTCGTCCGCCTGCCCTTGGCATAGTAGTGGATGACGATGGCCGCGAAGAGCACGACCAGTGCCCCGCCGAAGGCGAGATAGCCTAGCTCGCTCCCGCTCATCGGGCGCCGCTCCGCACGAGGCCGCCGGCGCGCGCCACTAGCGTTTGCTCCCCTTCCGGCGCGCCATCGCCACCGCCAGGACGATGATCACCGCCGCCGGAATGGCCGTGTACGCGATGGTATGCGTGATGTTGGTCGACACCGCGGTGCCGACCTTCAGATCGCTCGCCTGGTCCCAGCCGATGTAAGCGATGAAGTAATAGAGCCCAAAGGCGATGAGCCCGCCGAAGAGCGCGGTGATGCCCACCGGTATCCGGTGCTCCGTCTCCTTCGCCTGCAGCGACTCCGCCGAGTCGTCGAGCTCCGTCGGCGCTGGGGGGACGGCGTCCTGGTTCGGCGCCGGATGTGCAAGCTCGGTCTTCGGCATGACGTCCTCCGGCGGGGGACAAGCCCCCGCGCTACGACTGCGGGGCGTGAAGCCCGCTGTGAATCCTCCGGCGGGGGACGAGCCCCCGCGCCCTACTGGTGCTCGACGGCCTCGTGCTTCTGCTGCGCGCGAATGAAGGACACGACCGACCAGATGTCCTCGTCGGAGAGCTGCCCGCCGAAGGCGGTCATGCCTCCCTCGGGATCGCCCTTCCTGCCGATCTGCTTCTTCGCTCCGCTGCCGCAGGTGATGAGGCCGAAGTAGGCACCGTCCGCGACGTCGCCCTTCTCGCCCAGGAACTCGTCGTCGACCAGGCTCGGCACGGCGCCCGGCAGGCCTTCGCCCTCGTCACCGTGGCACTGCGCGCAGTTGTTCCGGTAGATCGTCACGCCGCGCAGGATGGCGCTCTTCTTCCCGGCGAGTGGATTCACCGCCAGGAGATCGCCCACCGCGCACTCGCGCGGGATGGCGTGTCCGAGCCACTGCATGTAAGCGACGATCGCTTCCATCTCGGTCCTGCCGCCGAGCGCCGCGAAGTCCTCCTCCTTGGCCGCGAACTCGCCCGGCTTGTAGACGCTGGCGAGCGCGCGGTAGTGCGCCTTCACCGTGCCCGGCTCGAGCTTCGCCTGCTTCAGGAAGGCGTACGACGGCATGTTCGACTTCGGCACGAGCGCCTGCGGGTTCTCGAAGTGGCGCTGGTGCCAGTCGTTCGGGCGCAGCCCACCCTCGCGCGCCAGGTCCGGGCCGGTCCGCTTCGACCCCCACAGGTGCGGGCGGTCGTAGGCGAACTCGCCCACCTTGGAGAAGTCGCCGTACCTCGCGACCTCGCTCGCCAGCGGCCGCACGGTCTGCGTGTGGCAGCCCATGCATCCCTCGCGCTGGTAGATGTCGCGCCCCGCCAGCTCGAGGGGCGTGTAGGCCCTGAGCGCGTCGAGCTTGGGACCGCTCATGTCCTGCCTCAGCATGGGGTAGAACATGGTGGCGACGGTGCCCGCCAGGATGACGAGCAGCGCGACCACCGAGAACATCACGGGCTTCCTGTAGATGTCACCGGCCATGGTGTCCTCCGCCCTCTAGGCCTGCGCCGCGGCGAGAGCTTTGTCGGGAGCGCTGGCTGCCTGGAGCGCGCGGCCCTTCTCGATGGTCTTGAGCACGTTGAAGACGAAGAAGAGCATGCCGACGATGAAGACGAGACCGCCCAGCGCCCTCAGGTGGTAGTACGGATAGTTACGGGCGAGGCCCTCGACGAAGCTGTACTTGAGCTTCCCGCCCTCCATGGCCTTCCACATCGCGCCCTGCTGGATGCCGGTGATCCACATGGTCACGGAGAAGATGATCTGCCCCACCAGCACCAGCCAGAAGTGCACGTTGGCGACCTTCTCGCTGTAGATGGTGGTGCCGTAGATCTTGGGCACCACGTAGTAGATGGAGGCGGCCACCGTCATGGTCACCCAGCCCATGGTGCCCATGTGCACGTGCCCCGGGACCCAGTCTGTGTAGTGGATGAGCTGCGAGACTGCGCGCAACGCCTGCGTCGGCCCCTGCACCGTCTGCAGTCCGTAGAAGGTGATGCCGAGCACGAAGAACTTGGTGAGGTAGTTCGTGCGCATCTTCTCCCAGTCCTGGCCGACGGTGTAGTAGCCGTTCACCACCGAGCCCCACGACGGCGCGATCAGGAACAGCGTGAAGACGATGCCGAGCGTCTGGAGCCAGGTCGGCAGCGGCGTGTAGACGAGGTGGTGCGCCCCGGTCCAGAGGTAGCCGAACACGAGCGACCAGAAGGCCACGATGGAGAGGCGGTGGCTGAAGATGGGGAGCCCGGTCGACTTGGGCAGGAAGTAATAGAACATGGCCAGGATGGGCGTGGTGAAGATGAAGCCCACCGCGTTGTGGCCGTACCACCACTCGACGTTGGCAGAGTTTGCGCCCGCGAAGAGGTGGTAGCTCTTCATGAAGCCGGCGGGGATGGAGAGGTTGTTGACGAGGTAGAGGACCGCCACCGCCAGCACCGTCGCGATGATGAACCAGATCGAGACGTACATCTGCTCCTCGCGGCGCTTCATGACGGTCCCGAAGACGTTCACCGCGAACATCACCCACAGGACGACGATGGCGATGTCGAGCGGCCACTCCAGCTCCGCGTACTCGAGCGACTGGGTGTAGCCCATCATGAGGGTCACCGCGGCTGCGGCGATCCCGACGTTGAAGAGCCACAGCTGCACGCGGGCGAGCCTCGGGAAGAGCAGCGGCCGCTTGCAGAGCCGCATGACGATGAAGTAGCTGAGCCCGAAGATCGCGCCCACCCCCATGCCGAAGGCGAGGCCGTTGGTGTGCACGGGCCGGAGGCGTCCGAAGGTGAGGTAGGGCGCAAAGTTCGCCGCCGGCAGGAACATCTGCGTGGCGAGCAGCATGCCGACGACGAGTCCCACGACCCCCCAGGCGATCGCGGACAGGATGAAACCGAGGACCGTCCTGTCGTCGTAGCTGTAGTCATTCACCATGCGCGATACCTTCCCGGCGTGCATGACGCGAGATGTCAGCCTTCGGCGAGGAGCGGCCAGGATACTGGGGCCGCGACCGACGGAGCACACGCCATGCGCCACGGCCCATCGAGGCCGAACACATTTGCCTACATACCGCCGAGATTTCGGACATTGGACCGCACCTGCAGCAACGGATGTGCCAGCGCGGTAATGCCCGATGCCCAGCGATCTGCGCAAGATGGGCCATTCCGGCGGGGCGTTCTTGCGCCCGCCGGAGTGGGATCGTCTTGTACGCCCGCTCGCGCCGAGGCGCGGGACGAGCCGGGATCGAAGCGGCGCTATGCGACGCGGCGCACCGCGCCGGCGCCCGCGTCCGCGGAGTAGCCGTCGCCGACGCGCACGGGACCTTTGAAGATCCTGTAGATCCAGATGGTGTAGCCGAGCACGACCGGCACGCCCGCCAGGGCGATGACGAGCATCGTCGCGAGCGTCCGGGGCGTCGAGGACGCGTTGTAGATGGTGAGGCTGTTCTCCAGCCCAAGGCTCGACGGCACCAGCACCGGGTACGCTGACAGGGCGGCCACCAGGATCATGAGCGCGATCGTCGCCGAGGACGCCGTGAAGGCGAGCCCTCGCTTCCCGGCTCGCGTCGCGATCGGCACCGCCGCCAGCGCCACGGCGAGCGGCGCGGCCAGCGCCCAGAACAGCGGGCTCGACGTCTTCTGGAACAGGAACGGCGAGACGCGAACCGTGGCAACGGTGGCCACCACGTACAGGAGGAGGAACGCGCCGTACACGCCGAGCGCGATGCGCCCCAGCCTGCGGGCGAGCTCCCCTTCCGTCTTCATCCGCAGGAACAGGGCGCCGTGCATGACGAAGAAAGTGGCGGACACGAGCCCGACCAGGATGGCGTAGGGGTTGAGGAGTCCGAGGAAGCTCCCCTGCCAGGCGAAGCCCGGGCCCACCGGCACGCCGCGCAGGACGTTGCCGACGGCGACGCCGAGGAGGATGGCGGGCAGAAGGCTCCCGAGCCCGAAGGCCCAGTCCCATGCCCGCGTCCAGCGTTCGGACGCGACGAGGCCCCGGAACTCCAAGGACACCGCGCGCGCGATGAGGGCGAGGAGCAGCAGCATGAGGGCGAGGTAGAACCCGCTGAAGACGGTCGCGTACACCGGCGGGAACGCGGCGAAGAGGGCGCCGCCGCCGGTGAGCAGCCACACCTCGTTGCCGTCCCAGACCGGCCCGATGGCGGCCGCGTGCAGGTCGCGCTCCGCCCTGCTGCGGGCAAACAGTGACAGCACGCCGACGCCCAGGTCGAAGCCGTCGAGCACCGCGTAGCCGACGATGAGGACGCCGACCAGGACGAACCAGATCGTGTTGAGGTCCATGTGCATCCCCCTATGCCTGCGCGGGTTCAGGAACGAGCTTCGCCTTGCGGATCATGAGGAAGAGCCACAGCGCGCCGAGCGCCAGGTAGACGAGGCCGAACAGCGCCAGCGAGAACCCGATCTCGGCTGCCGTGACGGTGGGCGAGTGCGAGACGGCCGTGCGGAGCCCCTCGAACGGCGTGCCGTCGGCCTGGATGCCCGGGTACACGATCCAGGGCTGCCGGCCGACCTCCGCCGCCACCCAACCCAGCTGGCATGCCAGCACGGGGAGCGGAATGCTCCACACCAGCGCCTTGAGCAGGCGGGGGCTCCGGTAGATCTCGCCGGTGTAGAGCTTCCAGGATGCGACTGCCATGAGGCCGATGAAGAAGAGCCCGAGCAGCACCATGTTGTGGAACGATACGAAGGTGAGCCAGATGGGCGGCCGCGCGTCGTCGGGAAACTCTCCGAGCCCCTTCACCGGCGCCGTGAAGTCGCCGAAGGCGAGCCAGGAGAGGAGCCCCGGCAGCTCTATCGGCGCGGCCAGGGCGGGCTGCGGCGGTGGACCGCCCGACTTGAACGGGACGCCGAACACGACCAGCGGTGCCTTGGCGTCGGCGCTCGCGTAGAGCCCCTCGATGGCGGCGAACTTGGCGGGCTGCGTGCGCGCGACCTGCTGCGCGTGCAGGTGTCCGAAGGGCATGACCTCGAGGAGCGCGAACGCGAGCCCCCATGCCACCCCCAGCTTCAGCGCCTTGCGACCGACGGGCGACTCCGGGTTGCGCAGCACGTGCCAGGCCGCGACGCCCGCCATCACGAACGCTCCCGTCACGAGAGCGGCGGCGACCACGTGGAAGTAGCGGGGCAACGTGGAGGGATTGAAGACGGCTTCGTAGAAGCTCGTCAGCTCCGCGCGGCCGTTCTTGACCACGAACCCTGCCGGCGTCTGTTGCCAGGAGTTGGCGACGATGATCCAGAAGGCGGAGAGCGTCGCGCCCACGGCCACCATGAGCGACGAGAACCAGTGCACGCCCTTCGAGACGCGCTCCCGGCCGAACAGGTACAGGCCCATGAACGTCGACTCGAGGAAGAAGGCGAACACGCCTTCCGCGGCCAGGGGCGCGCCGAAGATGTCGCCCACGAACTTCGAGTAGACCGCCCAGTTCGTGCCGAACTGGAACTCCATCACGATGCCGGTCGCCACGCCCACCGCGAAGGTGATCGCAAGGAGCTTCCCGAACAGCCTCCCCACCTGCACGTAGATCGGGTCCCGCTTCCGCCACCCCAGGTACTCGGCGATGCACAGCATCCAGGCGAGCCCGATGCTGACGGGCGGGAAGATGAAGTGGAAGCCCACGGTGACCGCGAACTGCAAGCGGGCCAGCATGAGTGCGTTCACGGGATCTCCTTGCCGGCGCACGAGGCGCCCTGGCGCCGGTGTGTCGTGTCCGGTGTGTCGTGTC
>JBGQLS010000072.1:0-18246 GCA_041500205.1 Anaeromyxobacteraceae bacterium | reverse complement strand
CGGATAGTGGCGCACCCAGAACCCGGCCAGGTCGGTCGTCACCTGCACCGCGCGCTGGTTCGGCGCGAGCAGGTGGAGGACGAGCGGGGCGCGGCCCCCCGCGAGCATGGGGCCGCTGGCCAGGCCGAAGAAGTCCTGGAGCCGGCTCTCGACCCAGGGCGGCTTGTCGCCGCTCTCGTAGTGCACTTGCAACGTGCGCCCGCCCGGGAGCGCGATGCGCTCGGGGGCGAAGTGATCGAGCGCGGCCCGCTGCGCGTGGGGGAGGCGTCCCAGGAGCACGCCCTCGAGGTCCGCCTCGCGCAGTTCGGCGAAGCTGCGGCGGCCTCGCGACGCATCCTGGAGCGCAGCGGCGAGGTCGCCCTCGCTCGGCGCCGAGAGGCCCGTCTCGGGCGCATACCGGCCCGCGACGGCCATGCGGGCGAGGAGGCGGTCGAGCGCCCCTTCCGCCGCGAAGTGGCGCGCGCCCCGGGCGAGCGCCGCCTCGGCCAGGACAGCGGCCGCGCGCTCCGGCTCGAGCCGCGCGGCTCGGCTCTCCTCGAGAGGCAGATCCTCGTACGACAGCCGCTCGAAGACGTCCACCCGCTCCGCCGCCGCGTTCCAGCGCACGTCTTCCTCGTACCGGAGCGCCTCGGGGAAGAGGTCGAGCAGCATCTCCTGGGTCACGGCGCTGGCCAGCCGGACCACCACACCGGATGCGCCGGGCCGGGCGCCCCCGCGCGCGCGGCGCTCCTCGGCGTCGACGGCGACGAGGAGCGGCTCCTCTCGCACGACGCTCTCCGGCGCGAGCCGCGCGCTGCCGCCGCCGGCCAGCACGACCTCGTCCGACCCGGGCGCGCGCCGGCGCGCGACGCGGTCAGGGAAGGCCGCGAGCGTCGCGACGAGCAGGACTTGCTCGGTGGCGAAGGGGGTTAGGGTGAATCCCTGGCCGCGCTCGTCGCGGACAGGGACGGGGTCGCGAGACCGCGACGGCTCCGCCGGCGCGGTCGAAGTCGGCTTCTTGCTCGACGCCGCGCGTCGCGTCCGGCTCGTCAACCTCGCGATCTGCTTCCTCGCTCGCTCCACCGCCTGCACTGTTCCCGGCGACAGCCCCAGGGTGCGCAGCTTTCCTTCCGCGAAGCGGGCGCTCGCGGCTTCCTCGAACAGCGACGCGAGCTCGAGCAGGTCGGAGGGCCCGGTAGGCGGGGTGGCGCGTCGATCCCGATCCCATCGTTCGCGGATGTCGCGCTCGCCGACCAGCGCGGCGAGGAGCGCCCCCTCGGCGCCCGCGCCGGCGTCCTCCGCCGCGACCACCAGCCGCGCCAGGCGGGGATGGAGCGGGAACCGGAGGAGGCGCTCCCCGAGCCCGGTGATGTGGCCCGCGGCGTCGAGCGCGCCGAGCCGGCGCAGGAGCTGCTGCGCCACCCCCCACGCGGCCTGGGGCGGTGGCTCGAGCCACTCCAGGTCGGACGCGTCGAGCGAGGCCAGCACGAGCGCGGTCTCGGCCAGGTCCTCGCGCCGGATCTCCGGCACGTCGAACTCCGGGCGGCTGTCGTGGTCGTGCCGCGTGTACAGGCGGAGGCAGCGGCCCGGGCGCGTGCGGCCGGCGCGGCCGGCGCGTTGCGCGGCCGAGGCGCGGCTGACCTTGCGCAGCTCGAGCGCAGGCAACCCTGACCACGGTGAGTGCGAGGCGACGCGAGCCAGCCCCGAGTCCACCACCGCCGCCACGCCCTCGATGGTCACGGAGGTCTCCGCCACGTTGGTGGAGAGGATGACCTTGCGCCGGACGGAGGGGCGCACCGCGCGGTCCTGCTCCTCGGGCGGCAGGTCTCCGTGGAGCAGCACCACCTCGGCTCCGCGCTCTCCTCCCGGCAGGGCCTCGAGGGCCTCGCGGGCGCGGCGGATCTCGGCCGCGCCAGGGAGGAACACGAGGACGTGACCTTCCGGCTCCTCCCGCAGCGCCCGCCGCACCGACGCCGCGACGCGCTCCGCGAGCCGCACGTCGCGCGCGGCCTCCTCGGGCGTGAGGAACTCCACCGCGACCGGGAACGCGCGCCCCTCCGAGCGGAGCGAGCGCGCCGACAGGAACCGCGCCACCGGGGCGGCTTCGAGCGTGGCCGACATGGCGACGAGCTTGAGGTCGGGGCGCGCCCCCGCGCGCAGCCGGCGGAGGAGCGCGAGCGCGAGGTCCGACTGCAGGTGCCGCTCGTGGAACTCGTCGAGGACGACGGCGGCGACCCCGGGTAGCATGGGTTCCGCGAGGATGCGGCGCGTGAGGAGCGCCTCGGTGACGTAGCGGATGCGCGTCCGCGGACCCGAGACGTCCTCGAAGCGCACCATCCAGCCGACGGTCTCGCCGGGGCGTTCGCCCAGTTCCTCGGCGACGCGCCGCGCTGCCATCCGGGCCGCGAGGCGCCGTGGCTCGAGCACGATGATCTCGCCGTCCCCGGCCAGTCCCGCCTCGAGCAGGGCGCGCGGGACTCGAGTCGTCTTCCCCGCTCCCGGAGGCGCCTCCAGCACGAGCGCTGCGCCGCCCTGCAGCGTGGCGACGACCTCGGGCAGGAGCCCGTCGATGGGCAGCGGGTCCGGTGTTCTAGACAACCCTCAGGCCATGACCGGCGCCGGTGTCGGCACCACCTCGAGGTGGAGCTGATCGCCGCGCACGGAGATGCGGACCTTCCCACCGAGCCGCAGCTCACCGAACAGGATCCGCTCCGCCAGCGGCTTCTTGACCTCGTTCTGGATGAGCCGCCCCATGGGGCGAGCGCCCATGGTCTTGTCGAAGCCGTGCTCGGCGAGCCAGACGCGCCCAGACTCGGTGAGCTCGATCGTGATCTTCTTCTCGGCGAGCTGCTCGGCGAGCTCCTTCACCTGCTTGTCGACCACCAGGCGGATGACCTCGGGCGGGAGCGAGTCGAACGAGACCCAGGAATCGAGCCGGTTGCGGAACTCCGGGCTGAAGGTCTTCTCGATGGCGCTGCGCGCGTTGCCCGGGCCGGCCGCGTCCGCCCCGAAGCCCATCTTGCGCGCGCTGAGCTCGTGCGCGCCGGCGTTGGTCGTGAGGATGAGGACGATGTGCCGGAAGTCGGCTCTCCGGCCGTTGTTGTCGGTGAGGGTGGCGTGGTCCATCACCTGGAGCAGGATGTTGTAGATGTCCGGGTGCGCCTTCTCGATCTCGTCCATGACCAGCACGGCGTACGGAGTCTTGCGGATTGCGTCCGTGAGGAGACCGCCCTGGTCGAAGCCCACGTAGCCGGGGGGAGCGCCAATGAGCCGGCTGACCGTGTGCTTCTCCTGGTATTCCGTCATGTCGAAGCGGAGGAACTCCACGCCCAGCACGCGCGCGAGCTGCTTCGCGAGCTCGGTCTTCCCGACGCCGGTCGGGCCCGAGAAGAGGAAGCTGCCGATGGGCTTCTCGGGGCTTCCCAGGCCGGAGCGCGCCAGCTTGATGGCGCTCGCGATGGCGTCTATCGCCTTGTCCTGACCGTAGATGACCTTCCGGAGCTCGGGCACGACGTTCGCCAGGGCTGCCTCGTCGTCGGCCGAGACGGTGCGCTCGGGGATCTTCGCGATCCTGGCCACCACCCGCTCCACGTCGCGCGCGGTGATCTTGAAGTGCCGCTTGCCCTCGGGGCGCATGCGGTCTGCCGCGCCCGCCTCGTCGAGCACGTCGATGGCCTTGTCGGGGAGCTGGCGGTCGTTGATGTGCTTGGCTGACAGCTCCGCCGCGGCGCGGAGCGCCTTGTGGCTGAAGGTGACGCCGTGGTGCTCCTCGTAGACCTTCTTCAGGCCGTGCAGGATCTTGACCGTCTCCTCCACCGTGGGCTGATGGACCTCGACCTTCTGGAAGCGTCGCGCCAGGGCGTGGTCGCGCTCGAAGGTCTGCTTGTAGTCGTGGAAGGTCGTCGAGCCGATGCAGCGCAGCTCGCCCGAAGCGAGGCCGGGCTTGAGCAGGTTGGAGGCGTCCATGGAGCTGCCGGTGGTGGCGCCGGCGCCCACGATGGTGTGGATCTCGTCGATGAAGAGGATGGCCCCCGGCGTCTTCTTCACTCCGGCGATGACGCCCTTGAGCCGCTGCTCGAACTCGCCGCGGAACTTGGTGCCGGCGAGCAGGGCTCCCATGTCGAGGAGGAAGATCTTCGCGTCCTCGAGCACCTTCGGGACGCGCTTCTGGTGAATGGCGAGAGCGAGGCCCTCCACGATGGCGGTCTTGCCCACGCCGGGTTCGCCCACGAAGACGGGGTTGTTCTTGCGGCGGCGGCACAGGACCTGGATGGTCCGATCGATCTCCGGCCTTCGCCCGACGAGCGGGTCGATGAGCCCCTTGGCTGCGCGCTCGACGAGGTTGACCGTGAAGGTCCTGAAGGGGTCGCGGACGGTGCGCGGCGCCTCTTCCCCGCCTTCGCCGCTCTCCGGCTCCTCCTCGCCGCCGCCTCCTCCGTCCTTCGCGATGCCGTGCGAGATGTACGAGAGGATGTCGAGCCGCCGGACGCCTTGTCGCTCGAGGAGGTAGACGGCGTGCGAACCGCGTTCCCGGGTGATGGCGACGAGCACGTCACCCGCGTTGAGCTCGGTTCGCCCGGAGCCCTGGACGTGCCAAGCCGCGCGCTGCAGCACGCGCTGGAAGGCCGCCGTCTGCTCGGGATCCTGCGTCCGGTTGGGCAGGGACTCGAGGGTGCGGTCGAGGTAGTCCTCCAGCTCGCGCGCCAGCAGCTCGAGATCGGCGCCGCAGGCGAGGAGGACCTCGGTCGCCACCTTGTCCTTCGTCATCGCATGGAGCAGGTGCTCGAGCGTGACGTACTCATGGCGCCGCTTCTTGGCCTCGGCCACGGCAGCCTGGAGGGTGATCTGAAGCTCCTTCGTGACCGTCACCATCGGCTCCTACTCCGGCTCGACCGTGCAGAGGAGGGGAAACTCCGCCGCGCGCGCCAGAACCATCACCTTCGCGGCCTTGGTCTCGGCGACCTCCATCGAATACGTGCCGGCCACCCCCACGCCGCGCTGGTGCACGCTCAGCATGATGCGCGTGGCCCGCGCGAGGTCGTGATGGAAGACCGTCTGGAGAACCTCAACCACGAATTCCATGGTCGTGTAATCGTCGTTATGCAACAAAACCTTGAAGGAAGGCGGCTTCGCCACCCTCTTCGCGGTCCGCGCCTTTGGGATCGCGACAGCCGTGTCGCCCGGATTCCGGGTGCGCTCGGCCATGGTCCTCCATTGTAAGGGAATTCGGGGCGCGGCGCCTCGGCCTCATCCGGCCGGCGGCGGCTTGACCGGGTTCTCCAGGTCCCATTTCCCCCGCAGCGTGGGCTTCGTGAGCGCTCGCTCGAGGCGCGAAAGAAAGTCTTCGCGCGGTATTTCCCGGGCGCCGAAGCGCGCGAGGTGGTCGGTCTTCACCTGGCAGTCGATGAGCTCCACCCCGCGCTCGGCCAGCCACCCGACCGCGCGCACGAAGGCTACCTTGGAGGCGTCTGGCCGGTCGGCGAACATCGATTCTCCGAAGAAGGCCCCCCCCAGCGAGACGCCGTACAGGCCGCCCGCCAGCGCCGGCCCATCCCATGCCTCGAAGGAGTGCGCGAACCCCAGCCGGTGTAGCCGCTCGTAGGCGAAGGCCATCTCGGCCGTGATCCAGGTCCCGTCCTGCCCCGGCCGCGTCCGCTCGGCGCAGCGCCGGATGACCTGGGCGAAGGCCGTGTCGGCGGCGACGACGTACCGGCCGCGCCTGGCCGTGCGCGCGAGCGACCGGGGCACGTGGAGCCAGGGGGGCTCGAGCACCAACCGCGGATCGGGCGACCACCACAGGATGGGGCTCCCCTCGGAGAACCAGGGGAAGATGCCGGCCGCGTATGCCTGGAGGAGGCGCTCCGGCGACAGGTCGCCTCCCACGGCGAGCAGCCCGTCTGGCTCAGCCTGGCGCGGCTCGGGGAAGAAGGGCTCGCGAGGAAGACGGTAGATCGGCACGATTCCAATGTAGCGAAGCGACCGCCAGGTGTGTTGAGCCACGTGATCCTGGGGACCCGCGCGAGCCGAGCGCCGGAACAGTGGACGCGGACTCCCTGGTGCCTCGCGAGCCCTGCGCCATCGGGCCCACCTCGCCCTCCGAGGCCTCTCCGGAACGGCTGTTTGACGTTGAGTTCTACTGCTCGGTGGTCGCGACGTTGACGTAGAGCAAATTCAGGGAGCAAACCAAGCGCTAGCCCCAAGAGGGAAGGGCGCCGCGATCGGGCCGTCACCACTTAACGAGCGCCGCGAGCCCAGAGGGACCAGCTCCAATCTCGGGAGTGGGTGGGCCGACACTCATAGTAATGAGCGCACTCTTCCGACCACGGTCGAACACCATCTTCAAGCTGGTCCTCCTGCTCCTGGTGGGTGGTGTCCTGGGGACGCTTGGTGGCTTCATGGTCTGGGCGCGGGTACCGGCCGGGACGGGTCAGCAGGACCCGCCGCTGCAGCCGGTCCAGTTCGACCACCGCCACCACATCTCGGACGACGGCATCGACTGCCGCTATTGCCACACCAGCGTCGAGACGGGGTCGAGCGCGGGCATCCCTTCCACCGCGCTCTGCATGAACTGTCACGCGCAGATCTGGAACAAGAGCCCACGGCTCGAACCGGTTCGCGCCAGCTACTTCACAGGCCAACCCATCCCTTGGGTGCGCGTCCACCGCCTGCCCGACTTCGTCTACTTCAACCACGCCATCCACGTGAAGAAGGGCGTCGGCTGCGAGACCTGCCACGGACGCGTGGACCAGATGCCGCTCATGGAGCAGGTCGAGCCCCTCACGATGAGCTGGTGTCTCGATTGCCACCGCAACCCGGCGCCGAATCTCCGCCCGCTCGATCAGATCACGGCCATGGGCTGGACGCCGCAAGGTGATCCCGCGTCCCTCGCGCAAGACCTCATGAAGCGCCACGACGTTCACACCAGGACGAGCTGCACGACATGCCACCGCTAGGTTCAGGCGCGAAGCTCCCTATCTATGGCCAGCCCGCGGCGCCGGACCGCGCCCCGGCAGACGGCCGCCATCCCTGGCGCAGTCTGCGTGTGCTCGGCGCGGGCGACGGCCCGTCGCGCGAGTTCGACGAGGGCGCCGCGGAGCCTCCGGCGGGCTTCTCACGTCGAACGTTCCTCCAGATCCTGGGCGCCTCGACGGCGCTCGCTTCGCTCCAGGCCTGCCGGCCGGCTCGCCAGAAGATCGTGCCGTACGTCCGTCCTCCGGAGAAGGCGCTCGTCCCCGGCACCCCCGTGCACTACGCCACGGCCGTCTCCCTGGGCGGTCATGCCACCGGCCTCCTCGTCACGAGCCACGACGGGCGCCCCATCAAGGTCGAGGGGAACCCCGACCACCCGGCCAGTCGGGGGGCGTCGGGGAGCCTCGAGCTGGCGATGTTGCTCGACCTCTACGACCCGCGGCGCGAGAGGGGGTTCAGGAGAGGCCAGGCGCCGCTCGCGTACCGGAGCCTGCTTCGCGAGCTGACAGCGCTGGCCGCGTCGCACCTCGCGGACGGCGGGTCGCGGCTGCGCTTCCTCACCGCGGCCACCGGCTCGCCGCTCCTCCAGGATCTGCGGCGCCGGATCCTGGCGCGCTTCCCTCAGGCCCGCTTCCACGCCTACGAGAGCTTAACGGAGGACTCGGCGCGCGAGGGCTCCCGGCTCGCCTTCGGCCGCGTCCTGGCGGTGCGCCACACGATCGCGCAGGCGCGCGTCATCCTCGCCCTCGACTCGGATTTCCTCGCCGTCGGTCCGGAGGCGCTCCGGCTCGCTCGCGAGTTCGCCGGACGGCGCGAGCCCGGCCCGGAGATGAGCCGGCTCTACGTGGCCGAGGCGCAGCACTCGGTGACCGGCGCCTGCGCCGACCACCGCCTGCGGATGAAGTCGTCGGAGGTGCTCGGCTTCGCCCGGGCCGTGGCAGCGCGCCTCGCTTCCAGGCACGGGCACTCCCAGCTCGCCCCCATGGGGGCCACGCCGTCGGGCTCGCCGGCTCCCGGCGACGTGCGGATCGCCAAGGAGTCGGCCGCGGTCGCGGACGACCTCGCCCGTTCCAGCGGCCGTTCCGTCGTGATGGCCGGCTCGCGCCAGCCTCCCGCCGTGCACGCGCTCGCGCACGCCATCAACGCGGCTCTCGGCAACGCCGGGAAGACGGTCGAGTACGCGGCACCCGCCTTCGACGACACCACCGGTCCGGCCTCGCTCCAGCCGCTCGCCCGGGACCTCGCCGGCGGCAAGGTCGACACACTCGTCGTCACCGCGCACAATCCCGTCTACTCGGCGCCCGCCGACGTGGACCTGGGAACGCTCCTCGGCAGGGCGCCGAACACGATCTACCTCGGCTACCGCGACGACGAGACGGCCGCGCGCTGCAGCTGGGTGCTGGCGGCGCCCCACCCCTTCGAGACCTGGGGGGACGCCCGAGCGCACGACGGGACTGTCTCGATCGTCCAGCCCCTCATCCAGCCGCTCTTCGAGAGCATCCCGGAGGTGGAGCTCCTGGCAGCCTTCCTCGACCTCGCCGACCAGGGCGCTCACAGGATCCTGCAGGACTACTGGCGCGGGCGTGCCAAGGGGCCTGACTTCGAGCGGCAGTGGGAGGGATGGCTGGCGCGGGGCGTGGTGCCCGACACCGCGATCGCCGCGGAGGCCGCCGCGCCCCACTTCGTGGAGATCGCGGCCGCCGTGAAGGCCGCGCCGCAGCCGCCGGCCGGCCTAGAGATGACCTTCGTCCCCGACTACAAGCTCCACGACGGCCGCTTCGCGGAGAACGCCTGGCTCCAGGAGCTGCCGCACCCCGTGAGCAAGATGACGTGGGACAACGCCGCCTACGTCTCGCCCGCCACCGCCCGCAAGATCGGCGTCGAGGACGGCGCGCGCGTGGAGCTGCGCCTGGCCGGCCGCAAGGTGGAGGCGGCCGTCTGGATCATGCCCGGGCAGGCGGACGACGTGGTGAGCCTGCCCCTCGGCTACGGCCGGCGTCGCGCGGGACCGGTGGGGTCGAGCGTCGGATTCGACGCAGGCCCGCTCCGCGCCTCCGACGCCCCCTGGTTCGCCCATGGCCTGGCGGTCGCGCCGCTCGGTGGCGCCAAGCACGTCTTCGCGCTCACGCAGGAACACTTCTCGATGGAGGGGCGCGATCTCGCGCTCGCCTTCGACGCGAAGGCGTGGAGCCCGGAGAAAGTCGAACACCTGAAGGGTCCCTCGCCTACCATGCAGGAGCCGGTCGACTACCAGAACCAGCAGTACAAGTGGGGAATGGCGATCGACCTCTCGAAGTGCATCGGCTGCGCCGCCTGCGCAACCGCCTGCCAGGCGGAAAACAACATTCCCGTGGTCGGGAAGGAGCAGGTGCTGCGCAGCCGCGAGATGAACTGGATGCGGGTGGACCGCTACTTCTCGGGGCCGCCCGAGGACCCGCAGGTCATCGCGCAGCCGGTCATGTGCCAGCACTGCGAGGCCGCGCCCTGCGAGTACGTCTGTCCCGTGAACGCCACCGTCCACTCGGACGAGGGCCTGAACGAGATGGTCTACAACCGCTGCGTCGGGACCCGCTACTGCTCGAACAACTGCCCTTACAAGGTCCGGCGCTTCAACTTCCTCAACTATCGCGGCGACATGTCGCCCACCGAGAAGATGGCGATGAACCCGGACGTCACCGTCCGGACGCGCGGGGTGATGGAGAAGTGCACCTACTGCGTGCAGCGCATCGAGCGCGCCCGCATAGAGACGCGCCTGGAGGGTCGGGCCATCCGGGACGGCGAGTTCACCACCGCGTGCGCCCAGGCCTGCCCGGCGAACGCCATCGTCTTCGGCAACCTCAACGACCCTCGCTCGCAGGTCTCGAAGCTCCACCAGGACGAGCGGCGCTACGACCTCCTGCACGACAACGGTACGCGGCCCCGCACGGCCTACCTCGCGCGCGTCCGGAACCCCAACCCCGAGCTGTCATGAGCGTCGAGACGCGTCAGATGGCCACCGAGTCGGCGCTGGCGGACCTGCTGGAGGGTCCGCCCGTCCTGGTGGGCAGTCCCGAGGACCGGAAGCTCAGCGAGGACATCTTCCGCCCGGTCTGGGAGCAGACGCGCCGCGGCTGGCTCGCGCTCTTCGGGATCACGCTCGGCCTCACCGGGCTCCTGTTCTCGGCCATCGCCTACACGTTCGCGAAGGGCATCGGGGCCTGGGGCAACAACATCCCGGTGGCCTGGGCCTACGACATCATCAACTTCGTGTGGTGGATCGGCATCGGACACGCCGGGACGCTCATCAGCGCCATCCTCCTCCTCTTCCAGCAGAAGTGGCGCACCTCCATCAACCGCATGGCGGAGGCGATGACGCTCTTCGCCGTCATCCAGGCGCTGCTCTTCCCGATGATCCACCTCGGCCGCCCCTGGTTCTTCTTCTGGCTCTTCCCGTACCCGTCCACGCTGGGGGTGTGGCCCAACTTCAAGAGCCCGCTCCTCTGGGACGTCTTCGCGGTCTCGACGTACTTCACCGTCTCGCTGCTCTTCTGGTACGTCGGGCTCCTCCCCGACCTGGCGGCGCTGCGCGACGCCTCCAAGAGCAAGGCCGCGCGCGTCGCCTACGGCATCTTCGCGCTCGGCTGGCGCGGCTCGGCCCGCGCGTGGCGCCACTACCGGATCGCCTACCTGCTCCTCGCCGGACTGGCGACGCCGCTCGTCCTGTCAGTGCACACCATCGTCTCCTTCGACTTCGCCGTGTCCCAGCTGCCGGGCTGGCACACGACGATCTTCCCCCCCTACTTCGTCGCGGGCGCCATCTTCTCCGGCTTCGCCATGGTGCTGACGCTCATGATCCCGGCGCGGAAGGTGTTCCGCTTCGAGCACGTCATCACCCAGCGCCACCTCGACAACATGGCCAAGGTGATGCTCGCCACCGGGCTCATGGTCTCGTACGGCTACCTGGTCGAGACGTTCATCGCCTGGTACTCGGGGAACCCCTTCGAGAGCTTCGTCTTCTTCAACACCCGCGCGCGCGGGCCGTACGCGCCCATCTACTGGCTCATGATCACGTGCAACGTGGTCGTGCCGCAGGTCCTCTGGTGGCGCAAGGCGCGCGACAACACGATCTTCCTCTGGTTCGTCTCGATCCTCGTCAACGTGGGCATGTGGACCGAGCGCTTCGTCATCATCGTGACGAGCCTCCACCGCGATTTCCTGCCCTCGAGCTGGGCCATGTACCGGCCCACCATCGTCGACTGGAGCATCCTCGTCGGGACGATCGGCTTCTTCGGGTTCCTCTTCCTGCTGTTCCTGCGCTTCGTGCCCGCCGTGGCGGCGAGCGAGGTGAAGGAGCTCAGGCGCGAGCTCGAGCACGAGAGACATCAGCAGTCCCACGATCAGGCGGCGCACGGGAGCTGACCGATGGCGACGAGCTGGGTGCTCGCGGAGTACGGGGACGAGGCGGCGCTCTGCGCGGCCGCGCGGCGCCTGCGCGCGCTCGGGCACAAGCGGCTCGACGCCTATTCACCGGTGCCGCTGCACGACGTCGATGCCGCGCTCGGCCTGCGCCGCTCGCCGGTGCCGCTCATCGCCCTCGTCGGAGGCGTCTCGGGCGCGGCCGCCGGCTACCTCATGCAGTGGTGGATGAACGCGGTGGACTTCCCCATCAACGTCGCGAACCGCGGCTTCCACAGCCCGCCCACCAACATCCCCATCACCTTCGAGACGGGCATCCTCGTCGCGTCGCTCTCCATCGTGATCGGGCTCATCGTGCTGGCCGGCTTGCCGCGGCCCCACCACCCGGTCTTCGAGGTGGAGGGTTTCCGGACGGCCTCCATGGACGCTCTCTGGCTCTCCGCCGAGGTGAAGCGCGAGGACGAGGAGGCCGTGGCGCGGGAGATGGAGAAGAGCGGCGCCCTGCAGGTCTCGCGCGTGCCGGAGGGATTCCGGTGAGCACGACCGCCACCTTCCCGTGCCTGCCGCGAAGCGGGGGACGAGCCCTTGCGCGGTGCGGGGGACGAGCTCCCGGCCTGCGCATCGCGCTCATGGTCCTCGTGCTCGGCGGCTGCGAGGCGCTCGATCCCATGATCTCGCAGCAGAAGGTGAAGCCCTACCGCGAGAGCGATTTCTGGCCAGACCGCATCTCGATGCGGCCGCCTCAGCCCGGGACGGTGGCGCGCGAGGACGTGCTCGCACCCGAGGTGGCCACCGGCCGCGGCCCCGACGGAAAGGTGCTCACCAGGCTGCCCGTTCCGGTCACGCGCGCGCTCCTCGAGCGCGGCCGCGGGCGCTTCGAGATCGCGTGCGCGGCTTGCCACGGCTACCTCGGCGACGGCGTGAGCCTCGTCGCGCGCAACATGTCCCTGCGGCCGCCGCCCTCGCTGCTCGCGCGCGCCCAGCAGCCGGACGGCTGGTACTTCCAGGTGATGTCCGAGGGGTTCGGGCTCATGCCTTCCTACGCGAGCGTCCTCGCGGTCGAGGATCGCTGGGCGATCGTCGCATACCTGCGGGCGCTTCAGCTCTCCCAGTCGGCCCGGATCGAGCAGCTCCCGCCGGCGGAGCGCGCGCGGCTCGAGAAGGACGCGGCCGAAGGCCGCGCGCCGGGGCGCGCCGCGCCCGCGGCCCCGGGCGGCACGCCCCCTGACAAGGAGCCGAGATGAAGGCGAAGCCTTTCGAGGGTGGGCGCTCTGCGCAGAACCGAGCCCTGGCGCTGGCGGCGGGAGGCCTGGTGCTGACGCTCGCGGGCGGCCTCCTCGACCCCCGGCGGGCGCTCCAGGCCTATCACGTGGCGTTCGTCTTCTGGGCCGGCATCGCCGTGGGAGCGCTCCTCATCAACATGGCGTTCCAGGCTGGGAAGGCGAAGTGGTACGTGGTGGTGCGCCGCGTCCTCGAGACGATCCCGCTCTCGAGCACCCTGTTCCTCCTGCTCGCCATCCCCGTCCTCGTCGGCGTGGGCTGGCTCTTCCCCTGGGCCGATCCAGCCCACCTCCCAGGCGAGCTGCGCCACCTGGCCGAGCACCGCCGCCCGTATCTCAACGTGCCCTTCTTCGTCCTGCGCACCGTCCTCTACTTCGCCATCTGGATCGCGGTCTCCCATCTCCTCCACGGCTGGTCGACCCGGCAGGACAGCGAGCGCGGGCTGTCGCTCACCCTGAAGCAGCGCCGGCTCGGAGCGGGGGCGCTGCCGTTCGTGGGTCTCGCCATGACCTTCGCGGCCTTCGACTGGCAGATGTCGCTCGACCTGCACCTCTTCTCGACCATCTTCGGCCTCTACTACTTCGCGGGCTCGTTCCTGGCCGCGTTCGCCGTGCTCATCCTGGCGGTGAGCGCCTCGCGCGCCGAGGGCCTGCCCGGCGCGCTCATGAACGCGAACCACTACCACTCGCTCGGAAAGTGGCTGCTCGCCTTCGTCTCGTTCTGGGCCTACATCGCCTTCTCGCAGTACCTGCTCATGTGGATCGCGAACCTGCCCGAGGAGGTGCCCTGGTATCTCGCGCGGAACAAGGCGGCCTGGCTGCCCGTGGGCGTGTTCCTCGTCGTCTTCCACTTCGTCGTGCCCTTCTTCACGCTCCTCTCGCGCAAGCTGAAGCGCAGCCCGCGCGCGCTCTCCTTCGTGGCGGTGTGGATCCTGATCGTCCACTACGTCGACGTGTACTGGGTGATGATGCCCGCCCTCCGGCACGACCCGGAGCACGGCATCTCCCCTCACTGGACCGACCTCACGGCGCTGGTGGGGGTGGGTGCAGCCGCGGTCGCCTTCGTGCTCTGGCGCCTGCGCGGCCGGGCCGCCGTGCCGGTCGGCGATCCCTACCTGCAGGAGTCACTGAGGTACGACCCGTCATGAGCGCCGCCCCGCACGAGGCCCATGGCTTCGCCCATCCTCCCGCGGAGGAGGACCGCATCGCGTCGGCCAAGATCGTCTGGGTCGGCGTGGTCGCGCTCGTCGTCTTCTTCCTCGGCTCGCTCGCCGCAGGCATGGGCATGGTCGCCATGCGCCGCTCCGTGAACCCGGACGGTCCGCCGCCCATGCCGGCCGAGGCCGGGAAGGCCAAGATCGGCTTCGTCGAGCAACGGCTCTTCGAGAACGCGAACCAGGGTGTCGCCTGGCGCGAGCAGGCCCGGCAGAGGCTCCGGACCACGGGCTGGGTGGACCGGGAGAAGGGGATCGTCCACATCCCCATCGACCGAGCCATGGAGCTCGTGGAGAAGGGGGGGAGACCGTGACGCGCCCACACCCGATCGCCGTGGCTTGCCTGCTCGCGCTCGTCCCAGGAGCGGCGCTCGCGCTACCGTTCAGGCAGCCGCAGCAGCGGGCGCCCGCGGGCAACGACACGCTCCCGGCGGCGCTGCAGAACGTGGACATCGAGGAGAAGCTCGGGGCGAAGCTCCCGCTCGGCGCTCGCTTCACCACCCAGGACGGCGCCCCGGTGCGCTTCGGTGAACTGCTCCCCGGAAAGCGACCGCTCCTCGTCGCGCTCGTCTACTACAACTGCCCCATGCTGTGTGGCCTGGTGCTCACCGGGATGGCGCGCGGCATGCGCGAGACGGGCCTCGAGCTGGGCAAGGACTTCGACGCCGTCACCTTGAGCTTCGACCCGCGAGACACGACGAAGCTCGCCGCAGAGCGGCAGCGCGGCTATCTGCAGGCCTTCGGAAAGCCGGAGGCGAAGCGAGCCTGGACCTTCCTCACCGGACAGGAGGCCGACATCCGGTCGGTCACGGACGCAGTCGGGTTCCGGTACGCCTACGACGAGCGGACGAAGCAATATGCGCACGCGGCGGCCCTCTTCGTCCTGACTCCCGACGGCCGCGTGTCCCGCTACCTGTACGGGATCGAGTTCCCTGCGCGCGACGTGCGCCTCGCGCTGGTGGAGGCCGGAGAGGGGCGCGTCGGGACGAGCTTCGACAGGCTGCTCCTCACCTGCTACCGCTACGACCCCGCCACGCGCCGCTACGAGCCTTATGCGCTCGGCTTCATGCGCATCGCGATGCTGGGCGTGCTGGGTGGACTCGTAGTGATGCTGGGCGTCTTCTGGCGCCGGGAGCTGAAGGGGAAGGGAGGGCGTCCGGGTCCTGGGACGGGGCGAGGGCCGCGGACGGCCGCCGGCGATCCCGACCCCGGGGCTGGGCAGGGGCGCGTCCGCGGCCACGCCGCGAGCGGAGTCCATCCACGATGAACGAGCTCATGCGCAAGATCCTGTTCCTGCCGGAGCAGGGATCGGAATACGCCGCCGAGGTGGACCGCCTCCACTTCTTCGTCATCACCGTCACCATGGTGAGCGCGACCGCGATCGCGCTGGTCGCCCTCTTCTTCTTCGTGAAGTACAAGCGCCAGTCGGACACGCAGACCACGCCGCACATCGAGCCGAGGGCCATCCACGAGGTGCTCTTCATCGGCATCCCGCTCTCCTTCTTCCTGCTCTGGTTCGCGATCGGCTTTCCGCTTTTCGTGAAGCTACAGACCCCACCCAAGGACGCGATGGACGTTTACGTCCAGGGGAAGAAGTGGATGTGGAAGTTCGCCTACCCGGGCGGGCCGAGCGGGCTGGACGTGCTGCGGGTGCCGGCCGGCCGGCCGGTGCGGCTCCTCATCACGTCCCGCGACGTGATCCATTCCTTCTACGTGCCCGACTTCCGGCTCAAGCAGGACGCGGTGCCGGGCCGGTACTCGCAGACCTGGTTCAAGGCGAAAAAACCGGGCCGCCACCAGGTCTTCTGCGCCGAATACTGCGGCCTCGGCCACTCGGCCATGCTGGCGGAGGTCATCGCCATGGAGCCCGCCGAATACGACGCCTGGGTGGCGGAGGCGCGCCGCTCGACGGTCCCCCTCGCGCAGGACTCGCCGGAGGACCGCGTGGACCCGACCACCAGCCTGCCCGAGCAGGGGCGGCGCCTCGCCGGCGAGTACGGCTGCTTCAAGTGCCACACCGTGGACGGCACGCGCCACATCGGCCCGACCTGGCTCGACCTCTACCGGAAGACGGAGAAACTCCAGGACCAAGGGAGCGTCGTCGCCGACGAGGCCTACCTCACCGAGTCGATGATGGATCCGGCGGCCAAGATCGTGGCCGGCTACCAGAACGTCATGCCGACGTTCCAGGGCCGCGTCCCGGGACCGGAGATCGCCGCCATCGTGGAGTTCATCAAGTCCCTGCGGACCGACGTCGTCCGCCCCGAGCCGTCGAAGGGCCCCGTCTATGTCCCAGTCCCTGGCTACGACCCCACCAGCGCCCGCTGACGCCCCGGCGTACAACCCGAGGAACTACCTGAACGCGGAGGCGGGCATCGCCTCCTGGTTGCTCACGCGCGACCACAAGCGCATCGGGCTCATGTTCCTGGTCCTGACGGCCGTCGCCTTCGCGATCGGCGGCTTCTTCGCCATGCTGATCCGGCTCGAGCTGCTCACGCCCGGTCCGACCATCATGAGCGCGATGACCTACAACCGGATGTTCACGTTGCACGGCGTGGTCATGATCTTCCTCTTCATGATCCCGGCCATCCCCAGCGGGTTCGGGAACTTCTTCCTGCCCGTCATGCTGGGAGCGCGTGACGTCGCATTCCCGAGGATCAACCTGCTCTCGCTCTACCTGTACGTCATCGGCGCCACCATCGCCCTGTACGGGATGATCCACGGCGGCGCGGACACGGGCTGGACCTTCTACACGCCCTACAGCACCACCACCGTCACGAAGGTGGTGCCCATCCTGCTCGGCGCGTTCGTCCTCGGCTTCTCGTCCATCCTCACCGGCCTGAACTTCATCGTGACGACGCACACGCTGCGCGCCCCCGGGATCACCTGGATGCGGATGCCGCTCTTCGTGTGGTCGATCTACGCCACGAGCATCATCCAGATCCTGGCCACGCCCGTGCTCGGCATCACGCTCCTGCTGGTGGCCTTCGAGCACGCCTTCGGCTGGGGGATCTTCGACCCCGCGCGCGGCGGCGACCCCATCCTCTTCCAGCACATGTTCTGGTTCTACTCGCACCCGGCCGTCTACATCATGGTGCTGCCGGCGATGGCCGTGATGTCCGAGGTCGTCTGCGCGTCCGCGCGCAAGAACATCTTCGGCTACAAGGCGGTGGCCTTCTCCTCGCTCGGGATCGCCTTCGTCGGATTCTTCACCTGGGGTCACCACCTGTTCACGTCCGGCCAGTCGACGCTCGACGCCGGCGTCTTCGGCGTCCTCTCGATGTTCGTCGGCATCTTCACCGCCATCAAGGTCTTCAACTGGACCGCCACGCTGTACAAGGGCGCGGTCCAGTTCACCACCTGGTTCGCCTACTTCTGCGGGTTCATCTTCCTGCTCGTCTTCGGCGGCATGACCGGCATCGCGCTGGCGACGGTCTCGCTCGACATCCACTGGCAGGACACCTACTTCGTCGTCGCGCACTTCCACTTCATCATGGTGGGCGTGGTCATCATGGCCTGGCTGGCGGCGATCCACTACTGGTGGCCCAAGATCTTCGGCCGGCTCTACTCGGAGGGCTGGGGGCTCGTCTCGGCCGTCCTCATCATCCTCGGCTTCAACGCCACCTTCATCCCGCAGTTCCTGCTCGGGAACGCCGGGATGCCACGCCGCTACTACTCCTACCCGGAGCGCTTCTGGGCGCTCAACGTCGCCTCGACCGCCGGCGCCTCGCTCCTCGCCTTCGGCTTCATCATCATCCTCATCTACCTCCTCATCTCGCTGCGCTACGGGAAGATCGCGGGCCCGAACCCGTGGGGCTCGCGCGGCTACGAGTGGGAGACGCTCTCGCCCCCGCCCGCCGAGAACTTCCTCGAGGACCCCGTCTTCACGCGCGGCCCGCACGACTACACCGAGGTGCCCGAGGGCGCGGAGGTGAAGCATGCAACCTGAGGCGTACGTCGCCCATCACTTTCCCAACCTGCGCCAGCAGGAGCACGCGGCGCGGCTCGGGATGTGGCTCTTCCTGGCGACGGAGATCCTGCTCTTCGCTGGCCTCTTCACCGCCTATTCGGTTTACCGGTTCCTCTTCTCGGACGCGTTCAAGGCGGCGAGCGAGCGGCTCAGCGCTCCGCTCGGGACGCTCAACACCGTCATCCTCATCACCTCGTCGCTCACGGTGGCCCTCGCTCACCACTGGGCCCACCACGGGCGCGGCAAGGCGGCGGCGGTCTCGCTCCTCGTCACGCTCCTCTTCGCCGCGAGCTTCCTCGTCATCAAGGGCTTCGAGTGGGCGCACGACTTCCACGAGGGACTCCTGCCCGGGCGGTACTACGCGTCCACCGAGCTCACCGTCACCGGCGCGCCCATGTTCTTCACCGTGTACTTCCTCATGACGGGCCTCCACGGTCTG
>JBGQLS010000071.1:0-18488 GCA_041500205.1 Anaeromyxobacteraceae bacterium | reverse complement strand
GCCGCCGCCGTCGGCAAACCGCGCGGCCATGGCGAGCGCCTTGCGCAGGTTCACGAGCCGCCGCTCGCCGTCGGGCGACGCGAGGTGCGCTGCTTCGAGGTCGAACGCATCGACGGCCCGCGAGAGGAGATCCGGTAGCGCAAGCCGGTCCCGAACCGCGAGCAGGCCGCTCCATTCGACGAGAAAGCGGCGCAAGCGATCGGCTTCGGTTGAGGACGAGGTTGAGGACGAGGTTGAGGACGAGGTTGAGGACGAGGTCCGTTCCGGGCTCGGCCCCGGAACCCACGGCTGCCCAGCGCTGGGATGCAGCCGGACCAGCTCGCGCACCACCTCTTCCGGTTCTCTCCTGGCCAGCGTCGCGAGGCCGAGGCGCGACAGCGCGAAGAGCGCGCCCTCGCCCAGGCCGCACATGGGGGAGCGCAGGAGCGCGGCCCAGGCGATCGCGTCCTGGGGGTCGAACAGGCTGGCGAGCAGCTCGCCGAGGTCGCGCACTTCGGCCGCTTGGTAGAATCCGCCGCCGCGGGCGAGTCGGAACGGTATCCCCGCTTCGCGCAGCGCGTGCTCGTACTCGCCGACCTGGGTCAGACGGCGGAAGAGGATGGCCATGTCGCCGTGGCGCGGGCGGCGGCCCTCCTCCTTCCCGTGCGCCGCCGTTCGTTCACGGACCTCCACTCCCGCCACCCCGGACACGTACGCCTGGATGCGCGCCGCGATGGCTCGCGCCTCGCGTGGGCGGCGCGCGGCGGCGATCCCTCCCTCGCCGTCCTCCAGGATCTCACAGGCCGGCCTTTGGCCGCCCGCGCGCATGGGCACGAGCCTGTCCTCTTCCTCGAAAGCCAGCTCGTAGCCCCGCGCCTCGTCGCCGAGCGGCTGCATGCAGCGCGAGAACACCTCGTTCACGAGTTCGAGCACCGCCGGGCTCGAGCGGTGGTTCTGCGCGAGGCGGAGGACGCGCGCCCGCGGCGGCGCCGCCCCCGCGTCCAGCCTGCCGAAGCAGTCGATGACCCGGCGAAACACAGCCACGTCCGCCCCGCGAAAACGGTAGATGGACTGTTTGAGGTCGCCCACGGCGACGAGCCAGGGTGAGGGCCCTTCTCCTCGCTCGCCGGCGAGGAGCTGAAAGATCTCCTCCTGGACCACGTTGACGTCCTGGTACTCGTCGACGAGCAGGGCGCGCAGGCGCGCTCGCAGCTCCGCCCGGAGCACCGCGTCGCTCCGCAGAAGAGAGCGCGCACGCACCAGGAGATCGTCGAAGTCGAGCGCCCGCGCGGCGCGCTTGCGTCCGGCGTAGCGCGCCTCGGCCTCGGCGACGAGCGCACACAGCTCCCGTTTCTGGGGGCCGGCCAGCACTTCGGCCGCGCACAGCTCGAACGCCTCGCAGGCGCGAATGAGATCGTGCTTGCGCTCCCGCGCTCCTTCCGGCGAGCCTCCAGGCCTCCAGCCCCGCACGGCAGCGGCGAGACCTGCCATCCAGTCGAACGCCTCGGCGCGCAGAGGCCCCGCGCGGTCGACTCCCTCGAGCCCAGCCATGACGTCCGCGAGCTGCGCTAGGGCCCTGGCACCGCTCACCGTCCGGCTCGCGCCGCGCTGCCGCAGCAGCAGGAGCGCCTCGGCGGCCTCGAGCGCCCCGGCCCGGGCGGCCAGCGCCTCCTCGAGCCTGTCCGGCGCTGGCTGGATCGGCTCCACCTCGCCATGCGTGCTTCGCGCGCGAACGATCTCGGCCACGACGTCGGCGAGCCCGGCGCGCCGCCCTCCCGTCCCGTGAGCCGCGGCGAGCACCTGCGCCTCGGCCCGCCTGGCGTCGAGTGCGGCGACGAGCGCAGCGCGCGCCGCGTCGCGGAGCCAGGCTTGCGAGGTCTCCTCGTCCAGGACGTCGAACTCCGGGTCAAGACCGGCTTCCAGCGCGTGCTCGCGGAGGAGCCGGCCAGCGAAGCTGTGGATCGTGCCGATCGCCATCCGATCCAGCCCGTACAGGATCTTCCGCCAGCGCCGCTCTTCTTCCCCGCCCGCGCCTCCCGCAAGCCCCGGCCGCGCCCGGGCAGCCACCGCCGCGCGCAGCCTCTGCTCGAGCTCGACCGCCGCCTTCTCGGTGAAGGTGATGGCCACGATCTCCGCGGGATCGCAGGGGACCCCGGTCGCCTCACCCGCCAGCAGTCGGACGCAAAGCTCGACGAGGCAGGTGGTCTTGCCCGATCCCGCCCCTGCCGAGACCACGGTCGGCCCGGTGAGCTCGAAGAGCCGCAGGGCGGCCTCTGCCCAGACAATGGAACTCGTCACGGGAGCGTCTCCGCGAGCGACTGAGAGCGGCACACCGCGCCGAAGGCGCAGCCGGTGCAGTCTCGGGACACGATGGGCAGCTCTCCCACGCGAATGCGTCTCACCGCCGACGCCACCGCGTCGGCGAAGGGCGCCTCGCCTGCGTCGCGAGCCAACGCCCGCGCGGTCTCCTCCACCGCGAAGAGTGGGTCGCCCACATCGGCGCGGAAGGGCTCGACACGCTCCGCCGAGCGAAGGAGGAGATACGTCGCCTCGAGGGCGCCACGCCCCGGCAGAGCGCGCGCAGCGGCCATGAGGTAGGCCGGCACCTGGAAGTTGGTCTCCCCGAGCGCCTCGCGCTCCAGCTTCTTCTTCCAGTCACCCTTCGCCCGCGAGTCCTTGTAGTCGATGAGGACGAGCCGATCGCGTGACGCGTCCACCCGGTCGATACGGCCGCGCAGCAGGATCGCGTCGTTCCCGCCGGCGGGGTCCGGGAACGCGAGGGGCGGCACGCCCGAAGCACCACCGAACCGGTACTCGAGGAGCGCCGGCGCCACGCCGGATGCGTCCGCCGAAGCTGCCTCCTTTGCTTCGGCCTCGATCACGCGCTCCAGCCTCGCCAGGAGGGCGGCACGCCGCCCCGGCCAGGCCGCGGGATCCCCGGTGCGGCCGTCCGCCTCGTAGCGCGCGCAGAACTCCGCCGAGATCGCACGCAGCTCTTCGCGCTCATCCGGCGCGCCGCGCAGCGGCAGGGCGCTCCGTTCGAGACGTCCGCGAAGGAAGCGCTCCAGGATCGCGTGCGCGAGCCTACCCTCGTCCCGCGGGTCGATGTCGAGGTCGGCGGCGTCTGGGTCGGGCAGGCCGAGGACGAGCCCGGCGAAGAGCCGGTATGGGCAGCGCGCGTGCGTCTCGAGCTGGGAGGGGCTCCATTCCCGCGGTAGAACGCGACCAAGCTCCGGGACGAGCTCCGGGGGCAGGCCTCCTGCCGCGGGCGAGGCGCGCCGGGCGAGGATGGCCCGGCGCCGCTCGCACTCGAGGGCCCCGCGCGCGAGCGCCGACGCGAGGCGTGCGCCGAGCGCGCGAGACGCGGCGACGACGACGGCGGTGGCTACCTCCTGTCCGCCCTGCGTCGAGGCGCGCGCCGCCGCGCGGAGAGCCTCGGCCTCGGATTGGCGCTCCGCCAGGCCCGGCTCGCGGGCCGGCGCGGAGGGCATCTCCACTCCGGCTACCAGGAGCGCCTCGACGGCGAGCGGCGCTGGAGCCGATCCTGCGCCGTCCGGCCCCGGCCCGGGCCAGGTGAACGCCAGCGCGTCACGACCGGCGGCGATGGCACAGAACGCGGCGTGAAGCGCCCGGGCGCGTGCCATGGATCCCGAGGCGATGGCGGCGCGGCGGGCCGAGCGGTTCAGGGCGGCGCGCTCGGCATCCCGGAGCAGCGGCTCCGGAGAAAGCACCAGCGGAAAGCTTCCCTGCGCACACCCGAGCACGACGGAGGCGCGGGCTGCCAGGCCGGGCGCCTCGGCGAGCGGCCACAGCTCGACCGCTCCCGCCGCCGGCTCGAGCGAGGGGGGAAGGGCGGCGTCGTGCAGCGCCAGATCGAGGAACGCGCTCCAGCGCTCCAACGTAAGCGTCTCCTCGCCGCGGCCGAGCAACGCGAGTGCCCGGGCGAGGTCGTCGCCGATCTCCTCGAATCGCGTGAGCGCTGCGACATCGCGTAGCGCCAGCGCGATCTCGGCTCGGGCGGCGCGGCGGCGGGCATCCGGCCCGACGAGCAACGCCCCCGAACGCGCTGCGTGCTCGCGGGGCCGGCCGGGGAGCGAGAGCGGGTGCAGCGTCGATCGCAGCTTCGCGAGCGCGTCGGCCGAGCGCAGGCACGCCGCGCGCTCGGGGGCCGCCGCGGGCGATCGCAGCGCTCCGGCGCGCCTCCGCAGCGCCTGCTCGGGGTCCCCCCGCCCGTCGATCGCACCGGCGCGGTCGAGCCAGTGCCCCAGCCGCGCGGACTCTCGGCCCAGCCCGAGGTACGGGGAGTGGACGACAGCCTCGAGCGCGGCACGGCTCGGCTGGGCAGCGGCATCGAGCGCCTCGCGCAGGGCGCGCACCACCGGCAGGTCGGCGAGCCGCGTTCCCTGCCCTCCCGCGAAGGGCACGCCCACGGTGGCGCACGCGCGAGCGAGCCTGGGGGCGGCGCGCGCGGCCGAGGGGGCGAACGCGACGATCTCCTCCGCCCCGAAGCCCTGCTCGAGGAGTCGCGCCATCGCGCTCGCGGCGACCTCCGCTTCGCCTTCCTCGCCTGCGCCCACGGCTGCCAGAACGAGCCCTTCGCCTCCCTCACGGCCGCCGCCCGGACCGCCTGCCAGTGCGCGCAGTACCCGCGCGAGGGCCGGCGCGCGCACGCCGCCTGCTTCCACATCCTCGAGCGCGATCGTCACCTCGCGCCGCGCCGACAGCTCGTGGAGCCCCTCGAACCGGCGCAGGAGCTGGTCGGCGGGTGACGAGATGTCGGGCCGCTCCGGGAAGAAGGGCACCCGCGCGAGGGTCCGCCGGGCTCCGTGCGCCAGCGCCGATACGACGTCGAAGGCAGCCGCCGAGAGCGCGGTGAAGCCGTCCAGCACCAGCAGATCGAGATCCCGCGCCTCCTCGATCGGAACGCCACGGCCGAAGGCCTCCGCGACAGCGCGCAGGCATGCTGGCCGGTCGAGCACCTCGAGGTCCGAGAGCCGCGATTGGTAGGCCTCGAGCGCCGCGGCCAGCACGGAGAGACGCTCGCCCGCACGGCCCCCCAGGTCCGAGGCCGCGCTGCGGACCTCGGCTGCGGAGAGCTCGCCTTCTCTGAGCTCGCGCAACGCGGCCGCGAGGGCCCGCGCGAGGCCGCTGGCGGGCGAGAGCCCGGCGAAGGGCCCTCCCGCGGCCTCGCCCGCCTCGAGCGCGAGGATCCTCTCGGCGAGGGCGGAGAGCACCGGGCGGCGGTCGCCCGCCGACGCGAGAAGCACGGGGGCGAGCGCGTCGAACGTGGTGACGCGCGCCCCGAAGAGGTTGCCGCCTTCCGCGTCGCACAGGCGGCGCGCCACGCGCGAAGCCCGCAGGGGCGTGGGGACGAGGCAGAAGACGGACACCGCCTGAACTTAACAGGGACGTCCGACGACCAGGCCCGAGCTGCGACGGTCCTATTCCTCGCGGTAGGTCGCGAGCGACCCCTCGTTCTCCCAGACCTCCACCTTGGAGATGCTCACTCGCCCCCCCTCCGATTCGAGGAGACGGCGATTCGCCTCCTCGTAGAAGAAGCGGGCCAGGTTCTCCGCGGTGGTGTTCACCTCGGTGAAGGGCGGGACCTCGTTCACGTTCCGATGATCGAAGCGCGCGCACAGGTCGGCCACGACGCGCTGCAGATCGGCGAAGTCGACCACCATGCCGATGGCGTTCAGCCGCGCGGCGCGGGCGTGGAGGCGGATGCGCCAGTTGTGGCCGTGAAGGCGCTCGCACTTCCCGCCGTGCATGCGGATCTGGTGGGCCGCGCTGAAGACGACATCCTTCGCCACTTCGTAGACGGGTGCTCCCATGCGGGCGCAATATACCCGCCGCATGCCGGAGCGCACCACACGCATTCTCGACCTGGCCAGCCCCGACTTCTACGCCGTGCCGCTGGCGGGCACCGTCGAGCAGGCGGTCGAGATCCTGCGCGCCGCGCCCGACAAGGCCGTCTTCTACTGCTACGCGGTCGACGAGGAGGGGCGGCTCGCGGGCGTTGTGCCCGTGCGCAAGCTGCTCACCGCCTCACCGGGCACGCGCGTCCGCGACGTCGCCTCGCCCAACGTCATCGCGCTCCCCGCCGAGGGTGATCGCGCGCTGCTGGAGGACTTCTTCGCCACCTACCGGTTCCTCGCCTTTCCCGTCGTCGACGCGGACCGTCGCGTCCTCGGCGTCGTCCAGGCCGACGCCTTCAGCGACCAGCTCATGGGCGAGTACGAGGGCCGCGTGCGCCACGACTGGCTGGCGTCGCTCGGCGTCTCCGAGAAGGAGGAGCACGCGGGACCGCTCGGGATCATGCGGCTGCGCCTGCCCTGGCTGCTATTCACGGTGGCGAGCGGGCTCGTCTCCGCCTTCGTGGCCGGCCAATTCCACCACACCGTGGAGAAGTTCGTCGCGCTCGCCTTCTTCGTGCCGGTCGTCCTGCTGGTGGCCGAGAGCGTCGGCATGCAGACCTCGGCCGTCACCGTGTCGTCCCTCTCCTCCGACGTGCCGCCTTCGCTCCGGCAGCTCCTCGGTCGCGAGGTGCAGGCGGCTTCCCTGCTCGGGCTCGCCTGCGGCATCCTGGTGGGGGGCGTATGCGTCGTCTGGCTGCGCGAGGTCCGCTTCGCGGCGGTGCTGGCGGCCACCATGGCGCTCACGGTCACCACCGCCTCGGCGCTGGCGGTGGCCGTACCCGGCATGTTCCGCTCCATGGGGATAGACCCGGCCCTCGCCGCGGCGCCGCTCACGCTGGCCGTCACCGACAACCTCACCCTGCTCGCGTATCTCGGTATCGCGAGCCGACTCGCCGGCTGAGTCGCCGGGGGCGCAGGCCGCCCCCGCCCCGCCGGGCAAAGCCCTTCGGGGCCCCACCCCGGCCACGCCGCAAAGCGATCACATTTTTCGACAGGTCTTGAGTCCGAAGGTCGACCGACGACGAGACTTCACCCTTTCCTGCGGGCCGGTCCGCGTTACGATGGGGGGGTGCGGATCCTCGCTCAGGCCCTCGCCCTCTGCGCGGCTGGCGCCATCATCGGCATGACTGGCAACGGATTCACGCCCCGCCCCGCTCCACTCGGCGCGCGCGTGACGTCCACCGCCGAGGCGCCGGGCGCCATGTGCCAGCTGCCGGGGGGTCGTGGCCCGGTCGTGCCTCGCATCTCCGTCGAGGAGGCGAAGCCGCTATGCGTCGCCTGCTCCGCCCTGTTCGTGGACGCCCGCAGCGCCGCTGAATACCAGTCGGGACACATCACGGGCGCCATCCACCTGGCGCGGGGAGAGCCCGCTGACCCCGTCCTGTGGCGCCTGGGCGTGTACAAGACGGTCATCGTCTACGACCGCGATCCGAGCTGCGCCCTGGCAGACCAGGTGGCGAAGGCGCTCCTCGAGCGCGGCGCGCAAGACGTGCGCGTCCTCACCGGCGCCTGGCCGGCCTGGATGGCCGCCGGCGCCCCGGGCGCCGCCGGCCCATGCGCCGTGTGCGGCGAGCACGCGCAGCGAGGTGGTCCGTGAGACCCGCTCTCCTCCTCACCTCCCGGTTCGCGCTGAGCGCCATCTTCCTGTACGCGGCAGCCACCAAGGTCCCGGACATGGCCGGCTTCGCGCAGGACTTCGCCAACTTCAGGCTCGTCCCGCCCGGTCTCGTGCCCTACGGCGCGTCGGCCGTCGTCGGGATCGAGGTGGTGCTGGGGCTCGCGCTCGCCACGGGCTTCGGCGCACGCTCGGCGGCGCTGGCCGCGGGCGGCCTGCTGGTCATCTTCCTCGGCGCGCTCGCGCAGGCGCTCCTGCGCGGCATCGATCTGAGATGCGGCTGCTTCGGCAACGACGAGCTCGCGAGCTGGTGGACGGTGGCGCGGGACGCGCTCCTGCTCGTCCCGGCGGCGCTCGTGGTCTGGGTGAAGCCCGACGGTCAGCTCGGCCGCAGCACGACGAAGTACTGATAGGGCAGAAACGTCTTCTCCTCGACCAGTGCCAGGCCGGCTTCGCGCGCGGCCTCGAGGAAGGCCTCGCGTGAGACCCTGTGCTCGAGGGGCGGACCTACCGGAGTCTCGCGCTTGTGGAAGTCCACGTTCGCGATCCGCCCGCCGGGCTTGAGCTTCGCGGAGAGCGACTTCAGATAATCCGGGCCGTTCGGAAAGTGGTGGAAGGTGTTCACCACCAGGACGAGGTCGCACGCCGCCGGCGGCAGGAGCGGGTCGCCGTCACGCGCCAGGATGGGCGCGACGTTGCCCACTCCGGCGCGATCGAGCCGCTCCCGGAGGACCGCGACCATCTCCGGCACGACGTCCACGGCGTACACCGTGCCGAGCGAGCCGACGGCGCGCGCGAGCCGAAGCGCGAAATAGCCTGGGCCCGCCCCGATGTCCGCCACGGTGTCGCCTGGCGCGACGTGGAGCGCGCTCACCACCTCGTCCGGGCGCTGCCACACCTCGCGCCCCGGATCCTCCATCTTGCCGATGTAGGCGTCGAGGTCGTCTGGATTACCGTGGTTGGCGTGGCGGTCGTGTCGATGCATCGGAGACTGGCCTTGGTATCCGGCCCACGAATCCGTAACGCCGGGCGCGGGCGACTTCAACAGGACGGCCTCGCCGCCGCCAGCAGGGCGGCCACGGCCCTGCCCGGATCGGGCGCGACCAGCCACGCCCGGATGGCCGCCACACCCCGAGCGCCGGCTGCGATGACCTGGGACGCATTCGCGATGTCGACGCCGCCCAGCGCGACGAGCGGCAAGCCGATCCGTGCCGCGCCGCGCATCGCTTCGAGCCCGACGGGAGGTCCGTAGGCGCGCTTCGACGGAGTGTCGAAGACGGGGCCGAACGTGGCGTAGTCGGCGCCGCCGGCGAGCGCGCGACGCACCTCCTGCTCTCCGTGGCAGGAGACGCCGATGATCCGGGAGGGTCCGAGGAGTCGCCGCGCGTCGGCCGGAGGTACGCCGGCGGACGGCAGGTGGACGCCATGCGCGCGGGCGGCCAAGGCGACGTCGATGCGGTCGTTCACGAGGAGGAGCTGCCCGGCCAGCTCGCACGCTCCGAGGAGAGCTCGAGCGAAGGTGAGGAGGTCGCGCCCTCCGAGATCCTTCTCGCGCAGGTGCACGGCCGTGGCGCCCGCGGGGAGCCCGCGCAGGGCGAGGGCGACGGCGGCCGCCAGATCCGGGACGAGCGATCGGTCCGTGACGAGGTGGACGGCGGGAGGTAGCATTCTAATAACAGTGCAGAAGTAGGGACTGCTCCGCCACGGTTTGGGGTTTGGCGGGCAGGCGAGGAGAATCGCCACCGTGGAAGCTGACCTCCAGAAGCTCCTTCATTTCCTCGAAGAACAGAAGGCGAAGCAGGCCCCGCACTTCCCCACCGTCCAGTTCGACAAGGTGCTCTCGTTCATGGGCACGACGAGCCTGGCCGGCACGTATGCCGCGATGGCGATCTGCCCGATCCGCAGCCTCGCCCCCGAGGCCGGAGCCCAGGAACTCCGCATCCACCTGGGCGGACCCCTCCCTCGTCCACCAGGCCGCGGCGAGTGCATCACGGTCCACCTCACCAACGTGGACCAGTACCAGGGATACCAGGTGAAGACGCGGTCGCTGGCCAGCGCCGACGCGTCCTCGTCGCTCTACGAGGTCCGCGGCGACGAGCTGGTCGTGAAGGGAAGCCAGATCTTCACCGTCCATCACAGTCCCTACACCATGAAGTTCTTCGAGCAGATCCCGTTCGAGGAAGTGCGCCAGATGGTGGGCGGGTGCGAGTACGCGCTGGTGGGGGTGGGGGAGACGGCGAACATCTCGCCGCGCTTCGTCTTCCACACCGAGACCCGGCTGGGACGCGTCGTGCTCTACCACGGCGACGGCCTCGCCCTGAAGACGTACATGAACTTGAAGTCAAACCGGCAGGAGAGCCGGCTCGTCATCGACCTCGACGATTTCTCGGGGTACCTCTTGCGTGGAAGCGTCGAGGAGTTCCAGCCGCACCACAACCCAGAGGCCTACGAGCGCATCTGCCAGGGATTCACTGCGGGTAACTGGGGAAAGCCCTCGCGCACGTTCCGCCTGGTGGCGGACACCTGGGAGAAGATCGCGCCGACGGGACCAGGCAGGAAGAAGGACGCGGGCTAGAGCAGCGACCGGGCGCCCGAGGATTCGGCCCCCTCACCCTGACCCTCTCCCCCGGTGGGGGAGAGGGGATAGTTACGGAATCAAAGGCATTTCTTACTGAGTCGCCGGGGGCGCAGGCCGCCCCCGCCCCGCCGGGCAAAGCCCATCGGGGCCCCACCCCGGCCACGCCGCAAAGCGATCACATTCTTCGACAGGTCTTGAGCGCTGCTCTAGCTCCCGACGAGCCCCGTCATCGGGCTCGACGCCGAGGCGTGCAGCTTCATCGGGATTCGCCCGGCCAGGAAGGCCTTGCGGCCAGCGGAGATCGCTTCGCGCATCGCCTCCGCCATCAGCACCGGCTCCTTCGCCTCCGCGATGGCCGTGTTCATCAGCACGGCGACCGCTCCCAGCTCCATGGCGACGGCCGCGTCGCTCGCCGTGCCGACCCCCGCGTCCACCAGCACCGGCACCTTCACCGTCTCCATCACGATGCGGAGGTTGTAGGGATTGCGGATGCCGAGGCCCGAACCGATGGGCGCGCCGAGGGGCATCACCGCCGCGCAGCCAGCGTCCTCGAGCTTCCTCGCCGTGACCGGGTCGTCGTTCGTGTAGGGCAGGACGGTGAATCCCTCCTTCACGAGCACCTTCGCCGCCTGGACCAGCCCGTCGACGTCGGGAAAGAGCGTCCGCTTGTCCCCGATGACCTCGAGCTTGACGAGGTCTCCCATCTCGAGCTCGCGACCGAGGCGCGCCGTCCGGATCGCCTCCTCGGCGGTGAAGCAGGCCGCCGTGTTGGGGAGCAGCGTCATCTGCTTCGGGATCCACCCGAGGAGCGACTCGACACCCTTCTTCGACAGGTCGAGCCGGCGTACGGCCACGGTGACGAGCTCGGCGCCAGAGGCAGCGAGCGCCCTCTGCATGACGCCGAAGTCGGAGTACTTCCCCGTCCCGACGAGGAGCCGGCTCGTGAACGTGTGCTTGCCCAGCGACCAGCTATCCGCCATAGCCTATCCTCCACCGACGAAGGCGACGATCTCGACCGAGTCGCCCGCTCGGAGCGCGTGCTTGTCGTAACGGTCCTTCGTCACGACGGCCTCGTTCACTTCGACGGCGACGCGCTGCGCCTTCACGCCCAGGTGTGCGAGCAGCCCGGCCACGTCGATGCCCTCCGGGATCTCGCGGATCTCTCCGTTCAGCTTCACCTGCATGTCGGCCTATGTAGCCCCGCGTCGTCGGAGACGTCAAACCCTATCCCAGTCGCCCCCGACTCCGCGCCCGCGTCCGCCCGGCCCCGCCCTTGACCGCGGCGAGCGCGGGCAGGGATAGTCACCGGGCGCACGGCACTTGCGCTAGAATGCGCGTTTCCGCCTCGGGCGCTCGTCCGAGGAGCGCAGGCGGAGATGGCGCAGCGCTGGTCAGGGTGGAGGTCGAGGGATGGGCGTCGTGGGGACGGGGGCCGTTCGCGAGCGCGCGGCGGCGAGCGAGGCTGACGGGCTGCCGGCGAGGACCGCGCCCCTCACCCGCTTTCACCAGCGCATCGCCGCCGAGGCGCTCACGGCCCGGAGTGGCCAGGGGGCATCGCGGCTCGCGCCTGCGCTCGCCCAGTCGGCGGTCGATCTCAATCCGCACCAGATCGAGGCGGCTGCATTTGCGCTCTCCTCGCTCGCGACCGGCGGGTGCGTCCTGGCCGACGAGGTCGGGCTCGGGAAGACCATCGAGGCGGGGCTCGTCCTGGCGCAGCTGGTGGCGGAGGGGCGCGGCCGCGTCCTCGTCCTCGTGCCGGCATCCTTGCGAGCGCAGTGGCGCGACGAGCTCCGATCGAAATTCGACCTCGAATGCGCGATCGTGGACGGCGCGTCGGCGCGGGCGCTCGAGAAGCACGGGCTCAAGCAGAACCCCTTCGACACGGGCGGCATCGTCATCGCCTCGCACGCCTTCGCCGCGCTGCGAGCGCGCGAGGTCGAGCGCGTGCCGTGGGACGTATGCGTGCTGGACGAGGCGCACCGGCTACGCAACGCCTACCGGCCCGACCACAAGACAGGGCAGGCGCTCCGCAAGGCGCTCCGCAAGTGTCCGAAGCTCCTGCTCACCGCGACGCCACTCCAGAACGACCTCATGGAGCTCCTCGGGCTGGGCGCCTTCATCGACGACACGCTGCTCGGTCCCGAGGAGGCGTTCCGGCTCCAGTTCGCGACCGGTGAGCTCACCGAGGACAAGGCCGCCGATCTCAAGGAGCGGCTCGGGCACGTGGTGATCCGCACGCTCCGCCGGCAGGTGAAGGAGTACGTGAAGTTCACCGCCCGCCGCTCGCTGGTGGAGGACTTCGCCCCGACCGCCGAGGAGCAGGAGCTCTACGAGCGCGTCTCGGATTACTTGCGCCGCGAGGACGCCATGGCGATCCCGCACTCGCGCCGGGCGCTGCTGGTCCTCGTCTACCGGAAGATCCTGGCTTCCTCCACCTTCGCGCTGGCGCACACGCTGTCGAAGCTCGCCGACGGCCTCGAGGCCACGCTGGCCGGCGCCGAGTGCGCAGCCGAGGCAGACGCTCTCCTCGACCTCTCCGGCTTCGAGGAGGAGGCTGAGGAGTGGTCCGCGGCAACGCAAGACGCAGGGCGTCCCAGGGGTCTAGCCGCCGTCTCGCGCATGCGCGACGAGCTCGCGGAGCTGCGCGCCTGCGCGAAGCTGGCCGCCTCCATCCGGGTGAACGCGAAAGGCGAGGCGCTCGGCCGCGGCATCGATCGCGCGTTCACGGTGGCCCGAGCCTGCGGGTGGCCGCAGAAGGCGGTGGTCTTCACCGAGTTCCGCCGCACACAGGATTACTTGAAGAGGCTGCTCGAGGCGCGCGGCCATACGGTGACTTGCCTCTCGGGCGACTCGGGATCAGCCGACAAGCGGCAAGGCCTGGTCGAGGACTTTCGAGAGCGGACGCAGATCCTGCTCATGACCGAGGCGGGCGCGGAGGGCCTGAACCTACAGTTCTGCAACCTCGTCGTGAACTTCGACCTTCCCTGGAACCCGCAGCGCATCGAGCAGCGCATCGGCCGCTGCCATCGGTACGGGCAGCAGCGCGACGTCCTGGTCGTGAACTTCCTGAACCGCCAGAACGCCGCCGATGCCCGGCTCTACGACCTCCTGTCGCAGAAGCTCGCGCTCTTCGACGGCGTCTTCGGCACGTCCGACGAGATCCTCGGCGCGCTGGGAGGCGGCATCGACTTCGAGAAGCGCGTCCTGGACATCTACCAGTCCTGCCGCTCGGGCCAGGAGATCGACACCGCCTTCGACGCCCTCCGGCAGGATCTCGACGGGCGCATCGAGGCGCGCCTGACGGCCGCGCGCGCCCTCCTCTTCGAGAAGTTCGACGGCGAGGTGCGCGGCAAGCTGCGGCTCGCGGAGAAGACCGCGCGCGATGCGCTGGCCCGGCGCGCGGCGGACGAGGAGGCGCTGGTGAGGAGCGTCTTCGAGGCCGAGCCCCCGCCGCCTGAGCTGGCGCCCCGCGATGCTCGGCCCACCGTGCGCCGGGCGCGTCTCGCCAAGGCGGCCGCCGAGGTGGTGCGCGCCCGGCCACAGGAGCCTGTCTCGTTCCTCGACGTGGACGCGCGCGCGCTGCCGTCGGAGCTGGCGGAGCTGACCGGCCGCGAGGGCTGGTGGTTCGCCTACAAGTTTGGCTTCGACGCGCTCGCCGGCGAGGAGAAGATGGCGCACCTCGTCCTGTGGGCTGACGCCGACCGGTACCGGTTGCTGCCGCCGGAGGCGGCCGAGGCCTTCGCGCTCTTGCCCGCCCAGCAGGCGAAGACGGGCTTGGGCCGCACCGCCATCCCCATCGGCACGGCCCAGGAGGAGGCGCTGGCGTCGATGTCCTTGCGGCTCCTCTCCGACTTCGCCGAGCGCGCCGGCGCATCCTACGACGAGACGCGCGAGCGCTGGGATCGCTCGGTCGAGGACGGCCTCGCGGCACCGCGCAAGCTCGTGGAGGACGCGCGAGAGGCCTGGGGTCGCGCCCGGGCCGGCCTGCACGAGAAGTCGGACCTGCCAGTCCGGGATCGCCGCGCGTTGCTGGAGCGCGCCGAGCGCGAGTATCGGCGGCGCATGGATGAGCTGCGCGCCACCGAGGCGCTGCGCTACGGAGAGAAGGACCGCGCGCTCGCGGACCTGAAGCGGCGAGCCGAGCCAAAGGAGAAGCGGACGCTGGTGGCGACCGCGTACTGGCGGTGCGTGTAATCGATCGCACGGTGTATTTTTCTGCGCTGGTGGCGACGACGTACGGACGGTGCGTGAAACTGATCGCACAGCCTGTATCGGCGAGGCCCGCGCGCTCGCCCGTTCGCAGGGCATCGTCGAGAAGAAGAGCATCGATGCCCATCCTCTCTGAAACGCGGACCGATGCGATCGAGCACAGCCTCGAGCCTACTGGCCCGGGGGCTCGAGCTCGAAGTGAATGGGGATGTCCGCGAGCACGTCCGCGCCCTGGGGGAACGCCACGTTGGAGATGATGCCGCTGACGCAAGCGGTCATCGCCTCGTCCTGGAGTGAGTCTGCCGCCATCCGCACGGTGCGCGCGGCACCGCTGGCGAGATCGACCTCGGCCACCAGGCTCCCATCGAGACCCGGGTTCTGCTGCAGCGCGCGGTGGTAACAACCCTCCAGGTCCTTTCCACGCGCCTCCACCGCGCTCCTCAGCTCGCGCCCACCGCCGATCGGATCGGAAACCCGTACCCGCGGCAGCGCCCCCTCGGCCGCAGTGACGATGGGTCGATCAGCACCCTCCCCGCCGCGCGCCAGCACCTGCGCGCCGTCCAGGTACTCCCAGCGGAACGGATCTACTCCCAGTGCATACCGGTTGGAGCCGTTGGCGTGACCGCACGTGACGTCGTCCTCGTCGGGGAGCGTGAAGGTGAGCGCCAGCACGAGCCTCTTGCGGGCCGCGGCCTGCATGATGCGCCGCGCCGCGGCAGCGTCCGCCGTCACAGGCAGGCCGGCGTTCTCCACGGGCCAGATCTGTATGCTCCCGCCGGCTGCCGCCAGGAAAGCGCGGTCCGAGAGCACGAGGACCTTCTCGTCCGGGTCGTATTCCGCGAAGCGCAGCCTGTCAGCGGCGATCTGGACCCGGTACCGAGCGTCGAGGGCAACCTCCCGGCGGGAGTCGTGGACGGCCTCGAGGTGCGCCCGCTCCACCACATCCCCCTTGGCGATCACGCGTTCGGAAGGCGTGAGCGCCTCGCACATCGCGCGGACCTGAACAGGGCTCTCCAGGGCCAGCGGCGACGACGCAGTCGGGGCTGACACCACGGGTGAGTCTTCTGTGGGAGCGGCAGGCGCCAGAGGCGCGGCGAGCACGAGGGTCAGGGCGAGCGGAAGCATGGGTCCATACTAAGCATCGGGCGACGCCTTCACCCGCACCTGCAGCGCCCCCGGCAAGACGGTGAACCGCGCGGGGAGCATGCCGGGTTGCTCGCCGTCGACGTCCAGGAGCACCGGTCCTCCCCCCAGGGGCTCCGCCTCGATCGTGCTCACCCGGAGTCTCTGCGTATTCGGCAGCCGCACGTGCGTTCCGTCGTAGAGCATGCCCTTCTTGAGGATGAAGTCGGCGAGGCCTATCCCGGTCCAGATGGTCACGTCGAAGAGACCGTCGTCGACGCGCGCGTCCGGAGCGACCATCATGCCGCCCCCGAAATAGCGGCCGTTGCATACCGAGATCGCGGTGATGCGGCTCTCCTGCCAGGGACCGCCGTCGGCGCGCCAGCGCACCGGCTGATCGCGCCACCCGGCGAGCACCCGCGCCGAGGCGATCATGAACGCCACCTTGCCCCCGAAGGCCTTCCCGCTGCGCTCGATCTCCTGCACCACCCTGCCCGAGATCCCGAACCCAGCCACGTTGGCGAAGTGCCGGACCTGGGGGCGGCCGTCGGCCCCGGTGAATTCGATCCGGCCGAGGTCGATCCTGCGCTCGGCGCCCTCCGAGAGGACGAGCGCCGCCGCGCCAGGGTCGGAGGGCCAAGCCAGCGTGCGGCAGAAGTCGCCGCCGGTGCCCCGCGGGATGAACCCGAAGGTGACCTCGGGCCGGAGCGGCCGGCCTTCATGGGCGAGCCCGTCGATGACCTCGCTGGCGGTACCGTCACCGCCGACCGCCACGACCAGGTTGGCCCCTGCCAGCACCACCTCGCGCGCGAGCACGCTCCCGTCGCCGCGCCGCCGCGTGAAGGAACAGTCGAACTCGCCCACTGCGTCGCGGACCGCGCGCACGATCGCGTCGAAATGACGCCCGGTACGGCCGTTGGCGCTGGCAGGATTGACGATGAGATGAGGTTTCATGCCGCCGTCAGGCCCGGGAGGCGCTCTCACTTCGCTGCGGCATGCCGCGGCGGCCGCTGCGAACGCCGCCGCCGCGGCGCATCCCCACCCTACTTGTGCTCGTACGTGCTCTTCACGTAGAGCTCGCGAAGCTGCTTCGGCTCCACCTCGCCCGGGGCGTTGGTCATGAGATCGGTGCCCTTCTGCGTCTTCGGCCACGCGACGACGTCGCGCAGCGACTCGGCGCCGGTGAGGAGCATGCAGAGCCGGTCCATGCCGATCGCGATCCCGCCGTGCGGCGGCGCGCCCATCTTCAGCGCGTCGAGGAGGAACCCGAACTTCGAGCGCGCCTCCTCGTCCGAGATGCCCATGGCCTTGAACACGCGCGCTTGCACCACCGGATCGTGGAGCCGGATGGAGCCCCCGCCGATCTCGAACCCGTTCAGCACCAGGTCATAGCGGTAGCAGTTCACCCTGCCCGGATCGGTCTCGAGGTACTTCACGTCCTCGTCGTGCGGACGCGTGAAGGCGTGGTGGGCCGCGGCCCAGACGCCCGCCTCCTCGTCGAACTCGAAGAGAGGTGGATCGATGACCCACAGGAAGCGCCACTGGCCACCCGACCCATACTCGGGAATGAGCCCGTGCTTCTTGGCGAGGTGCACGCGCAAGTTGGCGAGCACCGTGTGGACCATCGAGGGCTTGCCGAACTGGAAGAGGACGAGGTCGCCCGTCTGCGCGCCGCAGGCCGCGTTGATCGCCTGGCGCAGCTCGGGCGTGATGGTCTTGGCGAGGGGCGACTGGGTCCACTCACCGCCCTCGCCGATCTTGGCTCGCGCCAGCCCCTTCGCCCCCATCCCCTTCACGAACTCCTCGAGCTTGTCGATCTCGGTGCGCGAGAAGGTCATGGTGGCGGGTAGTCGCAGCGCTTTCACGATGCCGCCCGCCTCGACGGCGTCCTTGAGCATCGGCACGCCACCGCCACCAGCCCCCTTCACGAGCTCGGTCAGATCCGAGTGCGGCAGGTCGAAGCGCAGGTCGGGCTTGTCGTTCCCGTACTTGGTCATCGACTCCTGGAACGGCATGCGCTGGAACGGGCGCGGGATCTCCACTCCCAGCACCTCCTTCCAGAGACGGCAGATGAGCCCTTCCATCACGTCGAACACGTCGTTCTGCTCGACGAAGCTCATCTCGACGTCGATCTGGGTGAACTCGGGCTGACGGTCGAGCCGCAGGTCCTCGTCGCGGAAGCAGCGCACGATCTGGAAGTACCGGTCGAACCCCGCGATCATGTAGAGCTGCTTGAAGAGCTGCGGGCTTTCTGCGAGCGCGTAGAACTTCCCCGGGTTGAGGCGGCTCGGGACGAGGAAGTTGCGCGCGCCGCCGGGCGTGTACTTCACCATGAACGGCGTCTCGAGCTCGAGGAAGCGGTTCTCGGTGAAGTAGTTGCGCGTGAGGTGGTTAACGCGCGCGCGCGTCATGAGCGTCTTCTGGAGCGGGGCGCGCCGGAGATCGAGGTATCGATACTGCAGCCGCTTCTCCTCGCTCGTGTCGAGCCTCTCCTCGATCTGGAAGGGAGTCGGCTCCGACCGGTTGAAGATCTCGAGCTCGCTCGCGTGAACCTCGATCTCGCCCGTCTTGAGCTTCGGGTTCGAGTTCGCCCCGCGCGAGACGACCCTCCCGCGGACGCCGACGCAGTACTCGAGGCGGAGCTGCCCTGCCAGCTCGTGGACCTCCGGCCGGACGTCCGCCACGAAGACGACCTGGGTCAGCCCTTCGCGATCGCGCAGGTCGATGAAGACCGCGCCGCCGTGGTCGCGACGGTTTTGGACCCAGCCGAACAGGATGACGTCCTGCTCGAGGTTCGCCTTCGTCAGTTCACCGCACGTGTGAGTGCGCTTGAGCTCGGTGATGAAGCGGGGCAAATTTGGGCCTCCTGGTAGGGTGAGGCAGCTAACACTCGCGAATGCACCGCGTCAAGGCTGCGAATGCGCCTGGAGCGCGGCTGCTAGTTCCGCGCGGCGCAGCCAGGAATCCTCGATATCCTGCAGCGCTCAAGACCTGTCGAAAAATGTGCCCGCTCTGCGGCGTGGCCGGGGTGGGGCCCCGATGGGCTTTGCCCGGCGGGGCGGGGGCG
>JBGQLS010000070.1:0-18675 GCA_041500205.1 Anaeromyxobacteraceae bacterium | reverse complement strand
CGCGTGGTGACCCTGGTCCCGGTCTGCCCGGAGGTCGAGCTCGGCCTCGGCACCCCCCGTGAACCCATCCAGCTGCAGCGGGCTGGTCGCGCGCTGCGGCTCGTCGCGGCGGGGAGCGGAGCTGATCACACCGAAGCGATGCGCCGCTACTCCGAGGAGAGGGTCTCCGAGCTCGAGCGGCTCGACCTCTCCGGCTACGTCCTCAAGAAGGACTCACCTTCCTGCGGCATGGAACGCGTGCCGGTCTGGGAAGGGCGTGAGTTCGCCCGCACCGGCCGCGGAGCATTCGCCGCGGTCCTCATGACCCGGCTGCCGCTCATGCCGGTGGTGGAGGAGACCGGGCTACGCGGCGCCGGGGGGCGCGCGCGCTTCCTCGAGCAGGTCTTCGCCTACCGGAGACTGCGCGCGCTCCTGGACGCTCGCTGGACCCCCGCCGACCTGGCGCGCTTTCTCGACGCGGAGAAGCAGCTCGCCCTCTTCCGACTTCCGGCGGCTTGCCGGAAGCTGGAGCGCCTGGCGGAGCGGGCGGAGACGCTGCCTCGGGACGAGCTGGCGCTCCGATACGCCGAAGTCTTCATGGGCGCGTTGACCTGACCGCCGTGCCTTCCGAGCTGGCCGGTCGAGGGGAACCCCCATGATGTGGCTACGGGATTGGCATGCACGGCCCGCCCCGCGTGTGACGGGCACGCTGCGTCGAGTCTTCGCAACCTTGTCGCCTCGTCGGGAGGGGCGTCGCAAGCCGCGGTTGCGGCGGCCCGTACCCAAGCCCAGCTTCCCGTGGGAGCCCAATGCACCTCGTCCCTCAGCAACCCTCCGGCACCCCGGCCCAGGCAGCGCTACCCGACGAGGGCAGCCTCGTCGAGCGCTTTCAAGCCGTTCGCGCCCTCACCGGGGCGCTCTGCGAACCGCTTTCGCCGGAGGACATGGTCGTCCAGTCGATGCCCGACGCGAGCCCCGCCAAGTGGCACCTCGCCCACACGACGTGGTTCTTCGAGACCTTCCTGCTCGCCTCGGGCGAGCCAGGGTTCTCCCCGTTTCACCCCAGGTATCAGTACCTCTTCAATTCCTACTACGATGCGGTGGGTCCGCGGCACGCCAGGGCCCGCCGGGGGCTCCTGACCCGGCCCTCACTGGAGGAGATTCGCGCCTACCGGGCGCAGGTCGACGCGCGCGTGGAAGCGCTCCTCGCGCGCCGCCTCGACGGGGCGGCCCGCGCCGTGCTCGAGCTCGGTCTCAACCACGAGCAGCAGCACCAGGAGCTGCTCCTCACCGACGTGAAGCACGCGCTCTTCGCGAACCCGCTCCGCCCCGCCTACGCGCGGCCGCTCCCGCGCTGCCCACGCCCGCCGCCGCCGCTCGGCTTCGTCGCGCACGCGGGCGGCCTGTGGGAGGTGGGACACGCGGGTCCAGGCTTCGCCTTCGACAACGAGGGCCCGCGGCACCGCGTCTGGCTCGAGCCGTTCGCGGTCGCCAGCCGTGCCGTGACGAATGGTGAATACCTCTCCTTCATGGAGGACGGCGGCTATCGCCGCCCCGAGCTCTGGCTGTCGGACGGGTTCGCCGCGGTCCAGGCGAACGGCTGGGAGGCCCCGCTCTACTGGGAGCGCCAGTCGGGGGAGTGGACCAGCTTCACGCTGCACGGGGAAAGGCGCGTCGATCTGGCGGAGCCGGTCACGCACGTGAGCTTCTACGAGGCGGAAGCCTACGCGCGCTGGGCGGGCGCCCGGCTCCCCACCGAGGAGGAATGGGAGGTGGCGGCGGGCGGCGCCGGCGAGGACGGCGCCTTTCTCGACCCTGGCCGCCTGCATCCGTCCGTGGCCCGCGAGGGACGGCTGGCACAGCTCCTGGGAGACGTCTGGGAGTGGACCCGCAGCGCTTACGGGCCGTACCCCCGCTTCCGGGCGGCCGCGGGAGCGCTTGGCGAGTACAACGGGAAGTTCATGTGCAACCAGCTCGTCCTGCGCGGCGGATCCTGCGCCACGCCGGCGGGCCACGTCCGAGCGACGTATCGCAACTTCTTCTACCCGGACGCCCGCTGGCAGTTCTCGGGCATCCGCCTGGCCCGGGAGGCCTGATGCTGGACGCCGCCAATCCGCTGGTCGAGCTGCGCCCGGTGGCGCCCGAGCCGCGCGCCGAGTTCCTGGCCGACGTCCTGGCCGGGCTGGCCAGGCCTCAGAAGGAGATCCCCTGCAAGTGGCTCTACGACGCCCGGGGCTCACACCTCTTCGAGCGGATCTGCGAGCTCGAGGAGTACTACCCGACGCGCACCGAGCTCGGCATCATGGAGACCGACGTGCGCGCCATGGCGGCGCTGCTCGGCCCGGGCTGCGCGCTCCTCGAGTACGGCTCCGGCTCGAGCCTCAAGACGCGCCTCCTGCTCCAGCACCTCGCCCGGCCGGCTGCGTACGTCCCCATCGACATCTCGGCGCCCGCCCTCACCGCCGCGACGTCGCGCCTGGCGCGGGCCTTCCCGGAGCTCCGTATCCTGCCCGTCTGCGCCGATTTCACGTCGCCCATCGAGCTGCCCGTGGCCGGTATCCGCGCGACCCGGCGCGCCGTGTACTTTCCCGGCTCCACCATCGGCAATTTCCACAAGGCCGACGTGGTGGCGTTCCTCCGGGAGGTTGCCCGTCAGTGCGGACCAGGAGGAGGGCTGCTCATCGGCGTGGACATGCGCAAGGAGCGCTCGGTGCTGGAGCGCGCCTACGACGACGCGCGCGGGGTCACGGCGGCCTTCGACCTGAACCTGCTCGTCCGCGCCAACCGGGAGCTCGGGGCCGACTTCCGGCTCGACCGGTTCCGCCATGAGGCTCGTTACGACGAGCGCCACGGACGCATCGAGATGCACCTCGTCGCGACGGTGGGGCAGATCGTCGTGGTGGGCGGCCAGGCGTTCCGCTTCGCCGAGGGCGAGAGCATCTGGACCGAGTCGTCGTACAAGTACGGGATGAGCGAGTTCGCGGCCCTGGCCACGCTGGCCGGCTGGCACTGCGAGGCAACCTGGACCGACGAGCGCGCCTGGTTCAGCGTGCAGTACCTCACGACCAGTGAGCAGCAGGCCCGCCCTCCTGCTTCCAGGTGAGGTCCGGAGAACCCGGCGCCCGAAGCCTGATCGGGGGCCTGTCCTCGCGCGGGTCCCTCCGTTAGTCTCGGTCGTACCGGCTGCGTAGCTCCGAATACCAACGCTCGAAGGCCAGAGCCCCCTGAACGAGGCCCCCATGATCACACCGAAGATGCAGGACGCGCTGTGCGCGCATGTCGACCAGGAGATGTACTCCGCGTATCTGTATCTCGCGATGAGCGCGTACTGCGAGGCGCACGCGTACAAGGGCTTCGGCCGCTGGCTGCGGGTGCAGCACGGGGAAGAGCTCGAGCACGCGCGCAAGGTGCTCGACTACGTGGTCGCCCGGGGGGGCCAGGCCGCGCTGGGCGCCATCGCGGCGCCTCCCCGCGAGTTCGGTACGATCACGCAGGTGTTCGAGGCGGTGCTAGCCCACGAGCGGCGCGTCACCGAGCGGATCCACGCGCTCCACGCGACGGCGGGCGCCGAGAAGGACACCGCCTGCCAGGTGTTCTTGCAGTGGTTCATCACCGAGCAGGTGGAGGAGGAGAACGGCGCGACCGAGATCGTGGACAAGCTGCGCATGGTGGGCGACCGCCCCAGCGCGGCCCTCTATCTGGACAAGGAGTACGGGAAGCGCGGGAAGGTCGGCTAGCTCTCGCCTGCCCCGCGCGCGGCCCGCCTCCGGCGGCGCGGCGTCGTACGCGCTCGCCTCCTGCCCAGGTGAAGAGGCGATTCTCGCCGGCCTCTCCCCTATTCCCCGAAGGAGCCTCTCGTGGCGCATCCGACCGAGGACCGTAACTACCGCCTCCCCGCCAGCCCGCGACCGGCCAGCTACCGCGCGACGCTGACGCTCGACCTCGACCAGCGCAGCTTCGCCGGGCGCGAGACGATCGCGCTGGAGCTCACCGCTCCCGCCGACGAGATCGTGCTGCATGCCGCCGAGCTGGCTGTGTCGAGCGCCGTGCTGCGGACGGCGCGCGGGGAGCACCCGGTGGCCAGCATCGAGGTGGCGGCAGCGAGCGAGACGGTGCGGCTCGTGCTCGTGGCGCCTGTCCCCGCTGGGCCCGCGACGCTCGAGCTCGTCTGGACCGGACGGATGAGCAGCGGGTTGCGGGGTCTCTACCGGGCGGGCGACGTGGCGGTGACCCAGTTCGAGGCCGCCGATGCCCGTCGCGTCTTCCCGTGCTTCGACGAGCCGGGGTTCAAGGCTGCGTGGACCCTCGCCGTGGACGCGCCCGCGGGCGTCGCGCTCCTCTCCAACGGCGCGCCGATGGAGACGACGGGTGAGGGTGGCCGGCAGCGCGTCACCTTTCGGGAGACGCCGCCGCTCCCGACCTACCTCATCGCGCTCGCCTGCGGGAGGCTCGAAGCGAAGGAAGCCGTGGTGGTGAGGGGCGTACAGGTGCGCACCTGGGCGGTCCCGGAGAAGGCGGCGCTCACGGCCTTCGGGCAGGAGGTGGCGGTGGAGGTGCTGCCGCGGCTCGAGGACTACTTCGGACTTCCGTACGCGTTCGGCAAGCTCGACCAGGTCGGTATCCCCGATTTCGAGGCGGGCGCGATGGAGAACGCCGGCTTGATCACGTTCCGGGAGGCGGCGCTGCTGCTCGATCCGGCGACCGCCTCTCTGCCCGTGATGAAGCGCGTCGCCGAGGTGGTCACGCACGAGCTGGCACACCAGTGGTTCGGGAACTGGGTGACCATGAAGTGGTGGGACGACCTGTGGCTCAACGAGTCCTTCGCCACCTGGATGGCGTCCAAGATCGTGAACGGCTGGAAGCCGGACTGGCGCGTGTGGCTGGACTTCGACGCGGGCAAGGCGGCTGCGTTGCAGCTCGATGCCCTGCGCTCCACGCACCCGATCCACGCGGAGGTGAGGAACCCGGACGAGATGGCGGAGAGCTTCGACCTCATCACCTACGAGAAGGGCGGCTCGGTGCTGCGCATGATCGAGGGCTACCTCGGCGAGGCGCCTTTCCGCGAAGGCATCCGCCTCTACATGCGCCGCCATGCCAAGGGCAACGCCGTGGCGGACGACCTGTGGGCCGCGCTGGCCGAGGCCTCCCGACAGCCCGTGGTCGAGCTCGCCAACGCCTGGATCCGCCAGGCAGGGCATCCGCTGGTCGAGGTGCGCCTCGAAGGCCGCAAGGTTCGGTTCGCGCAGCGCCGCTTCTTCTCGGAGCCCGGCGCCGGCGCTACCGGTGAAACCTGGCCGGTGCCGCTCGTCCTCCGTTACGAGGACGGGGGCGGGGTGAAGGAGCAGCGACACCTGCTCACCGCCGCCACGGGCGAGCTCGCGCTGGACGGCGAGGGCGAGATCTCCTGGCTCTGCGCCAACGCGGGGTCGAACGGTTTCTACCGCGTCGGCTACGACCCGGCGTCGTCGTCGGCGATGGCGCGTCACGTGGGGCGGCTCGCTCCCTCGGAGCGCGTCGGCCTCCTCGCCGACGAATGGGCGCTCGTGCGCGCCGGCGCGCGCGAGGTGGGGGGCTTTCTCGACCTCACGGTCGCCTTCGGTGGCGAGCAGGACTACGCGGTGCTCGACGAGCTCGTGGGGCGCCTTGCCGGGATCGAGTCGCGCCTCCTGGAGACCGAGGTGCGCGCCCGTTTCCAGCGCTTCGTCGCGGGGCTCTTGGGGGCCGAGCTGACCGCGGCCGGCTGGGACGCGCGGCCCGGAGAAGGCGATCCGGCGCGGCTCCGGCGGGCTGCGCTGGTACGCGCGAACGGGCTGGTGGCTCGCGCTCCGCTGGTCGTGGCGGACGCGGGGGCGCGGCTGGATCGCTTCATGGCCGGGGACCTGGGCGCGCTCGAGGCAAACCTGCACGAGCCGGCAGTCGTCATCGCCGCGCGCGCCGGCGACGCCCGTCGCTTCGATGCGCTGCGGTCCCGTTTTCCACGGGAGCCGGACCCCGCCTTCCAGCGCCGGTACCTCGTCGGCCTGGCGCAGTTCGAGGATCCATCCCTGGCGGCGCGCGCGCAGGATATGGCGTTGACCGACGAGGTCCCCTTGCAGGACTCCGCCTCCTTCCTGGGCGCCCTCCTCGCCAACCGTACCGCGAGAGATCCGTTCTGGCGTACCCTCCGCGATCGCTGGGACGCGGTTCAGAACCGTATCGGTGGCGCGCCCATGCTGCTCCGCAGGGTGGTGGAAGCGGTGGGGCAGCTCCCCGAGCGGCGCCATCTCGACGAGGCGAGCGCCTTCTTCGCCGCGCACCCCGTCCCCGCCGCCAAGCAGGCGATAGCCCAGACCCTGGAGCGCATGCGACAGGACGTGGCGCTCTGGGAGCGCGCGGAGAGAGCGGTCGCGAAGTGGCTCGACCTTCGCGGCGCCTGAGAGGGCTGTCCAAAACACCGGTCCCGGCGCCGCGGCGAACGATCCGCGGCGCATCGCTTCGTTGCGACCTCCCTCACATAGCCGCTGGCTATGCTCGGTCGTCGCGCCTCGCCCTGCTTGCGTCTCGCTCGCCTGGCTCGGTCCCCGGTATCTTGAACAACCCTGCGAGCGCGGAATTCGCTGGCGCCGCTAGCCACCTCGGCGCGAGCACGGTGCGGGCCGCGCTCGCGGAGCAGCACGCGTGACCGAGCCCCGGCCGTCTCCGCCCCCGATCTTCGCCGTCACCATCCTGCCGTTCGCGGCGGCCATCGGGTACATGACGATCGCGGCGCCGTACTGGCTCGCCACGCGCGGCGTGTCGCTCGCCCTCATCGGCGCCATCTCCGGTACCTGCCTCGCGCCGCACGCCTTCAAGTTCCTGTGGGCGCCCCTGCTCGATCTCGGGGCGCGCCGCCGCACCTGGTATGTGGTGACCACGCTGCTCACGGCGGTCCTCCTCGTGGTGCTGGCGCTGCTGCCGTCGCCGGAGCGCCACCTCGGCCTGTTCACCGCGCTCGCCTTCCTGGCCAACGTGTTCGGCACGACCGCCTGCGCAGCGGCTGACGGACTCATGGCCATCACCACCGCCCCCGAGCGTAAGGGAAGGGCAGCCGCCTGGCGCATGGCCGGAAACGTCGGCGGAACGAACGTCCTGGGAGCCTTCGTGCTGTGGGTGTCCAAGCGGTCGTCGGTCCCGTTCGCCGGCGTCGCCCTGGCGGCCATCACGGCGGCGGCCGCCCCGGCGGCCCTGTTCATCCAGGAGCCACGACCGATCGCCACGGCCCGGACTGGTTCGCTGGCCCGAGCCGCCGGCCAGAGCCTGGCCGCCATCGGCCGCGATCTGTGGTCCACGGTGAGGAGCCGCGAGGGCTGGACGGGCATCGTCATCTGCGCGGTCCCCGTCGGCGCGGGCGCGCTCACCAACATCTTCTCGGCGATGGCGCCCGAGTACGGAGCGGGCGAGGACCTGGTGGCGGCGGTGAACGGGTTCTGGGGCGGCGTCGTGGGTGCGGCGGGATCGTTCCTGGGCGGCTGGATCACGGACCGGATGAATCGGCGGCTCGCCTACGCGCTGTCCGGCCTGATCATCGCTGGCTGCGCCGCGGCGATGCTGGTGGCACCCATGACTGTCCTGACGTTCACTTGGGGTACGCTGGCTTACAACTTCGCGACCGGCATCTCGTTTGCCACGCTGGCGGCGCTGGTGCTCGAGATGGTGGGGCATAGCGTCGCCGCCGCGACGAAGTACACCCTCTTCATCGCGGTCTCCAACCTGGCCGGGTCGTACGTCACGGCGCTCGACGGCTGGGCGTCGGAGCTGCGCCACGCAGGCGCGCGTGGCTCTCTCGCCGCGGACGCGGTTCTCACCCTGGCGGGTATCGGGGTGCTCCTGGTGATGGTGTGGCTGACGAGGCGCGCGGATCTGGCTGGCGCATCGCGAAGGGGGGAAGCGATCCCGAGCACCGGACGTCGCTCCTGAGTACCCGGGGGCGCAGGCCGCCCCCGCCCCGCCGGGCAAAGCCCGTCGGGGCCCCACCCGGGCCCCTGCGACCGCAGCTGATTCTTCGACAGGTCTTGAGACGACCATTGCGCGGCGACCTGCAACCATCACGCGCTTGAACCAGGCGCCCTCTGTGCCGGGCGGGGAGAGAGCGCCCCCACCACGCATGTGGGGGCGCGCGAGAGGCTGGCCGCGCTTACCCTAGAGGTCTGGAGGTGAGCGCGTCACGTCTCTTGCGGCGCCCACTCCATCATCAGTGTTTCGTCGCAACCACAGTCCTGGCGGCGGCGCGGCCCGGGAGACCGCGGCGCCCCCGCCGGTCTTCTACCGGACGTTCCGCGAGTTCCTGGCGCAGCTGCCCGGCGTCTCGCAGCGCTTCTGGATCCTCGTCGTGGCGGTCGGCGTCGTCTCCGGGCTCGGATCGGTGCTCCTCCTCGAGCTGCTGGCGGTAGTGACCCGACTCGCCTGGGACGGAGGGCAGACGATCCTCGGCGCTTTCGAGAGGGCCTCGCCCACGCAGCGCGTCGCCGTGCCCGCGCTGGGCGGGCTCCTCGTCACCGCGGCCATGCTGGCGGTGAAGCGGCGTCTGGGAGGACACGGCACGGCCGGAATCATCGAGGCCATCTGGGTTCACCAGGGGCGGTTGCAGCTCGGGCGCGCCGCCCTCCGGGGGATCGTGTCGGTCATCGCGGTGGGTATGGGGGCCTCGCTCGGGCGCGAAGGCGCACTCATCCAGACCGGTGCCGCGGCGGGGTCCTGGCTGGCGGATCGCTTCGGCGTGACGCGGCGCCAGGCGCGCTTGCTCGTCGCATGCGGCGCCGCCTCGGGCATCGCGGCCGCCTACAACGTGCCGATCGGGGGCGCGCTGTTCGGGCTGGAGGTGCTGCTGGGCAGCTTCGCGCTCGAGCTCTTCGGACCGGTGGTGGTGAGCTGCGTGACCGCGACCATCATCGCCCGAGTGGTGGCCGGTAACTCGCCGAGCTACGTCATCCCCGCCTACCAGGTCATGCACACGAGCGACCTCCTGGCCGGTCTCGCGCTCGCTCCGCTCCTCGGTGTCGCGTCAGCCCTCTTCGTGAAGGTGATGGGCTGGGTCGAGGTGCAGCTCTACCGGGTGCCAAGCGGTCCAGCGCGATTCTTGCCGCCGCTCGGGATGGCGATCGTCGGCGTGGGCGCCATCTGGTTTCCGCAGCTCCTCGGGAACGGGTACGACACGATCCGTGCGTCTCTCCTGGGGGAAGTCCCGATCGCGCTCCTGCTCACGTTGCCGTTCCTCAAGCTCGCCACCACCGCGCTCTGCGCCGGCGTCGGTGTGCCGGGCGGCCTCTTCACGCCCTCGCTGTTCTTCGGCGCCCTCCTCGGAGGCGGCCTGGGCGGCCTCGTCCAGCATGTCCTCCCGTCCATCGGCGTGCCGGTGGGCGCGTTCGCCATGGTCGGGATGGCGAGCGTGCTGGCCGGCACGACCCACGCGGCGGTCTCGTCGGTGCTCATCATCTTCGAGCTCACCGGCGACTACGGGATCATCCTCCCGCTCATGGCCTCCTCGGCCATCGCCGCCGCGGTCAGCCGCGCCATCGAGCCCGACTCGCTCTACACGGCGCCACTCCGGCGCCGTGGCGTGAAGCTGCCCGAGCTGCCCCGGCCGGAGTGGCTCAAGGTGACGCCGGTCTCCGCGCTCCTCTCGCGCGAGGTCGAGCGCTGCGACCCGGGAACGCCGTTCAGGACGTTCCTCCCTCGGCTGCTTGCGCTGCCGCCCGGGCATGACCTCTACGTGGTGCGGGGAACAGGGGAGCTCCTCGGCATCATCACGGTCGACGCGCTCAAGGGCACGATCCCCGACGAATCGCTGCTTTCCATGATCGTGGCAGCAGACGTGATGGACGAGGAGGTGCCGCCCATGACGACCTCGATGACGTTGTCGGAAGTCGCGGCGCGATTCGCGGAGGCCGACCTGGAGCGCCTGCCGATCGTCGACGAAAGGAGCCGCCTGGTCGGCGCCGTGTCGAAGAAGGACGTCCTCAAGCACGGCAGGTTTTAGAGCAGCGATCAGTAAGAAATGCCTTTGATTCCGTACCTATCCCCTCTGGGAGACCCTGAACTCCGGGCGGCCGGAGTAGCCGGAGACACAAGCACGCTTCGTGTGGCCTTGTGCCGAACTCTGTCCCTGCAAGCCCGCGGAATCAGATCGCGTTCAAACCGTTCGCGGCTCTAGAGGGTTGTCCAAGAAACCGGATCAGCGAAGAAGCCCGATGGAGCGCAACGCGTTCACCACCGCCGCCCGATCCGGGCTGCCCGCGCCTCGTGCCGCTCCCTGGGCGAGCGCGTCCACGATCTCGTTCATGGCATGGCCGTTGTGCCCGCGCACCCAGCCGTAGCGCACGGAGAGCTCGCGCGACCGGGCGTCGACCGCCTCGATGAGATCGCGATTCAGCACGGGCGTGCCCTGGGCGGTCTTCCAGCCCTTCCGGCGCCAGCCGTGGATCCACTTGGAGAGCGCGTCGATGGTGTAACGGGAATCCGAGATCACCTCCACGGTCGCGCCGGCCGGCAAGCCGTCCATCGCTTCCAGGACCGCTCGCAATTCCATGCGGTTGTTGGTGATGGCGTGCGGCCCGTCCACCTCCCAGCGCGTGCCTCCGAAGCGCAGCGCATGACAAGCGCGGTCGACCACGACGAAGCCGGTGCCGCCCGGACCGCCCGGGTTCGTGAGCGCCGAACCGTCCGTGAAGGCGGTGAAGCGTGCGGGGGAGGGCGTGACGGGAGGGGAGGGCATGGTGGATGCTGGCCCGGCGGTCTCACCGCGCTGAGGTCTTTTCGAGGGAGGGCTCAAGCGTGATCGTCAGGATCTGGCACGGTCGTACGAAGGTGGCGGACGCCGACAGGTATACGGACTTCCTGAAGGAGCGGGCTGCACCCGACTACGGCTCCGTCGAGGGACTTCGGAAGCTATGGTTTCTACGGCGGCTGGATGGTGACGTGGCGCACTTCCTCCTCGTCACTCATTGGGATTCGATGGACTCGGTGAAGGGATTCGCGGGGCTCGAGCCCGAGCGGGCCAAGTATTACCCGGAGGACGACGCATTCCTGCTCGAGAAGGAAGAGACCTCATCCCTTTACGAGGTCTTTCTCGAGAAGTGACCGACGCCTCGGCGGCGCCACGGAGGCCGGAATCAGCGACCCCGCTGCGACCCGCGCAGCTGCGGCTGATGCGAGACGAAGGGATTCTTCGGCTTCCCGGACTTCGTCTGCGTGTGCAAGGAGTGCGCCTCGGGTTGTTCCGCCGCGCTCTCCTTCTCGGCGGAGAGCGCCGGGCGCTGAACGGGCTTGCCTTGCTTCTTGCGCTTCTTGCTCACGGGCATGTCGGTTCCTCCGCGACTTCCAATGCCCGTGGATCGGGCGGTTGTCAACGGCGAAGCACCTCGCCTGGCGCGTAGCTCACGCGCACCGGCAGCCTCCGCGCAAGCGCCAGGCGCGGCCCAGCGCGGCGGCGTTCAAGGCCGCAAGTGCCTGGGCGGCCTCGGGCTCGCCGAGCAGTTCGAGCGCGCCGGCGATCGCCTCGATGGTCGAGAGGCCCCCCGCGATCGTCGGCCGTCGCAGTGGATCGGCGAGGCGGGGCCCGACCAGGACTGGCAGGGCCAGCCGCGGCAGCGTACGGAGCGCGGGAATGCGCTGGCTCATCCGGCGGGCCTGGGCCCAGGTTGCGTCGAGCACGACCACCTGCCGGGGCGGTGCCGAAGGCCGTGAGTCATGAGGTGACGGGAACAGGAGAGCGGTGCCGGGCTCCTCGAGCGCGGAGAGGTCGGGAGGTGGTCCGGGGAGCGCGTACTCCAGGATCCGCGACCGGGTCAGGGCCAGCGCCGCCCAGCGGCCCGAGTTGGAGGGGCGGTCCCGCTCGCTCGCGTGCCGCAGTACCAGAAAGCGCGTGCGCGTCGAGAGGCGCCGGATGTCAGGGCAGAGGCAGTCCGTCCTCGGGAAGAAGCAGCGCGGGCAGCGGCGGGCGGGGCTTGGGGCGCAGCGCATGTGGCGAGAATAGCGGGTTCCGTTTCCCCGCGCGCCGGGTCGAGGTTCCGGGTCGAGGTCCGACGCACGCTCCATCGACTGCCCGTCAAGCCGTACCTGCTCAGGGGCGACGAGCGCTCGGCGTCAATCGTCGCTCAGGAACCCCGCCACTGCGCTCGCCACCTCCCGCGGCTTGTGCCGCATCAGCGCGTGCCCGGCCCCGTGGATGGAGATCTGCCGCCCGTGGCGGAAGGCGGCGAGTCGCGACGGCATGTCCTCGGGCGGCGTGCCGCTCTCGGAGCCTTCGACGAGCAGCACGGGGCAGCGCACGGCGCTCCAGAACGCCCGGGCATGCTCGAGGCGAAAGGGGTAGGGCCCGCGCGTCAGGTGGAGCGGGTCGTGCGCGAACGCGACACCTCCGGGCACGGCCATAGTGGAGCGCTCGGCGAGGAAGCGCGCCTCGGCCTCCGGGCAGAGCGGGTCGTGCTGGCGGATGCGCCTCGCCGCCGCCTCCACGGTCTCGTAGACGCGTACAGCGCGAGCGCGGGCGCGGCGTACTCCGCTCACCCATTCCGCCACGCGACCAGGCAGCGTCTGGGGAGGCGTGTCGCCGAGGCGCAGCCCCTCCAGGATCACCAACCGCCAGACGCGCTCCGGGAAGGCGCCGGCGAAATAGGCGGAGAGGGAGCCGCCCATCGAGTGCCCTACCAGCGCCAGGCGGTCGCGCGCGAGTGCGTCCACGAGGTCGGCCACGTCGAGGACGTAGTCCATGAAGTGGTAGTAGCCGCCGGCGCCCACGCGCTCGGTCTGGCCGTGGCCGCGCAGGTCGGGCGCGATCACGTGGTGGCCGGCACGGGCGAGCACGGGCGCGACCTGATGGAATGCCCAGGCGAGGTCGAGGAATCCATGGAGGCACAGCACCGTGCTGCGGCCGCCCCCGTCCCACTCGAGCAGGTGATGGCGCAGGCCGTTCGCCACCATGGAGCGAGAGGTCGGTTGCACGTGACGAGCTTAACGCGGGCACGGAACAAGCCCACGCGCTACTGAGGGCTGGTGGACGATGCCGCTCACTCGAGCCGCCTGGGCTTCAGGCTCCGGGCTTCAGGAGAATGGCCCCGGGCTTCAGGCCCCGGGCTTCGGCATGGCGCCTGCCTCAGGAGGCCGGTGCGCGATCCTCTCCCGCCAGCAGGAACAGATTCACGCCGTGTCTCACCCATCCCGCCTCCGCCATGAGGAGATCGAGCGAGAGCGTGGCCACGTCGTCCGCGAAGGGCTCGATCCGGGGATCCCTCTCCACGTAGAAGAGCTTCGTGTAAGCCTTGCAGCGCGGACAGGCCTCCGCCTTCGCGCTGCGGGTGTCGTGTGTACTGACCGTCGCGGCGTGCCCGTCCGCCCTCCCGAGCTCCCCGCCGTCCCCTTCGCCGGGCGATCGCGCGTCCTCCAGCGTGTAGTACTTGATGCCCTCGCCCTGATGGCAGGCGGCGCATTGGACACGCGTGTGGTGCCACTGGGTCGCGCACAGGCTGCACACCAGGTAGCGTAGCTTGTCGTCCCCCAGCACGATCCCGGCGACGGGCAACGAGCCGCACGCCGGGCAGCCGTCGGGCGCGCGCGCCACCGCGTCCGGCGCGAGCTGCGCCGCGAGCGAGGCGAAGTAGACCTGGAGCGCCGCGGCCGCGAAGGCGCCGGCGGCCAGGTCAGTGCCCAGGACCGCGTTCGCGAGCACGCGGTCGGCCATCGCCTCCAGCTCGGGCGGGGAGAGCCCGCTCAGGAGTTCGAGCGCGGTGTGGCCCTCGTCGGGCAGGTCCACTGCCGTGAGCTCGGCCAGGATGACCCTGAGCGCGTCGCGCCACTCCGGCCCACGCCGGTGCGACGAGGCGTCGATGGGCCGCTCGTGTCCGAGGTGCAGGCCCTCCAGCGGGAGCCGCACGGTCGCGGCCGCGGCCGCCTGCGCGCCCGCCAGCCTTGCCAGGAGCTCCAGGTATTCGGAGAGCGTGTGCCGCGGCGCTAGCTCGCCGAAGCGCTCGGCCCGGCGCGCGAAGAGCGGTCCGGCCCGGGGGAGGCGAAGGTAGGGGACCGGGCCGAGCTCTCCGCCTCCCGAGAGCGCCTGGGGGTCGGTCATCGCCCGCCCTTGCTCACCATCTGCCGGTACCAGCCAGGATGGTGCCGCTTGGCCCAGGCGCGCGAGACCGTACCGCGGGTCATGGCCTTCATCGACCCCTTTGTCCAGTAGGCCGCGTACACGTGGATCCCGATGCCGACGAACATGATGAACGCCGAGATGGCGTGGACGACTGCGGCTGCCTTGCGGAGCGTGGCGGAGAAGGAGGGCGCGAAGTAGGGTTGCCAGATCACGACGCCGGAGAGCACCAGGGCGGCGATGACCACGATCATCGACAGGTACATGAGCTTCTGGCCGGCGTTGTACTTGCCCTCCACCTCCGGCACGCCCGCCTCGCGCTTGTTCACGTAGGAGAACATGGCGCGCACCCAGGCCCAGTCGCTGGGCAGCATGAGGTTGTCGCACCAGAGCCGGGCGGCGTAGGGATAGAAGAGCGCCGCCAGCGCGACGCCGATGAACGGGTGCAGGATGCGCATGAGCGGGCCGCCGCCGAAGAGCGCGCTCGTCCAGAAGAAGAACGGGTGGAAGAGCGCCAGGCCGGAGAGGAAGAGCAGGATGTAGGAGATGGCGACGCCCCAGTGGGTGAGGCGCTCCCCGGTCGAGTAGCGGCGGAGGAGGGTCGGATCCTCGCCGCGGACGGTGCTCGGCTGTTGTTTCCCGAGCAGCGACTTCTCTGTCGTGGCCATGGTCACTCCTCCCCGCGCTTCGGGGGCTCGTCCTTCGGCTCCTCGAGCGGTCCCACCTTCATGTAGTGGAACACCCCCGCCACCACGACCGCGAACATGGTGAAGACGCCAAGGGAGCGCGAGATCCAGCTCCGCCAGACGGCCAGCAACGGCCCGATCTGGGGGTCCTTGGGAAGGCCATAGACTTCCGGCTTGTCGCCGTGCGGCAACACGTACACGACGTGCGTGCCACCCACGCCCTGCGGGTCGTAGACGGCGGCCTTGGTGAAGCCGCGCTCCTGGAGATCGCCGAGCCGGTGCTCCGCCTGGGCCAGCATGTCCTCCTTCGATCCGAACGAGAGCGCCTGGGTAGGACAGGCCTTGATGCAGGCGGGCTCGAGGCCGACCGAGATGCGGTCCGAGCAGAGCGTGCACTTGTAGACCTTGTTGTCGTGCTTGGAGAGGCGCGGGATGTTGAACGGGCAGCCGGAGATGCAGTAGCCGCAACCGATGCAGTTCTCCTGGTGGAAGTCGACGACGCCGTTCGTGTACTGGACGATGGCGCCGGGCGAGGGGCAGGCCTTGAGGCAGCCGGGCTCGGCGCAGTGCAGGCACCCGTCCTTCAGGATGAGCCACTGCAGGCTGCCCTCGATCTGTTCCTCGTAGAAGCGCATCAGGGTCCACGACTGATCGGAGAGGTCGGGCGGGTTCGTGTAGGAGCCCACGTTCACGCCCACCTCGTCGCGCAGGTCATTCCACTCCATGCACGCCGACTGACACGCCTTGCAGCCGATGCAGCGCGAGACGTCGATGAGCTTGGCCACCTCGAGCGTCTTGCGGGCGCGTGGCGAGGCGGTGCTGGTAGCGGAGCGGCGCTCGATGTCGAGGGATTGGAGAGCCATGGCGCGCCTCCTACGCCTTCTCGATGTTGACGAGGAACGCCTTGAACTCGGGGGTCTGCACGTTGGCGTCTCCCACGAACGGAGTGAGCGTGTTCGTGAGGTAGCCCTTCTTCGTGAGTCCCTCGAATCCCCAGTGAATGGGCATGCCGACGGTTTCGATCTCCCGTCCGGCCACCTTCAGGGTGGGGATGCGCTGGGTGACGAGCGCCTTGGCGATGATGTGGCCGCGCTTCGACCAGACCTTCACCCGATCGCCGTTCCGGATCCCGCGCTTCGCCGCCAGCGAGGGGCTGATCTCGACGAACTGCTCCGGCTGAAGCGTCGAGGCGATCCGCGTGTGCTTGGTCCAGAAGTGGAAGTGCTCGGTGAGGCGGTAGGTGGTGGCGACGAAGGGGAAGTCCTTCGACGTCCCGAAGCTCGCCTGGTCGCCCTTGAAGACGCGGGCGGCCGGGTTCGAGATCACCTTCTCGTGGAGCGGGTTCGAGTCGAGCGGCGTCTCGAAGGGCTCGTAGTGCTCCGGGAACGGCCCCTCCGCCATCTTGTCGAGCGCGAACAGGCGCGCCACGCCCTCCGGGTTCATGATGAAGGGCAACATGGCCTCGGACGGCCCGGCGTCGACCTTGTAGTCGGGCACGTCGGCGCCGCCCCACTTCTTGCCGTTCCAGCCGATCAGCTTGCGGTTGGGATCCCAGGGCTTCCCGGCGGGATCGACGGAGGCGCGGTTGTACATGAGGCGCCGGTTGGCCGGCCAGGACCAGGCCCAGCCCGGCGTCACGCCGAGGCCGCTCGGGTCAGCCGTCTCGCGGCGAGCCATCTGGTTGCCCTTCTCGGTCCAGCAGCCGCACCAGATCCAGTTGCCGCAGGCGGTCGTGCCGTCGGCCTGGAGGGCCGCGAACGAGCCGAGCTGCTCGCCCTCCTTGGCAAGGAACTGGCCCGGGGTCTTGGGGTCGGGGAGGTCGGCGAGCGCGTAGCCGTTGAACTCCTTGGCGAGCTCCTCGGGCGAGGGTGCGCGCGCGATCCGGTAGGGCCAGTGGAGCTTCAGGATGGGATCGGGGAAGGCCCCGCCCTCCTTCGCGTAGAGCGCCTTGACCTTGAGGAAGAGCTCGGTGACGATCTCGATGTCCTGCTTGGCCTCGCCGGGCGGTTCGGCGCCCTTGTAGTGCCACTGCAGCCAGCGCGAGCTGTTGACGAGCGATCCCTCCTCCTCGGCGAAGCAGCCCGAGGGCAGGCGGAACACCTCGGTCTGGATCTTCGACGGGTCGACGTCGTTGAACTCGCCGTGGTTCTTCCAGAACGTCGAGGTCTCGGTGACGAGCGGGTCGATGGTGACGAGGTACTTGAGCTTGGAGAGCCCCTCCAGCACCTTGGCCTTGTTGGGCGCGGAGCCGAGCGGGTTGAAGCCCTGGCAGACGTACCCGTTGATCTTCCCTTGGTACATGAGCTCGAAGACGGTGAGGATGTCGTACGGACGGTCGAGCTTGGGGAGCCAGTCGTAGCACCAGTCGTTCTCGGCGGTGGCGGCCGTGCCGTACCACGCCTTCATCAGGCTGACGTGGAACTTGGGGTAGTTCTGCCAGTAGCTGAGCTGCCCGGGACGGATCGGCTTCAGCGTCCGGGCCTCGATGTACTTCTTGTACTCTGCGTCCGCGTCGGAGGGGAGGGTCAGGTAACCGGGTAGGCTCTGGGAGAGGAGCCCGAGGTCGGTGAGCCCCTGGATGTTGGAGTGGCCGCGGAGCGCGTTCATCCCGCCGCCCGGCATGCCGATATTGCCCAGGAGGAGCTGGATCATCGCCATGGCGCGGATGTTCTGCGAGCCGACCGAGTGCTGGGTCCAGCCGAGCGCGTAGAGGCACGTCATCACGCGGTCGGGAGCCGAGGTCGAGGCGATGGTCTCGCACACCTTCTGGAACTTGTCCTGCGGGGTCCCGCAGATGCTCGACACCATCTCGGGCGTGTAGCGCGCGTAGTGCTGCTTCATCAGCTGGTACACGCAGTGTGGATCCTGCAGCGTGGGATCGACCTTGGCGTACCCGTTCTCGTCGAGCTGGTAAGCCCAGGTCGTCTTGTCGTACTTGCGGCCCTTCTCGTCGTAGCCGCCGAACAGGCCGTCCTGGAACTTGAAGTCCTCGCGGACGAGGAAGGGAGCGTTCGTGTAGCTGCGCACGTACTCGTGCTGGATCTTGTCGTGCGCGAGCAGGTAGTTGATGACGCCTCCGAGGAAGGCGATGTCGGTGCCGGCGCGGATGGGCGCGTAGACGTCGGCGACCGCGGCGCTCCGCGTGAAGCGCGGGTCGACCACGATGAAAGTGGCCTTGCTCTTGACCTTCGCCTCGACCACCCACTTGAAACCGCAGGGGTGGGCTTCCGCGGGGTTTCCTCCCATCACGATGATGACGTTGGCGTTCTTGATGTCCACCCAGCTGTTGGACATCGCGCCGCGACCGAAGGTGGGGGCCAGACCGGCCACCGTGGGGCCGTGTCAGACGCGTGCCTGGTTGTCGACGGCCACGCCTCCCAGAGCACGGATGACCTTGCCGCTGATGTAGCCCGTCTCGTTCGACGAGGCCGAGGCGGCGAGGAAGGCGACCGTGTTCCAGCGGTTCACGGTGACGCCCTTGTCGTTCTTCGCGACGAAGTGCTTGTCGCGGTCGTCCTTCATCAGGCGCGCGATCCGATCGAGCGCCCAGTCCCAGGAGACGCGCTTGAACTGCGTCTCGCCCGGCCCGCGGTATTCGGGGAACTTGAGGCGGTTCGGGCTCTTCACGAAGTCGAGCAGCGACGCGCCCTTGGGGCAGAGCGTCCCGCGGTTCACCGGGTGATCGGGATCGCCCTCGATGTGGATGATCTCGCTCGTCGCGTTCTTGGAGCGATCGCCGAGCGAGTACATGATGATGCCGCAGCCCACCGCGCAATACGGGCAGGTGTTGCGCGTCTCCGCCGTGTGCGCGAGCTTGAACTGGCGCACCTCGGCCAGCGCCTTCTTGGGCGAGTAGCCGAGCGCGACCAGGCTCGTCGCGCCCAGTCCGCCAGCGGTGTACTTCACGAACTGTCG
>JBGQLS010000069.1:0-18791 GCA_041500205.1 Anaeromyxobacteraceae bacterium | reverse complement strand
GAGCGCCAGTCCGGCGGCGGCGAGGAGCAAGCGCGCGCGAGGGCCCAGCGCGCGAAGCTCGCCGCGCCGCCGGAACACCGCGAACGCCCCGGTCGCCGCGCCCGCCAGCACGAGCCGCCAGGCCGCGATGGCGAGCGGCGCGGCGTCCGCCAGACGGACCAGGATGGCGGCCCACGAGACCGCAAGCACGCCCGCCGCGAGGCCGGCGTGAAGTCGCGTGGGCGAGCGGGGCACGGGGACGTTCTACACCGGGAACATCTCCCTGCTGGCCAACTGCGCAGCGATTCTGCAATTATCCGGAGTCCTCCCGCAGGAGTCACGCATGAACTCCACCGAGGCGTTCCGCCGGGCCCGCGACTTCCTCCAGCAGCACCGCGACGACTACGCGGCTGCGTACCAGGGCTTTCGCTGGCCTGATCTGGGCAGCTTCAACTGGGCGCTCGATTGGTTCGACATCCTCGCCGAGGGAAACCGCCGCACCGCTCTCCACATCGTGGAGGACGACGGACGTGAGGTGAAGCTCTCCTACGCGGAGCTGGCCGAGCGCTCGAACCGGGTGGCGGTGTTCCTGCGCCGCCTCGGCGTCGAGCGCGGCCACCGCGTGCTGATGATGCTGCCGAACTCGGTGCCGATCTGGGAAGTGATGCTGGGCGCGATGAAGCTCGGTGCCGTCATCATCCCTGCCACCTCCCTGCTCACGCCCGAGGACCTGAAGGATCGGCTCGTGCGCGGGCAGGTGAAGCACGTGGTCACCGATCCCACGGGCGCGGAGAAGCTGCGCGCGGTGGGCAACGGCTACTCCCGCATCGTGGTGGGCGAGAAGGTGCCGGGCTGGACGCCCTACGAACACGCCTACGACGAGCCGAGCGTGTTCTTCGCCCACGGCGACACGCACCCGAACGACCCGGTGCTCCTCTACTTCACCTCGGGTACCACCGCGAGGCCGAAGCTGGTCCTCCACACCCAGGCCAGCTACCCCGTGGGCCACCTCTCCACGATGTACTGGCTAGGGGTCCGAGAGGGTGACATACACATGAACATCAGCTCGCCAGGGTGGGGGAAGCACGCCTGGTCGAACTTCTTCGCGCCCTTCAACGCGGGTGCCACCGTGTTCGTACACAACTACGCTCGCTTCCAGGCGACGCGCACGCTCGAAGTGCTCGAGCGGCACGAGGTCACGACCTTGTGCGCGCCGCCCACCGTGTGGCGATACCTCATCCTGGAGGATCTGACGCAGCACAAGGTCCGCGTGCGCGAGGCGCTCAGCGCGGGGGAGCCGCTCAACCCCGAGGTCATCGCTCGGGTGCAGGAAGCATGGGGGGTTGGCATCCGCGACGGCTACGGGCAGACCGAGACCACCTGCCAGATCGGCAACTCGCCAGGCCAGAAGGTCAAGCCCGGCTCCATGGGCCGGCCCATGCCAGGGTTCCGCGTGGTGTGCCTCGACGCGGACGGCCAGGAAGCGCAGGAGGGAGAGATCGCGCTCTGCCTCTCGCCCCGGCCGATGGGCCTCATGGCAAGCTACCTCGACGACCCGACGCTCACCGACTTCGCCACCCGCGGCGGCTACTACCGGACCGGCGACATCGCGGCGCGCGACGCCGAGGGCTACATCACGTACGTCGGCCGATCGGACGATGTCTTCAAGAGCTCTGACTACCGCATTAGCCCGTTCGAGCTGGAGAGTGCCCTCATCGAGCACGAGGCCATCGCCGAGGCGGCCTGCGTGCCGAGCCCGGATCCCGTGCGCGGGCTGGTCCCCAAGGCGTTCATCATCCTGAAGCCGGGCAGTGCGCCGTCGCGGGAGCTGGCGCTCGACATCTTCCGGTTCGTGCGCCGCCGCCTCTCACCCTTCAAGCGCGTTCGCCGCATCGAGTTCTCGGACCTGCCCAAGACCATCTCGGGGAAGATCCGGCGGGTGGAGTTGCGCACCGCGGAGGCTGCGAGGAGCCCTGGCGCCCGGCGCGTCGAACGCGAGTTCTGGCAGGAGGACTTTCCCGAGCTGAAGGCGTCGAGCCAGGGCTGACCCGCTCCGAGCGGGCGGCCTCGCTCGGACCCGTCCGGAGTCACGCGCAGACGCCCCTTCCCGGGCACAATCGGTGGTAAAGAGTTAGGAGACAACCCCCCACCCACGAGGCTCCTGCGCGCGCGCGCCGGTGCGAGGTGGTGACCCCATTTCCGGGAGAGCGTCCCACATGCCGAGCAACCGGACCATCAGGACCTTCTGCCTCACCGGCGCCGACGGGTCGGGCAAGACTGCCCTCGTCGAGGCCTTCCTTCGCCTCGCCGACGCGAAGAAAGCGAGTCCCGAGGGATCCACGTCCCGCCTCGACGCCGAGCCCGAAGAGAAGAAACGCAACTTCACCCTGAGCATCCACCCCGAGACCTTCGAAGAGGGAGGCCGGATCTTCAACGCGCTGGACACGCCAGGCTTCGCCTCGTTCCTGGCCGAGGTGGACTGGGCGCTGCGCGTCAGCGACGGCGCGCTCCTCGTCATCTCGGCGGTCGAGGGCGCGCACAACCGCGCGGAGCGCCACTACGACCTTCTCGCCGAGTCCGGGCTTCCGGTCCTGGCCGTCGTAGGCCGAGTTGACCACGATCAGGCGGACTTCGCGAAGACGCTCGCCGGCATCGAGAGCTCGCTCAAGGTGAAGCCCATCCTGCTCCAGGTTCCCATCGCCCCGGGGCCAGGCCTGAAGGGCATCGTGGACGTGCTCGCGCGGAAGGCGCACGTCTATGACAAGACGTTCGCCAAGTGGACCGAGGAGGACGTCCCCGCCGACCTCAAGGCAGAGGTCGAGGCGGCTCGCACGGCTGCGGTGGAGGCGGCGGCCGAGTCGGACGACGAGCTCCTCGGGAAGTACCTCGAGGGTGGCGCGCTCTCCGACGAGGAGATCGTCCTCGGCCTGGCCAAGGGAGCCGCCGCCCAGAAGTTCCTCCCCGTCGTCATCGCCGCGCCGAAGCCCGGCATCGGGGTGAAGGAGCTGCTCGATCTGGTCGTGAAGCTCCTGCCGTCGCCCGAGTCGCGAAAGGTGAACGCGAAGAAGCCCCACGGCGAGGAGGTGACCGTCTCGGGCTCCCCGGAAGCACCCTTCCTCGGCCAGGTCTTCCGGACCACCATCGACCACTTCGCCGGGCGCGTCGACTACGTGCGCGTCTTCGCCGGCACGCTCCGGCCAGAGGCCCTGCTCGTGAACCCGCGTACGCGGACCGAGGAGCGCATCGCCCACTTCTACCGGACCGACGGCTCGCAGAACGTCGAGGTGAAGGAGGCGGGGCCGGGCGAGGTGGCGGTCCTCATGAAGCTAAAGGACGCCCGTACCGGTGACACCCTCTGCGACCGGGAGGCGCCGGTCGCCCTCCCGGACTTCCCCGCGCCGAACCGACCGGTCGCGTTCGCGGTACACACCAAGGGCGCTGACGACAAGGCGGCGGCGGCACTGCACAAGCTCATCGAGGAGGATCCCTCGCTCGAGCTCGGGCGCTCACCTGACACGGGCGAGATGTTGCTCAAGGGCATGGGCCAGGCGCACATCGAGGTCACGATCGAGCGCGTGAAGCGCAAGCACGGCGTCGACATCACCCTGGCACCGCCCACGCCGGCCTATCTCGAGACGATCACGGCGCACTCCAAAGCGCAAGGCAAGTTCAAGCGACAGACGGGCGGCCACGGGCAGTACGGCGACGCGCACGTGGAGCTGTACCCGAAGGCGCGCGGCGAGGGCTTCGAGTTCGAGGACGCAATCGTGGGCGGCACCATCCCGCGGCAGTTCATACCCTCCGTCGAAAAGGGCATCCGTAACTCGCTGCACTCCGGGCCGCTGGCCGGCTACCCTGTCGTCGACTTCACGGCCAAGCTCGTCTTCGGCAGCTACCACGACGTGGACAGCTCGGACATGGCCTTCCAGGTCGCGGGATCGATGGCCTTCAAGAAGGCGGTCATCGAGGCGAGGCCGATCATCCTCGAGCCGGTGATGAAGCTCGAGGTGCGCGTGCCGGAGGAGTACGTGGGCACCGTCATGGGAGACCTCAACAGCCGGCGGGCCAAGGTGCAGGGCATGGAGCCGCTCGCTCGCGGCGTTCTCATCCGCGCCCTCTGCCCGCACGCCGAGGCCATGAGCTACGACGCCGAGCTGCGTTCGCTCACCCAGGGTGTCGGCTACTTCACGATGGAGCACTCGCACTACGACCCCGTCCCGCCGCCCATCGCGCAGAAGATCATCGAGAAGCGTCGCGCTGAAGGGAAAGTGAAGGGAGTCGAGGAGTAGGGCGCACCGGAACCCTGAGAGGCCTCGGGCTTCAGGCCTCAGGAACAGCGGCGCACCGAGACCGCTGTCCGGCTGGCGTCTTCTTGGACCCGCGCCCACGCCTGCGGTCCGACGCCCGACCTGTCTTCGACTGCGCCCTTGACCGCGACGAGCGCGGTCAAGGGTCCCCGGCAGAGCCGTCGCGGTCTCGCGACCCCGCCTCTGACCGCGACGGGCGCGGTCAGAGGTTCGGCCTGAGGCCCGAGGCCCAGGAAAGGGTTAGGATGCAGCGGCCTTGAGCGCCTACTTCCGACTCCTCCGCTTCGCGGCGCCGTACAGGGCGCGCTTCCTCGGCGCGCTCGCTTGCATGGTCGTGCTGGCGCTCTCGACCGCCGCCTACGTGAACCTGCTCGGACCCGTGCTCGAATTCCTGTTCACGGGGCGTACCCAGGCGGTGGCGAGCCTGGCCCGGTTCCTGCCTGCCTCGCTGAATCCTGGTGGGTGGATGCTGCACGTTGACCGGGAGCACGTCCTCGCGGCGCTCCCCTTCGTCATCATCGGCGTCGCGCTCGTGAAGGGCGTCGCCTACTTCGGGCAGTTCTACCTCATGGGTATGGTCTCGCAGCGGGTCATCGTCGACCTCCGCACCGGCCTCTTCGATCACCTCCTGGGCCTCTCCCCGAGCTTCTTCGCCAAGCGCCACTCCGGCGACCTCATGAGCCGCTTCTCGGCCGACGTCCAGTCGGTGGAGACCGCCGTCTCCTACGCCGTGTCGAGCTACATCCGCGACGGCCTGACCATCGTCGTCATGCTCGTGAACTGCTTCGTCCTCGACTGGCGGCTGTCGCTCATGGCCTTCGTGGCGGTTCCGGTCACGCTCCTCCCCATCGTGCGCTTCGCGAAGCGCCTGAAGCGGGTGACGCAGCAGTCGCAATCCGCGCTCGGGCACATCTCGGAGATGGTCCAGGAGGCCCTGTCCGGCATGCGCGTGGTGCAGGCCTTCGGGATGGAGGCCTGGGAGTCGGAGCGCTTCAAGGAGGAGAACCGGCGCTGGATCCGGATCATGCGGAGGAGCTTCGTCGTCCGTGCGCTCTCCTCGCCGCTCATGGAGGTCATGGCCGCCGCTGGGCTCTCGATCGCCATAGGATGGGTGGGCGGGCGCATCCTGCGGGGCGAGCTGGAGGCGGCCAAGTTCTTCTCCTTCGTGGCGGCCGTGCTCCTGCTCTACACACCGGTGAAGCAGCTCGGGAAGGTGGGACAGATCGCGCTGCAGGGCGCCGCCGCCGCCGAGCGCATCTTCGAGATCCTCGACGCGCGCACGGGCGTGCCCGACAGCGGCACGCTGGCGCTCCCGCCCTTCGCGCGCGAGATCCGGTTCGAGGAGGTCTCCTTCTCTTACGGCGAGAAGCCGGTGCTGGAGGGCGTGAGCTTCAGGCTGCGCAAGGGAGAGGTGGTGGCGCTCGTCGGCTCGTCCGGGGGCGGCAAGACCACGCTCGCGAACCTCCTGCCGCGCTTCTGGGATGTCTCGGCGGGCCACATCCGGATCGACGACGTGGACGTGCGCGAGGCGAAGCTCTCGTCTCTGCGGGCGCAGATGGCTGTCGTGACGCAGGAGACGGTGCTGTTCAACGACTCCGTGCGCGCCAACATCGCCTACGGCCGGCCGGATGTCGCGCCCGCAGACGTGGAGCGCGCGGCGCGGATGGCGCACGCGCACGAGTTCATCTCCGCGCTCCCGCAGGGCTACGAGACGGTGGTGGGCGAGAAGGGCGTGCTCCTCTCCGGCGGCCAGAGGCAGCGCATCGCCATCGCGCGCGCCTTCCTCAAGGATGCGCCCATCCTCATCCTGGACGAGGCGACCAGCTCGCTCGACGCCGAGAGCGAGCGCGAGGTGCAGCGCGCCCTCGAGGTGCTCATGGGCTTCGGGGCCCCGAGCGGGCCCCGCACGACGCTCGTCATCGCGCACCGCCTCTCCACGATCCGCCACGCCCATCGCATCGTCGTCCTCGCCGGTGGCCGCGTGGTCGAGGCGGGGCGGCACGAGGAACTCCTCGAGCGCCGGGGCGAGTACGCGCGTCTCTACCGCGTCTACGAGGGCGGCGGAGACCCGACCCGCAAGGTGGCGGCGGGGTGACCATGCATGTCCTGTACGTCATCGGCAGCTACGCCCTCTTCCTGGCGCTCCTGCCCGTGCTGCTCTTCCACCCGAAGCTTCGACACGGCAAGCTCTTTCGGCTCGGGCTGTACCGGCGCTCCTTCTGGCGCGGGCGAGGGCAGCCCCGCATCTGGCTGCACGGGGCGAGCGCCGGGGACCTGCTCTCCCTGCAGCCCATGATGAAGGAGCTGAAGAAGCGGCTCCCCGACTGCTGCATCGTGGTCACCACCGTCACCAACAGCGGCCTGGCCATGGCACGCAAGAAGCTCGGCGAGGCCGACATCGTCCTCTACGCTCCATACGATCTGCCGCGCGCGACCCGGCGCGCGGTGCGGTTCCTCAAGCCCGACCTGCTCGTGCTCGAGTACACCGAGATCTGGCCCAACCTCATCCGGGCGGCCAAGGCCTCCGGTGCGCGCATCGCGCTCACCAACGGCCGCTTCAGCCCCGAGAAGCTGGCGCGCTATCGGCTGTTCTTCCGCCTCATCGGCAACCCCTTGCACGCGATCGACCTGTTCCTCATGCGGTCCGACGAGGAGGCGGAGCGGGTGCTCGCCCTGGGCGCCGCGCCCGACCGAGTCTGGGTGACCGGCAACACCAAGTTCGACGCACTGGTCCTCGACCCCGACCCGGGCCGCGCCGAAGCCCTCCGAGCGGAGATGGGCCTCGATCCGACCGCCCCCGTCTTCATGGCGGGCTCGACCCACGAGGGGGAAGAGGAGCTGCTGCTCGGCGTGTACAGAGGACTCCTCGCGCGTCATCCGCGGCTCCAGTTCGTGATCGCGCCCCGTTACGTGGAGCGGTCCGCGCGCATCTTGGGCATGGCCGCGGAGGCTGGTTACTCGGTTCGGCTGCGCAGCGGCGGCGTGGTGGCCGGCAGCGCGCAGGTGAGCGTCCTCGACACCATCGGTGAGCTCGCCACCGCCTACAGGCTGGCCACGCTGGTGTTCGTGGGCGGCAGCTTCGTCCACCGGGGGGGGCAGAACGTGCTCGAGCCGGCGGGGCAGGGTAGGCCCGTCCTGTTCGGGCCGCACATGGAGAACTTCAAGGACAGCCTGCAGGTCCTCGTCGGCCGCGGCGGGATCCAGGTGGCGACGCCGGAGCAGCTGCTCAAGGTCGCACAGGAGCTCCTGGCACGGCCCGACAAGATCGCCGAGCTGGGCGAGCTGGCGCGCCTGGCCGTCTCGCAGATCCGCGGCGCCAGCGTCCGCAACGTCGATCACATGCTGCGGGCCCTGCCGCGCGCGAAGCCTCCCCTCGAGCTCGGCCGCGAGCCGAGTCCCCTCGGCGCGAGCGGGGCATGAGCGCGAGCCCCAAGATCCTCGTCCTGCGCTACAGCGCGCTGGGTGACGTCGTCCTCGCGACGAGCGTGCTGGACCCCCTGCTCAAGGCCTTCCCTGGCGCCAGCATCGAGTGGGTCACCGATGCGCTCTACGCGCCGCTCCTCACGGGATTGCCCGAGATCGCGGCTGTTCACGCGCTCGGCCGCGAGGGCCCTCACGCGGCCATCGCGATGCGCGACCGCCTGCGGCGTCGCTTCGACCTCGCCATCGACCTGCAGAACAAGGTCCGCAGCGCGCTCGTGGCGCGGGCGGCGGCTCCGCGGCACATCACGTTCCGCCGGAGGAGCACCGGCGGGGCTCTCCTGGCGCTGCTCGGCTCCGACCGGCCGCTCTCCCGTGTCCACGCCACGCAGCTCTACGCCGAGGCGCTGGCTCCCCTCGGCGTGCGCGGACCGGGGCCCCTCAGGATCCACCTCTCGCGGAGCGCCCAGGGGCTCGCCGCCGACGCCCTTGGTCGTGGCCGGAAGCCGATCGTCGCCATCGCCCCCGGCGCGCGCTGGACGACCAAGCGCTGGCCCGCGGAGCGCTTCGCCGCGGTGGCGGAAGCCCTCGCCGCCGATGGCGCCAGCATCGTCCTCGCCGGCGGCCCCGGCGACCGCGACGCCTTCGCGGCGATGTGCGCCCACCTGCGGGCTCCGGTGGCGGCGGACCTCTCGCCTCTGCCCATCGACGGCCTCGCAGCTGCGCTGGCGCGCGCGCAGCTCCTCATCGCCTGTGATTCGGGACCGGTCCACCTCGCGGCGGCGGTCGGCACGCCTGCGCTGGCGCTCTTCGGCCCGACATCCACCGTCCGCTGGGGGCCGCCGCCGCCAGGTCGCGCCCTCTCGCTCGGGCTCGCCTGCTCGCCCTGCTCGAACCACGGCGGCGACTACTGCCCCGAGGGTCACCACCGGTGCCTGGCCGACCTCGGCGCGGACACCGTGATAGCGGCTGCGCGCGAGATGCTCGCCGCGAGTGGTGCGGCGGTGTCAAGGTAGCGACCATCATGAGCTGGCTCGAGGACCTGTGGTGGCGCGAGGAGGCCGCGGCTCACCCTGCGCTGATCGCCCCTCTCGCCGCCGCGGAGCGGATCTTTCGTGCCGGCTCCGCCGCGCGCGGCGCGGCCTACCGGCTTGGCCTCGTGCGCCAGTTCCGTGCCGGCGCTCCCGTGATATCGCTCGGGAACCTGGCGGTGGGCGGAGCCGGGAAGACGCCAGCGACGATCGCCGTCGCGGAACGGCTGCTGGCTCGCGGGCGCCGCGTGGCCGTCCTCTCCCGAGGCTACGGTGCGCGGCGAAGCGACGCCCGCCTCGTGTCTGACGGCACGCGCGTGCTGCTTCCTCCCGAGGAGGCGGGGGACGAGCCGCTGCTCATCGCCCGACGCCTGCCCGGTGTTGCGGTGCTGTGCGGAGCGGTTCGCGCAGAGATCGCGCGGACCGCCGTGGAGGACCTCGGCGCCGACGTGCTCGTCCTCGACGACGGCTTCCAGCACCGGGCCCTGCGGCGCGATCTCGACGTGGTGGTGCTCGACGCGGCCAACCCGTCCGGCAACGGCCGCCTGCTCCCGCTCGGTCCCAACCGCGAACCGTGGAGCGCGCTCGGCCGTGCTCATCTCGCCTGGCTGTCGCGGGCGGACCAGGCGCCGCTCGAGGCGCTCGAAGCGCTGCGCACCCGTATCCGGGCGGTCACCGGCAAGCCCCCGGTCGAATCGCGCCACGCGGTGCAGGACGTGCTCGACAGCGCGCTCACCCGCTCCTTCGGCGCGGACGCCCTCGCCGGGCGCCGTGTCCTCCTCTTGTGCGCGCTGGCCCGGCCCGAGGGCTTCCGGCGCACCCTGGCCGTCCTCGGCGCGGAGGTGGCCGCGGAACGCGTCTTTCGCGATCACCATGCCTTCAGTGAGAAGGAGATCGAGGAGGCGCTGTGCGCGGCGGCGGCGGCCGGCTGCGAGGTGGTGGCGACGACCGAGAAGGACGCGATGCGTCTCCCAGCGCGCCTGGCGGGAGACGCGCGCTGGCGAGTCGTCCGCATCGGCGCCGAGATCGTGGCGGGCGGGGCCCTGCTGGACGAACTCCTCGACCTGGCGCTGGCAAGGGGAGGGCAAGCCTCCGAGTCGCGGCGTGAACTCTCCCGACCCCGCCCCTGATGTCGACCGCGTCGGCAGAGCCGCCGCGGTCTCGCGACTCCGCCCCTGTCCGTGACAAGCACGGCCAGGGGTCCACCCCCGACCTCCCGAGCTCCGAATGACGCCTCCCCCTCGCCCCGTTCCCGCACTGGCTCGCCGTTTGCTCCAGGCGCTCGGGGCATTCGTGGCTTGGGTCGCATGGGTGCTCGGGATCCGCCGCCGCGTCGTGCTCGAGAACCTGCGCCTGGCGTTACCCGAGAAGACGGATGACGAGCGGCGCGCCATCGCGCGAGGCACGTACCGGAACCTGGGCCGGCTCGCCCCGGAGTTCCTCCTCGCGCCGCGCATGACGCGCGACGAACTGGATCGGGTGTTCTCGTACGAGGGCTGGGAACGGTTCGAGGCGGCGCGGGCGCGAGGCAAGGGCGTCATTGCCTGCACCGCGCACTTCGGGAACTTCGAGATGTTGGCGGCGGTCCACAACCTGAAGGGCATCCCCATCACGATGATCAGCAGGAAGATGGGCCGGAGCGGCTTCAACGACCTCTGGCGCAAGGCGCGCGCGCGTGCCGGCGTCGAGGACCTGGTGGTGCGGAAAGGCGAGACGCTCAGGGCGGCGCGGCGCGCCCTGGAACAGGGGCGCATCCTCGGCTACGTCATCGACCAGAACCAACCCCTGCGCCGCGCCGTCTTCCCCACCTTCTTCGGTGTGCCGGCTGCCACCTCGCCCACGCCAGCCATCCTGGCCTTGCGCACCGGGGCCGCGGTCGTGTTCACGCTTGCCCTCCCGCTTGGAAGGGGCCGGCACCTCGTCCTCATCGAGGGCCCGCTCGAGGTTCCCGACACGGGCGATCGGAGGCGTGACGTCCTCGCCTTCATGCAGGACCTCAACGACCGCCTCGAGCGGCGGGTTCGCGAGCACCCGGAACACTGGTACTGGCTCCACCGCCGCTGGAAGACGCGCCCGGAGGGGGAGGCCTGACCACATGGTTGGTCCGGGACCCGTCCAGCGCGAAGTCAGGAACCATGTCGCCACGGCGATTGATTGACCCCTGTGGCCTGCTGCGATAGGAACACGCCGGATGCGCCGCCCCGCCGTCGTGAACGGGATCGCCAGGCTGGCCGACCTCATCGACCAGTTTCAACGGGCCGAGGTCGTCGTGGCCGGCGACTTCGTCGCCGACGAGTACGTTTATGGCGAGACGGAGCGCATCAGCCGCGAGGCGCCGGTGCTCATCGTCCGCTACGAGCGGAGCGAGCTCAAGGCGGGAGGCGCGGGCAACGCCGCGCAGAACCTGGCTGCGCTAGGCGTGAAGGTGCGGGCGGTGGGCGTGGTCGGCGACGACACGCTCGGCGCGACGCTCCTCGATGTCATGGCGGCATCCGGCATCGACGTGGAGCACGTCCAGCGCGTGCGCGGCCGGGCCACCGAGTCGAAGACGCGCATCCTCGCCGGCGGCCGTTCCACCCGGCGCCAGCAGATGCTCCGCGTCGACCGTGCTCCGGCGCAACAGCTGCCGCCGTCTGCCCAGGCCCGCGTCGTGCGCGAGCTCCAGCGCGCGGCCAGAGGCGCCGGGGCCGTGCTTGCGAGCGACTACGGCTCCGGCGTCCTCGGTCCGGCGGCGCTGGAAGCGCTGCGCGCCCTCAAGCGAGGCGGGATCCGCGTCTGCGTCGACTCGCGGTACCGGCTCCTCGAGTACACCGGGGTCAGCATGGTGAAGCCGAACGAACCCGAGCTGGAGGCCGCCACGGGGATGTCCCTCCAGGGGCCCCGCGGGATCGAACGCGCGGGGAGGGTGCTCCTGCGCAGGCTCGCGTGCGACGAGCTCCTTGTCACCCGTGGTCACGATGGGATGTCCCTCTTCCGCAGGGGCCGTCCCCCGTTGCACATCCCGCCGCACGGCAGTCAGGATGCAGTGGACGTGACCGGCGCGGGAGACACGGTGGCAGCCACCTACAGCGCCGCCGTCGCCGCGGGCGCCGACGCCGAGACGGCGGCGCGCATCGCCAATGTCGCGGGCGCCCTGGTGGTGCAGAAACCTGGGACCGCCACGGTCACGCGCGGCGAGCTCCTCGCCGAGATGGCGAGGGGCTGACGCCAAGTCTGCCTCCCTGGCAGGGGGAGGGCCGGGAAGAGGGCCGGCTGGAGATGGAGAAGCTCATCCGTTTCGAAGATCTTCCGCGCCTCCGCGCCGACGCTACCCGCGACGGCAGGACCCTGGCGCTCGCCAACGGCGTCTTCGACCTCTTCCACGTCGGCCACCTGCGGTACCTCGAGGGGGCCAAGGCGCTCGCCGATCTGCTCGTGGTGGCCGTGAACAGCGACGCCTCGACGCGCCTCCTCGGCAAGGGCCCAGGGCGTCCGCTCGTCCCCGAGGCGGAGCGCGCCGAGATCGTGGCGGCGCTCGCCTGCGTCGACCACGTCGTGATCTTCGGCGCGAAGGACGTGGTTCCCGTCATCCAGGCGCTCAGGCCTGACGTGCAGGTGAAAGGGACCGACTACACTCCCGAGACCATCCCCGAGGCGAAGGAGGTGGAGGGCTACGGAGGGCGGGTGGCGGTGGCGGGGGATCCGAAGAACCACTCCACGACGGCGCTGCTCGAGGTGCTGGCGAGGTCGAAGGGGTAGGGTGGGGTCGAGGCGATGAGGGGCAGGCATCTTCGATGAGAGTTTCCGGCTTCACCTTCGTACGCGACGCCGTCCGCCTGCACTATCCCATCGTTCCAGCCATCCGATCCGTCCTGCCCCTCGTCGACGAGATGGTCGTGAACGTCGGCGTCTCGGCGGACGGCACGCTGGATCTGGTGCGGAGCATCGACGATGCGCGCCTCGTCGTCATGCAGTCGCGCTGGGACGAGGGACAGCTCGAGCGCGGACGCGTGCTCGCCGATCAGACCAATCTGGCCCTGGAGCGATGCAGCGGGGACGTCTGCCTCTACGTGCAGGCGGACGAGGCGCTCCACGAGGAGGACCATCCCTCCGTCCGCGCGGCGCTGCAGCGCCTGCACGACGACGCCCGGCTGGAGGGGCTCCTCTTCGACTACGTCCACTTCTACGGCTCGTTTCACACGGTCGGCGTCTCGCGGCGGTGGTATCGCAAGGAGGTCCGGGCGGTGCGCAACCGCGCCGGAGTCTGCTCCTGGCGCGACGCACAGGGCTTCCGGGTCGGGCAGGGGGAGACCGCGCGCAAGCTCAAGGTCGCGCCGAGCGGAGGGCGCATGTTCCACTACGGCTGGGTGCGACCGCCCGCAGAGCAGGCGGTGAAGCTCGCCGAGTGCGAGCGCCTCTACCACGGCGACGCGGCTCGCGAGCGGAGGCTGTCGCAAGGATTCGGCTACGACGCGAGCGAGAGGGTGCGCGCCTTCCAGGGCACGCACCCCGCGCCCATGCGGGACTGGGTGACGCGGGAGGACTGGGCGTTCCAGCCGCGCCCGAGGCGGCTGCGGCGGGGCCACCTCCGAGAGGACCTCCTCGACCTCGTCGAGGCCGCCACCGGCGTGCGGATCGGCGAGTACAAGAACTACCGGCTGGTGAGGTGGGGGTGAAGGTCCTGGAGCTCCTTTCCTCGCCGGTGTGGACGGGGCCCGCCGAGCCGATGGCCTCCGTGGCGGCGCACCTTCGCGCGCGAGGGCACCACGTCGAGATCGCGGTCGATACGCGGCGACCCGGCGATCTGCGCGAACGGCTGCGCGGCCTCGGTTTTGCGGTGCGCGGCGACCTCGCGCTCACGACGAAGGGTTTCCCGCCGCCGCTCCTCGCGGACGCATGGCGGTTAGCCGGCATCGGCCCGGCGTTCGACATCGTCCACGCCCACTTCTCCAACGACCACTCCGCCGCGCTCCTTGGTCTGCGACGTCGCAAGGAGCGGCCTCGCGTCGTGCGTACGATCCACTCCTCCCGCTCCCTCGAGGATCGCTTCCTGCAGGGAAACGCCCACCGGCGGACCGACGGCCTCATCGCCGTCTGCGAGGCGCACGCGCGGGTGCTGCGCGAGCGCTTTCGCATACCCGAGAGGCGCGTCCTCGCCACGCGCGGCGCCGTGGATGCCGCCGTGTTCAGGCCGGACGGGCCGGATCTGCGCGCCGAGCTCGGCCTGGCGCCGGGTCAGCCGGTGGCGGGCATCGTCTCCCGCGTGAAGCCGGACCGGGGCCACGCCGAGCTGGTGGACGCTTTCCGGCTGGTAGCGCGACGCCTCCCCGAGGCGCGCCTCGTCGTGTTCGGACGTGGCGAGGGGCTCGCGGCCCTGCGCGAGCTTGCGCGCGCGCGCGGCCTCGAGCGCGCCGTCCTCTTCGGGGGATATCGGACCGGGCCGGAGCTCGCCGCGGCGTACCGCACGCTCGACGTGAAGGTGCTGCTCGCCGAAGGCAATGACGGTACCTGCCGCGCGCTCCTCGAGGCCATGGCGAGCGGCCGCCCCGGCGTCGCGTACCGCTTCGGCGCCCCCGCCGAGACGATCGTGGATGGCGTGACCGGCTTGCTCGTCGAGCAGGGAGACGTCGCTGCGCTCGCCTCCGCGCTCTGCGATCTGCTCTCTGGGCCGGGCCGGGCCCGCGCGCTCGGGGCCGCCGCCCGCGACCGGATGCTCGCGCTCTTCAGCGAGGCAGCGCGAGGCGAGTCCGTCGAGCGTTTCCTGCAGAGAGTGATTGCGCTCCCGCCCGCCGTGTTATGAGAGTGAAAGGCGACTCTCTCGAGCGAGGGCCTCGGGCCTGGACCGCAGCCTGCAGGGCTCCTTGCGCGACCGAGAGGTCGAAGCTCACCTGCTCGTGCCAGACGCCTCAGGCCCGAGCTGTTTCATGAGAGGTCCGCGATGCCCCTCGCTCCCGAGCTGAAGGAGATCCTCGCTTGCCCGAAGTGCAAGGGGGCTCTCGCGTTCCACGAGGACCGCGCGGAGATCCATTGCCTGCGCTGCCGGGTCGCGTATGCCATCCGAGACGACATCCCGGTCATGCTGGTGGACGAGGCGAAGCCGCTCCCCTGAACGGCCCAGGTGTGTTCACGCTCGTCATCCATCCCGGCTACCTGGGCGACACGGTCTTCCTCGGGCCCGCCGTTCGCGCTCTGAAGGCGCGCTGGCCCGAGGGGAAGGTGGCGCTGTGCGTGACCCCGCGAGGAGCGCCAGTGGCTCGGCTCCTGCCGGGTTGCGACGAGGTCGTCGTCTACGACAAGCGCGGCGCCGATCGCGGTCCCAGCGGTCTCTTGCGGGCGGCCCGCAGGCTACGCGCCTTCCGGCCCGAGCTGGCGATCGTTCCACACTATTCGCCCCGCGCGGGGGTGTTGGCCTTGCTCTCCGGCGCGCCCCGGCGCATCGGGTACGCGCTCTTCTGCAACGAGCGCGTGCGGCTCGATCGAGGGCGACCCTTCGTGGAGCGAGCGCTTTCGCTCGCCGAGCGCGCGGGAGCACACGGCGATACGGCTCTGGTGATCCGGCGGCCCGTGGGCCTCGAAGCGTACGCGGACGGTGTGCTGGCGGGGGCAAGGTGCCCTGTGGTGGGCCTCGTCCCGGGCGCTGAATGGGCCACCAAGCGATGGGGAGCGGAGGGTTTCGCCGCGCTGGCGCGAGAGCTCGGACGCGGCGGCGCCACCGTCCTCGTGCTGGGAGGCCCTGGTGATCGCGAGGTGGCGGCGCGGATCGGAGCGCTCGCCGGGGTACCTCTGCGCGACACGACCGGGAACGCCATCGACGAGGCTGTCGCCATTCTTGCGCGCTGCGACCTGGTCATCGGAGGCGACACAGGCCTGGTACACTGTGCCCGCGCGCTCGGCCGCCCGACGCTGGTCCTCTTCGGGCCCACCGAGCCCGCGCGGCACCGCTTCTCCTCTCGCGAGCGGTACCTCACACTGGGTCTCCCCTGCCAGCCCTGCCACGACCACGGGCCGGCGCGGTGCCCGCTCGGCCACCACGACTGCATGCGACTGCTCGACGCGGCGGCCGTGGCGGAGGCGGCGCGAGCGCTCTTGAGCGTTGACGCTCCCGTCCCCTGAGGCTACGGTCCGTCGCAGCGCGGGGCGCCATGCGGCGGCTCGCCGGAGTGACCCAAATGATCCGTAGCATGACCGGGTTCGGCGCGGGACGAGCGGCGCAGGGCACGGAGGAACTCGACGTCGAGGCGCGATCGGTCAACCACAAGTTCTGCGAGGTCAAGGTTCGCCTGCCGCGCGAGCTTTCGGCGCTCGAGCTCGAGGTCTCGCGAGCCGTGAAGGAACGGCTCGCCCGTGGCGGCGTCGAGGTGGCGCTGCGGCGCGCCGCGGGGCGAGGTGCCCTTGCTCCACGCGTGGACTTTGCCCTGGCGGAGGAGTACGCGCGCGCCTTCGGCGAGATCCGCGCTCGGCTCGGGCTCCAGGGCGCCGTCGGCCTGCCCGACATCCTCTCCGCCGAGGGAGTGGTATCGCTGGAGGAGCGCGCCGTCGACATGGAGGCGGCGCGCGGCGCCGTGATGGTGGCGCTCGGCCAGGCGCTCACCGCCCTCACGGCGATGCGCGAACGCGAGGGAGAAGCGCTGGCGAGGGACCTCGCGGGCCGGATTGCCCAGATGGAAGGGCTTGTCGGGCGGGTCGAGACGCTCGCGCCGCAGAGCATCGAGCACTACCGCGACCGGCTGCACGAGCGCATCCAGGAGGTGGCGCGCGGCTTCACGCCCGATCCGGCGCGGCTGGCGCAGGAGGTGGCGCTCTTCGCCGACCGTATGGACGTGAGCGAGGAGATCACGCGGCTGCGCAGCCACCTGGCGCAGACGCGCGGGCTCCTCTCGGGGGATGAGCCCGCCGGCCGCAAGATGGAGTTCCTGGTGCAGGAGATGCACCGGGAGGCGAATACCATCGGATCCAAGTCGCAGAGCGCCGAGATCGCCTCGGTGGTGGTCGCGCTGAAAGCAGAGGTCGAACGCATGCGGGAGCAGGTACAGAACGTGGAGTGACACATGTTTCGCCGTTTTCGGAACCGGCGCTGGGGGGACTGGGGGGAGCGGCGCGCGCTCCGGCGGCTGCGCCTTCGGCGCATGGCTCGCTGGCGCGAGGCGCCGCCGGCTTCGCCGCCATGTCATGTCGTCGAGCGAAGCTCGACCGGAAACCGCTCGGACGCGCCTGGGACGGCGCTTGCTGGCACGAAGAACGGCGAAAGGCGAGTCTGACCATGACGCGGCGCGCTCCGGGCTTGCTCGTCGTGCTGTCCGCGCCCTCGGGCGCGGGCAAGACCACCCTCGCGCGCCGGTTCGTGGCGTCGCGGGACGATGCTCACTTCTCGATCTCGGCCACCACGCGCGCGCCGCGCGGGACGGAGCGGGACGGCATCGACTATCACTTCGTCTCGCCAGCGCGCTTCGCCTCCCTCGTCGAGGAAGGGGCGTTCGCGGAGTGGGCCGAGGTGCACGGCCAGCGCTACGGTACACTGCGCTCCACGGTCCAGGAGGCGCTCGCAGCAGGGCGAATCGCCGTCTTCGACATAGACGTGCAGGGTGGCGCACAGCTGAAGGCGCTCTGGCCTGCCGAGGCGGTGGCGATCGTCGTGCTCCCGCCCACGATGGAGGAGCTGGAGCGGCGCTTACGCGCGCGATCCACCGACAGTGACGATGTCATCGCCCGGCGCCTTTCGGCCGCGCGCGCGGAGGTCGGGCGGGGGCTCGCCGAGTACGACTACGCCATCGTGAACGATGAGCTGGAGGCCGCGCTCCGCCAGCTCCAGGCACTCGCCGACCACGAGCGGGCGCGCCTTGACGGCCGTAGCGACCCGGCGGCAGCAGTCGCCGCCGAAGAGCTGAGGTGCGTGCGCCTCGACCCTAGCCGCTGGCTCGCATGAGCATCTTTCGCGACAGCAGACAAGCGATCAAGCAACTCGAGACGAACTTGACACCTCCCGCCTCTGCAAGTAGAACACGCGCCCTCGAGAGGAAATACCGGAGCACAGGTTCCGGTCTACCTCTTGACGGGGCTGGCAGCGAGGAGTAGAAGCAGCCCCCCTGATGGAAGAAGCAGCTGGATGGAAGAAGCTGCGAAGTTTCGAAAAGGTTTCGAGACTTTCTTCCTTGACGGGGTCCCTGGGCGGGAGTAGAAGCTGCGCCCACTCGGGGGCCGAGGCGAAAGACGCGGTTCAGTTCGCTTGGGCTTGACGAAGAAGGGTGATTCGAGGTATCCTCTCGAACCCCGAAGGTGAATCCGGTAACGATTCGGTGAAACCTTCTTGACGGGACTGGGAAGTGGAAGTAGATCCACCCCCCTCTTGACGCAGAACGGTTGTCTTCGCGACTCCGCGGCGGTCAAGGCTCGGGTAAGAGGCGGAAGGCCTCGGATCCGAGAGTAGCGCTCGGTCTTTGAAATCTGAATAGCAAGCCTACGACGGAATGCGGTCCCGCATTCCTTGAGTTTTAAACAATTCGATGTACACCAATGCCACGTTCCTCTTAGCGCGAGGGCTCATACCCAAGTGCGAAGGAGAGAGCAGGGCAGGGGTCGAATCTCTCAATTGGAGAGTTTGATCCTGGCTCAGAACGAACGCTGGCGGCGTGCCTAACACATGCAAGTCGAGCGAGAAAGTCCGCAAGGATGAGTAAAGCGGCGCACGGGTGAGTAACACGTGGGTAATCTTCCTTGGAGCCCGGAATAACTCCCCGAAAGGGGCGCTAATACCGGATAAGACCACGGGATCTCCGGATCCTGAGGGAAAAGGCGGCCTCTGTACACAAGCTGTCACTTCGAGATGAGCCCGCGGCCCATCAGCTAGTTGGCGGGGTAACGGCCCACCAAGGCTACGACGGGTAGCTGGTCTGAGAGGACGATCAGCCACACTGGAACTGAGACACGGTCCAGACTCCTACGGGAGGCAGCAGTGGGGAATCTTGCGCAATGGGCGAAAGCCTGACGCAGCAACGCCGCGTGTGTGATGAAGGTCTTCGGATCGTAAAGCACTGTCGGGAGGGACGAATAAGGCGGCGGCTAACACCCGCAGCTGATG
>JBGQLS010000068.1:0-19172 GCA_041500205.1 Anaeromyxobacteraceae bacterium | reverse complement strand
CGCCGTGAATCCCAACCCCACCGCCGAGCAGCTGGCCGACATCGCCATCCAGAGCGCCGAGTCCGCCAAGGCCTTCGGCATACCGCAGCGGGTGGCGATGCTCTCCTACTCGACCGGGTCGAGCGGCGGCGGCGAGGATGTGGCGAAGGTGAAGAAGGCGACCGAGCTCGCCCAGAAGCTCAGGCCCGATCTCGCCATCGACGGCCCGCTGCAGTACGACGCGGCGATCATGCCCGACGTGGCCCGGCAGAAGATGCCCAAGTCGCCGGTGGCGGGCAAGGCCACCGTCTTCATCTTCCCCGACCTCAACACCGGAAACGTGACCTACAAGGCCGTCCAGCGGAGCGCCAACGTCGTGAGCATCGGCCCGATGCTGCAGGGCCTCGCGAAGCCGGTCAACGATCTCAGCCGCGGCTGCCTCGTCGAGGACATCGTCTTCACGATCGCCCTCACCGCCATCCAGGCCGAGCAGGCTGCGGAGCGGCAGAAGACCGAGGCGTAGCGGGCACAGTCCGTGAAGTAGGCGCTGTGGGGGCCCGGAACCGGATGCGGCGCCGGCCGCTGGTCCTCGCGCGCCCCGGACGTCTCGGGGCCTCGACGCGGCATCGCACAAGGCTGCGCGCCGGCGAAAGGCGGGCGTCGGCGTTCGCAGACCCAGGCGCCGCCGATCGTGTGGCGGCGCAGGCGCGTGTTCGCCGCCGCGGGGGGGACGAACAGGGGCGTCGAGGCAGCGGCGGAGCTCGCGCGCTGCGGGGGCGGCCTCTGCCGCACCCCAGTCCCGGGCCCTCGGACGTGGACAGATCGAGGGGCGGAAGTTGTCGCCCGTCACACCGGCTCCAGTGCCGTACTCCCGGCCCGCTGCACGGTGGAGGTCATCCCGAAGCTGACCCAGGCGATCCTCGCGCCGCGGTCAACGCTCGTCGGCAGGCCCGCGACCGCGAATATCGACAAGTTCCTCTTCGCCAGGTCACTCGCCACACCGCACGAGGGTCGGTCGCCGCTGGAACAGCTCGTCGGGTCCGCAATCCTGGGCGCATCCGTCTTCGAGGAGGCCCGTCGGATCCAAGCGCTCGGCGCCGCAGCGCGGCACGAGGCGATCGGGGCCTTTGTCGCAGGGCTCCAGGGCGCGCTGCTGCTGACCGGCGGCGCCGCCTTTGTCGGCGCAAGCGGGCCGGGCGAGGGCTACTATGCTTTGCCACGCCGCTGGCACAGTGACTGGAAAGCCGCGTGGCAGGACAGCGCGAGGCCCAACGACACCGTTCGCGTCGTGCCGTGCGAGGCCTATCTCGCTCGACAAGGTTGACCCGCTCCGCCCTCCCGCTGTCCGAAGCTCCGCGCCGCGAGGCGATGGTGCGAGGCCAGTTCCAAGGGACGGTTGATCCAGGACAACATACCGCGAGTCCCAATTGGCGATGATGCGGGCCGGGGGTCCGCCATGTCGGTGCTGCGCAGCTTCGTCGCTGTAGTCCTCGCGTTTTCGTCCGCCCCTGCGGCTCCGGAAGAGACCCCGGCGATTGTGCACGTGCACATGGCTGAAGCGCCCTGTGCGCCCGCCGATCTTACCGTCCACCGCCACCTCGGGTTCTACTTGCACCTCGACAATGGCGTCGGCGGCATGCGGACGTCGAGCCCAGGTGGCTTCGTCAGCACGACCCCGGGCGGCCTCCGCCGCGAGCTGCGCGACACCGTCCTCGCGGAGGCCGTCCGTGCCGCGTAGGCGGCCTCTGCCGCACCCCGGTCCCGGGCCCTCGGACGTGGACAGATCGACGAGCGAAATGGACTCGTGCACTGGCCGCCCGTCACCCTGCCGCCGCCCGAGGGCGAAGCGCCAGGGCGAGCGCAGGCGCCTCCGCAGGGCCGCCGGTGGATGCGCCTTTCGCCGGGGCGCGCATCAGGTCCGACGTCGCGCGCGCCCGCTGTCCGAAGCTCCGCGCCGCGAAGCGTCGCGCGGAGCGAGTTCGGGCGCGCGCGCGTGAGGCACATGGTCGCGCGGCACGGCAGTGGTTCCGACGGGCGGACCGAGGACCAGCGCCGAGCACGCCTTGGCGCGAGCCCACTCTGAAGCGCGAGCCCACGCTGTGAACAAGGGGAGCGAGGAGCGCTAACGGTCTCACGTGGCGGTGCGCTTCAACATGGAGGTCACCGCGCCAGGGGCAGCCCCCGCAGCGGCGCCTCGAGCTCCGAGAGCTTCGAGTTCACGCCTCCGTCGGCTAGCGACAGGTTCGTGAGGAAGAGGCGACGCCCCCGGAACACGAGGCTTGCCGGGAAGTCGAGGGCGCCCGCGCCGGAGCCCCGGTAGCGCGCGACGATCTCCCCGCCCGGCGAGAGGACCTGGATCTCGTTCGCCTGATTGGCACAGACCCAGAGGTTCCCGCCGACGTCGAAGGCGATGCCGTCCGCGCCGTGCAGCGACTGCGTCGCGCCGAAGCGGGCGTCGAGATCGGCGCCGCTCGCGAAGACCTCCGGCGTTCCAGCCGAGCCGTCGCTCGCCACGGGGACGCGCAGGACGACGCTGTCGCCCGTGTTCGCCACGTAGAGGAAGCGCTCGTCCGCGTCGAACGCCAGGCCGTTCGCGCCGAAGGGCGGCTGGCCTTGCGTGGTGAACCGGGGGTCCTGCGACCACGTGACGAGGTCGGAGCCGTCGGGGTTCACGCGCGAGATCGTCCCCAGGAAGGAGTCGGAGACATAGAGCCGCCCGCGCTTGTCCCGGGCGATCGCGTTCGGCGCGGCGAAGCCGGCAGCCACGGTCCTGGTGGCGCCGCTGCGCGGATCGACGAGGAGGAGCCGTCCGTTCGGTGCGGCGCCGTCCGCGAAGTCCGTCACGTAGAGGCCCTCGCCCGGGACGAACAGCTCGCCCAGGAGGGCGGCCACCCCGGCTGGACCGGCAGCGACCGAGAGGGTGTCCTCTATCCGGCCCTGGCGGTCGAGCACGCAGATCGGGGCTGCCGGCGCCGGAGAGAAGGAGGAGCCGTAGACGCGGCCTCGCTCGTCGATGGCGATGCCTTCGGGGTTGGGGCAGGTGGAAAGGAGGTTGGGGCCGAAGTCCTGGATGAATGCCGCGCCAGAGCGGCCGTCGCGGTCTGGGCGGTCGGCGAAGCCCAGGCCCGGGATGGCGAGGGTGGCGAGGAGCGCTGCGAGCTTCATGGCGGACTCCCTTGGGTACGGTGTGAGCGCGCGCCCGCGGGGCGATGGTGCATGGCCCCGACGCGCGCGTACGGTCGCTACTCTGTGGATGAGATGCCCTGGCGGCAGGCCCTTGCGCGCCATCGCGCCCACAACCAGGTGAGTCCTCCCGCGGCGGGCATGCCGCCAGGCTGCGCAGTCAAGACCTGTCGAAAGATGTGGTCGCTCTGCGGCGTGGCCGGGGTGGGGCCCCGATGGGCTTTGCCCGGCGGGGCGGGGGCGGCCTGCGCCCCCGGCGACTCAGCTGTTCGGCGGCGGCAGGGCTCGTGTATATTGCCCCGCTCGAGATCCCACGCCCCGGACGCGACATGTCCAGGCCGCACTCCGAGCGAAGGCGGGTCCCACGCGGGCGTGTGGGCACGTCCTCACTCACAAGATGCATCGCATGATCCAAATCTACGACACGACCCTCCGAGACGGTACGCAGCGTGAAGGTATCTCCCTCTCCTGCGATGACAAGCTCCGCGTCGCCCGCAGGCTGGACGTGCTGGGCGTGGCGTTCATCGAGGGAGGATGGCCCGGATCGAACCCGAAGGACGCGGAGTTCTTCGAGCGGGCGCGCGGTATCCCCTGGCAGAACGCGCGCATCGCGGCCTTCGGTTCGACTTGCCGCGTCAACGGCGGCCCCGAGGACGACGCCAACATCCGAGCGCTCCTCGACGCCCAGACGCCCGTGTGCACGGTCGTCGGGAAGACCTGGACGCTGCACGTGACCGAGGTGCTCCGCACCACGCTCGACGACAACCTGCGCATCATCGAGAAGAGCCTCGCCCACCTCCGTGAGCACGGCAGGCGGGTCATCTACGACGCCGAGCACTTCTTCGACGGCTACCGCGCGGATCCCTCCTATGCGGTCGAGACGCTCAAGGCGGCCGTCCGCGGGGGGGCGGAGACGCTGGTCCTGTGCGACACCAACGGCGGATCGCTGCCCTGGCAGATCGGAGAGATCGTCCGTGCGGTCGGGGCGGCCGTGAAGCATCCGCTGGGCATCCACGCCCACAATGACGGCGAGTGCGCTGTCGCGAACTCCCTCGCGGCCGTCGAGGCGGGTGCGATCCAGGTGCAGGGCACCATCAACGGGTACGGGGAGCGCTGCGGCAACGCCAACTTGTGCTCGATCATCCCCGCCCTCGAGCTGAAGATGGGCGCGCGGTGCACGCCCGAGGGGCAGCTCCGCACGCTCTACGAAGCCTCCCATTTCGTGGCGGAGGTGGCGAACCTCGCGCCGGACGAGCACCTCGCGTACGTGGGGAAGTCGGCCTTCGCGCACAAGGGCGGGATCCACGTGGCGGCGATGCGGCGCAACGCCACCTCCTACCAGCACGTCGAGCCCGAGCTGGTCGGCAACCAGATGCGCGTGGTGGTGAGCGAGCTGTCGGGCCGGGGGAACCTCCTCTCGAAGGCGGAGGAGCTCGGCCTGGCGCTCGACGGCAAGGAGGGCGTGGCCGACGTGCTGAACGAGATCAAGCTCCTCGAGTCGAAGGGCTTCTCGTTCGAGGCGGCCGAGGCCTCGGTGGCGATGATGATGAAGCGCCAGGAGCCCGGCTACAAGCCGCCCTTCGAGCTCATCGACTTCCTCGTGAACGTCGAGCACCGCACCGGGCGCGGCATCTTCGCAGAGGCGATGGTGAAGATGCGGGTGGAGGGCGAGGTGGTCCACACCGCAGCGGAAGGGGATGGCCCGGTCGACGCGCTCGACGCGGCGCTGCGCAAGGCCCTCCTTCCACGCTACCCGCAGATCGCCCAGCTGCACCTCTCCGACTACAAGGTTCGCATTCTCGACTCGAGCACCGGCGCTGCCGCCATCACCCGCGTGCTCATCGACACCCACAACGGCTCGAGCAACTGGAGCACGGTCGGCGCGAGCACCAACATCATCGAGGCGAGTTGGCGCGCGCTGGTCGACTCGGTCGAGTACGGCCTGACGATCGCGGCCGCCAAGGAGGGCGCGTGAGAGCGAAGATAGTGGTGTTGCCGGGCGACGGCATCGGACCCGAGGTCACGGCGCAGACGACCCGCGTGCTGCAGACGGTGGCGCGGAAGTTCGGCCACGCCTTCGAGTTCGACGAGCGGCTCATGGGCGGCTGCTCCATCGACCGCCACGGCACCGCGCTCACCGACGAGGTCCTGGCGGCATGCAAGGCTTCGAACGCGGTGCTGCTCGGCGCCGTGGGAGGACCGAAGTGGGATGACCCGCGCGGCAAGGTCCGGCCGGAGCAGGGACTCCTCGGGCTGCGCAAGGGCCTCGGCGTGTTCGCGAACCTGCGCCCGGTCCGCGTCCACCCGAGCCTCATCGACGCCTCCCCGCTGAAGCCGGAGCGGCTGCGCGGGGTCGACATCCTCGTCATCCGGGAGCTCACGGGCGGCCTCTACTTTGGCCAGCCGAAGGGCCGTGACGTGCGCGACGGGCACGAGCGCGCCTTCGACACCCTGGAGTATCAGGACTACGAGGTGCGGCGCGTGGTGGAGCTGGCGTTCCGGCTCGCCAAGGGGCGCCGCAAGAAGGTGACCTCGATCGACAAGGCGAACGTCCTCGAGTCGTCGCGCCTGTGGCGGCAGATCGCGACCGCCGTCGGCCAGGCGAACCCCGACGTCGCGCTCGAGCATATGCTCGTCGACACCGCCTCCATGCGCCTCGTCACGAACCCGGCGAGCTTCGACGTGCTCGTGACCGAGAACATGTTCGGCGACATCCTGACCGACGAGGCCTCGGTCCTGGCAGGCTCCATGGGCATGCTGCCGTCCGCGTCCATCGGCGACGGGGGCCCCGGGCTGTACGAGCCGATCCACGGATCCGCGCCCGACATCGCGGGGAAGGGCATCGCGAACCCGGTCGGCACCGTTCTCTCGGCGGCGATGTTGCTGCGGCACTCGCTCGGCCTTCCGTCGGAGGCCGCTGTCATCGAGAAGGCAGTGGACGCGGCCATCTCCGAGGGGTGCCGCACCTGCGACGTGGGAGGCTCCCTGTCGAGCGCGCTCATGGCCGACGAGATCATCAGGCGCATCGAAGCCTGAGTAGCCGGGGGCGCAGGCCGCCCCCGCCCCGGCCACGCCGCAGAGCGATCACATTCTTCGACAGGTCTTGAGCGGGCGGCGAGCGTACCGCCAGACGTCTACCGAGCGCCTAAGCGGGAACCTCGCTGGGTCGTGGCGCGGGGGACCCCGCACGGGCACGTTTGCCGCCTGGCTGGCGCGCCCAGGCGGTGCGCACGAGCGAAAGGGATTCCCATGGGCAAGATGATGAGCAAGGTGCGCGCGTCCGTCCGCAAGAGCCCCATCCGAAAGCTGAAGGCGAAGGCAACGGAGAGGGTGACCAAGAAGGTGACGAAGAAGGCGACGAAGAAGGACGGCGCGCTGGCGAAGCCGGCAGTGCCTCCTCCCGAGAGCGCGCGCGTGGACTTCGCGAAGCTCACGCTGAAGGACGCGCTCGATCTCGCGATCCTCATCGAGAAGGAGGCGGAGGAGCGGTACGGCAAGCTGTCCACGATGGTCGGTGGGCGCTATGCCGGCGATGCCGGCGACGTGTTCCGCGCCATGGTCAAGAACGAGGCTCGGCACTGCGCCCAGCTCGAGGAGCGCAGACAAGCGCTCTTCGGCAAGGCGAAGCGGACCGTCTCGCGCGACGCGCTCTACGACGTCGAGGCGCCGGACTTCACCAAGGTGAACGTGTTCATGTCGGCGCGCGAGGCGATGGATGTAGCGGTCGAGAGCGAGGTGAAGGCGCACGACTTCTACGAACAGGCCGCCGCGAACGTGAAGGACAAGGCGGTGCGCAAGCTGTTTCAGGATCTCCGGGGCGAAGAGAGCCAGCACGAGGCGATGTTGCGAAAGAAGATGAAGGGACTTCCCACGGGGCCGGACATCGATCCCGAATTCGCTGACGAGCCTGGCTCGGACGCGGGGTAGGTGCAGTGTCCGTCACGGCGCACGAATGGTGATGGAGCCGTTGGGCGTGTTCATCGCGTTCCTGTGCACGGAGCAGTAGAACGGGACGACGGTCCCGACCGGCGCCGTGCTGGGGATCTCGAAGCTCGTCTGCGCGTTCGAAGGGACGCTGGCGTCGAAGGAGACGCCCGCCACGGCGCCCGGCGTGAAGGCGTCCGCCGACGCCTCGCTCGTCACCGAGTGCGGCATGGGATCCTCGTTCAGGACGACGATGGTCGCCCCGGGCGGCACGGTGAGGTTCTGCGGAATGTAGCTCAGGCTCGAGATGAAGAGGAGGAAGGTGTTTCCGCTGTTCGCGGTGCTGGACGGCGATCCGCACGCGGCGAGGAAGAGACCGCACGCTGCGAAAAATGTCGACGACAGCTTCACGTGGCATCCCTCGTTCCACCACCGCATCGAGCTCTCCGCGCGGGCCTTCATGCATAGCGCACGCGGCGGCCCCCGTGGCGATTCGTCTTCACCCGGGCGCCCGACGGGACGCGCCCCCTCCTGGGCCATGGCGAAAAACCGGTCCATGGGCGATGAACGGCGAACACCGCCGGTCCGTGAGCCCATCAAGGGCGCGTTCCCTGTCCGGCGGCGTTCACCAAGGAGGCCCCGACCATGAGGAAGCCGACGTTCCTGGCGCTGTGCGCCATCGCCGCGCTGGCTTGCGGCGTCAGCAAGGACAAGTACGCCGCGAAGGAGCTCGAGGCGAGCGAGGCCGCGAAGAAGCTGCAGGACGAGAGCGGCAAGGCCGCCGCCCTCGACGCGAAGGTCGCGGATCTCGAGGCCAAGCTGGCGGCGGCGCAGAAGGAGAAGTCGCAGCTCAGCGAGGAGAAGGGAAAGCTCGAGGCAAAGAGCGCGCAGTACGAGCAGCTCGCCCAGTCGCTGCAGGGTCAGATCTCGGCGGGGCAGATCGAGATCTCGGAGCTCAAGGGGAAGATGACGGTGAAGCTCAAGGACAAGATCCTCTTCTCCTCGGGATCCGCCGCGCTCGGGAAGGACGGAAAGGTCGCGCTCGACGCCGTCGCCGACGCCTTCAAGGATCTGAAGGGCAAGACCGTCGTCGTGGGCGGCTTCACCGACGACGTCCCCATCGGGAAGAAGGGTGGTTACCAGGACAACTGGGACCTCTCGTCCGCGCGCGCGACCTCCGTCGTTCGTTACCTGCAGTCGAAGGGAGTCGATCCGCGCATGCTGGGCGTGGCCGGCTATTCGGAGTATCGCCCGCTCGTGCCCAACGACTCGGTGGAGGGGCGCAGCCAGAATCGCCGCATCGAGATCTCGCTCACCGCCGCGGACTACACGCCGCCCGTGGCGGACGTGGAGAAGGGCAAGGACGATGCGGTGAAGAAGAACTGAACGCCTTGTCGCCCACGCGAAATGCGCTCGCGGCCGTCCTCCTCGCCGCCCTCGCGCCGGCCGCCGTTCCCGCGGAGCCGCCGCGCCCGATGCCGGACGCGGCGGCGCTCTCGCGGCTCGAGGCGCAGTACGCGCCGGTCGACCTCCGCGTCGACCTCTCCGGCCTTCCTGGACCGGAGCGGCTGGCCCTCACGAAGCTGGTGGAGGCGGCCCGGATCATGGATGCGCTCTTCCTGCGCCAGGTATGGTCCGGGAACGACGAGCTCTCGCTTCGCCTCCTCGAGGACACGACGGCGCTCGGCCAGGCTCGGTTCACCTATTTCCTCCGGAACAAGGGTCCCTGGGACAGGCTCGACCGGATGCGCCCCTTCTTGCCTGGGGTGCCGGCCAAGCCGCCGGCCGCGGACTTCTATCCCGCCGGGGCGACGCGCGAGGAGGTCCAGGCCTATTTGAAGAGCCTGCCGGACGCGGAGCGGGAGCGGGCAGGGGGGTTCTTCACCGTGCTGCGCCGGGACCCGGCCGGCGGAATCGCGGTCGTCCCCTACAGCGTCGAGTACCAGGGTGCCCTGGCGCGCGCGGCCGCGGTCCTGCGCGAGGCGGCCCGCGCGACGGAGGCCCCGACGCTGCGCGCCTTCCTCGAGAAGCGTGCCGAGGCCTTCCTCACCAACGACTACTACGCGAGCGACCTCGCGTGGATGGAGCTGGACAGTGCCCTCGAGCCGACCATCGGGCCCTACGAGGTGTACGAGGACGAATGGTTCAACGCCAAGGCTGCGTTCGAGGCCTTCGTCTGCGTCCGCGACGATCCCGAGACCCGCAAGCTGGCGCGCTTCTCGGCCGAGCTGCAGGACGTGGAGGACCACCTCCCCATCGCCGCCGAGCACCGGAATCCCAGGCTGGGGGCCCTCGCCCCCATCCGCGTCGTGAACGAGATCTTCGCGTCGGGCGATGCCAACCGTGGCCTCGCCACCGCCGCCTTCAACCTCCCCAACGACGAGCGGATCGTGCACGAGAAGGGCTCGAAGCGGGTCATGCTGAAGAACGTCCAGCAGGCCAAGTTCGAGAAGGCGCTCCTCCCCATCGCGCAGGTCGTCCTCTCCAGCGAGGATCGGGCCAGAGTGGCCTTCGAGAGCTTCTTCGCGCCCATCCTGGTGCACGAGCTGATGCACGGGCTCGGGCCCCATCGCATCACCGTGGGCGGCCGGAGCACGACCGTGCGCCAGGAGCTGCAGGAGAGCTACTCGGCGCTCGAGGAGGCCAAGGCCGACGTGTCCGGGCTCTTCGCGCTGCAGCGGTTCATCGACCGAGGCGTGGTGGAGCGATCCATGGAACGGACGCTCTATCCGACCTATCTGGCGTCGATGTTCCGATCGCTCCGGTTCGGCCTGGCGGATGCGCACGGGAGCGGGACGGCGCTGCAGCTCAACTGGTTTCTCGACCGAGGCGCCGTCGTGCCGCGCCAGGACGGGACCTTCGCCGTGAACGTGAAGAAGATGAAGGAGGCGGTGGTCTCGCTCACGCGCGAGATCATGACGCTGCAGGCGAAGGGCGACGTCGGCGGGGCCCGGGATCTCCTGCACCGGCTGGCGGTGATGCGCCCGGTGTTGCAGGGCGCCCTCGACCGGCTGCGGGGCGTCCCGGTCGACATCGCGCCGCGGTTCGTCACGGCCGAGGAACTGACGCGCTGACCTTCGATCTCCTGTGGCGGGGCACCCCCGCCCCAGCCTGGCGCGAGGAAACCCGGGCTGATCCTCGGAAGCGCCGATAAGCTTGCCTGGTCGGGAGAGCGAGGGGACACCATGCGAAGGGTCATCGTGCTGTTCGGACTGGCGGGGGTCGCGTGCGGCAGCAACAGCGCGTCGAGCGGTGGCGTGTCAGGGACGGTAGGCGGCACGGCCTTCGTGCCGTCTGAGATCGTTGCAGCGCGGGCGGAGCCGGGCCCGTGCGTCGTTCCGGGTGGCCTGCCCGCGGGCGATGTCGCGGCCGTCGCCATCCGATTCGCCACGTTCAGCGGGAGCTGTGCCGACCTCGTGGCGTCCCAGTGCGCGAGCCACCGGAACAGCCGCTCGGTCACCCTCATCGTCGCGAGAGCAGCGGTCCCGCCGGCGAGCGCGGCGGTAGGTCCCGCGACCTACACGGTCGTCGCCAATCCTGGGTCCTTCTCGTTGAGCCTGGGCGGTACGGCCGAACTCGCCATCGGCAACTCGACCAGCACCGACGCTGCCTGCGCGGACTCTTCGAGCACCGCCACGGGATCTGTGCGCCTCGACGAGGTGAGCGCATCTCGCGTCGCAGGGCACGTGGACGTGAGCTTCGAGGACGGCGGCAAGCTCCAGGGTGACTTCTCGGCCTTCGTATGCCCGGCCGCGCCGAATGCGTGCACGGTCGCGAAGGCGCTCGTGGCGGCGCAGGCGATCTGCACCGGGCCGCCTGCATGCCCGTGAAGGTGGGATGAGTCGCTCACGAGGGAGGCATGGATGGAGGATTGTCTCTTCTGCCGCATCGCGGCCGGCACCGTTCCGGCGGCCCTGGTCTACGAGTCCCCGGGTGGAGTCGCCTTCCTCGACCGCTTCCCCGCTGCCCGGGGGCACACCCTCGTCGTACCGAGGGTTCACGCGGCCACGCTGGATGAGCTCCCCGACGAGGCGATCGGGGACCTCTTCCGCGCGGTGAAGGCCGTCATCCGCAAGATAAGCGCCGCCCTGCACCCGATCGCCTTCAACATCGGCTGGAACCACGGCGAAGCCGCCGGACAGCAGGTGTTCCACCTCCACGTCCACGTCATCCCGCGCTTCACGCCCGGGCGCGGGATCCAGTCGCTGGGATCTGGGGGCGCCGGAGGGGATCTCTCGGAGGTCGCCGCAGCCATCAGGTCGGCGTGAGGGTGCCTGTGGCGCCGGCTTCGGGCGTCAGGCCTCAGGCCTCAGGTGTGCTGCTCTCCAGCCCGCGACCTGCACCCAGGTGCGTGATCGAGGACCAGCGCCTAAGGCCCGAGGTCTGACACGTGCTCAACGTCAGCTCCGATTGAGGAATATCGGCAGCCCGCGCTTGGCGGCGTAGTTGGGGCGGCAGCGGGCGGTGTCGTACATGGTGGCGACGTCCACCTTGAGCGGCCCGAGCTTGGGGTCGGGGATGGGCACGAGGTCGTACGAGCCCTTGACCAGCGCCGACATGAGGCCGCTCTTCCCCTCGAGCACCGCGTCGAGGGCCATGTTCCCGAACGTGAACCCCACCAGCTTGTCGATGAAGTCCGGATCGCCCGAGCGGAGGTCGTAGGTCAGATCGGACACGACCGTCTCCTCGCCGGTGCGGCGCTTGATCTCGTCGCTGAGCGACTCGGCGACGCTCGCCTTCTTCCGGTGGCCGTAGGCGTCCGGGTCCCCGTACTCCTGGACCTTGTAACCCTGCCACTCGGCGCCCTCGCTCAGCACGACGAGCGAGTAGTTGCTCGGGTTCTCCCGCTTGTCGGCCACGAGGAGCTCGATGAGCTTTCCGAGGTCCGGTTTGTACTCCGGGATGAGGCACCGGACCGAGGTCACGTAGGCCGTGTAGAGCGAGGTGAAGCCCGCGTCGCGCCCGAAGACGCGGAAGATGCCGATACGCTCGTGCGACCCCACCGTCGTGCGCTGGCGCTGGATGGCGTCCATGGCGCGGGTGATGGCGGTGGAGAAGCCGATGCAGTACTCGGTGTTGCGCACGTCGTTGTCCATCGTCTTCGGGATGGCGATGACCTTGGCGCCGAGCTTGTGCAGTGTCGCGGCGAAGCTGAGCGTGTCGTCGCCGCCGATGGGGACGAGGTAGTCGAGGCCCAGCCCCTCCATGTTCTTCACGACCTGCTTGCTGAGGTCGTAGACGGTGGTGGTCTCGCCGCCCTTCGTGCTCTGCGACTTGGGGAAGTCCTGGCCCACCAGATGGGCGGGCAGCTTCTTCATCTTCGAAGGATTGGTTCTGCTCGTGTGCAGGAACGTGCCGCCCGTCCGGTCGATGGTGCGGGTGTTGTCGCACGTGAGCGGCAGGACGTAGCGGCTCTTGCTGGCCGGATCCTGGAGGTCGAGGTGCGTGAGCCCTTCCCATCCCCTGCGGATCCCGATCACCTCGCAGTCGTGCTCGTCGCCCGCGTAGACGACGCTCTTGATGACGGAGTTCAGGCCGGGGACGTCGCCCCCGCCGGTGAGGATGCCGATGCGCGTTTTGGGCATGGCCGTATCCTAGAAGGGAAACGCGCTCTGCGCTCGGATCGTGACGCGCTGGCGTGCGGCGCGGCGGTGGGCAAGAGGAGGGCTGCTTGCTACCGAATTGGGGTCAGGCCAAGCCGCGGCGGCGAGCACCGGTTAAACGCGCTGCATGCGCCATTCCGACAAGAGGGTGCTGGTGGCCGGAGGGACGGGTGCGCTCGGCCGCACCGTGACCCTTGCGTTCCTGGAGCAGGGCGCCACGGTGGTCGTGACCGGCCGGCGCAAGGACGAGTACGACGGGCTGCTGGCGGCGGCCGGCAACGACCGCGAGCGCCTGAGCGCGGTGTTCACCGACGTCTCGGACGCGGGCGCGGCCGCCAAGCTGGCGGAGGAGGTGGTGGCGCGACATGGCCGGCTGGACGTCCTCGTGAACGCGGTGGGTGGCTACGAGGGTGGCGCCAATGTCTGGGAGACGGAACCGGAGAGTTACGCGCGGATGATCGCGGCGAACCTGCAGGTGGGGTTCGCCCTGGCGCGGGCGGTGCTCCCGCACATGATCCGCCAGGGCCGGGGCTGGATCGTCGGCGTCGCGTCGAAGGCGGCCACGGCGCCGGCCCCGGGGGCGGCAGCCTATGGTGCCGCCAAGGCCGGTGCGGTGGCGCTCTACGCGGCGATCGCGGAGGAGGTGAGGCCCCACCATGTCAACGTCAACATGATCGCGCCCACCATCTTCGACACCGAGGCGAATCGCCGGTCGATGCCGCAGGCGGACTTCGCGCTCTGGCCCAAGCCCGCCGACATCGCGCGGGTGATCCTGTTCCTGTGCTCGGAGGACGCCCGCGTCATCCACGGTGCGGTGATCCCGGTGTGAGTGAAGGAGACGAGAAAGGGCCCCCAGACGGTCGCAGTCTCAGGGCCCCTTCGTCAGCCGCTCACCCATGGGCGAAACCCGTGTGGACTTCAGGCGACGTTGACCTTGATGGACTTCGGCTTCGCCTCCGGCTTCTTGGGCACGTACACGGTCAGAAGGCCATTCTTGGAGTCCGCCCGGATGTGCTCCGGGTCGATCGTGCCGGGCAGCGAGAAGGAGCGGGTGAACGTGCCGTACGGCATCTCCACGCGATGGTAGTTCTCCTGCTTCCCGTCGCGTTCCATCTTCCGCTCACCACGTAGCGTGAGGACCTTGTTCTCGAAGCGGATATCCACGTCCTTCGGCTCGACTCCGGAGAGCTCGAACCGGAACGCGATGCCTTCCCCGTCCTCGTAGATGTCGCAAGAGGGACTCCATCCCACCGATTCGCCTGAATGGACCGCGCGCCCAGCATCGAAGAGCCGGGCCACCTCTTCCTGGAGTCGCGCCGGGTCCCACCTCGAAAGCGTCAGCATGATCTCTCCTCCGTTCTTTCGTTGTTCAAAGCCGAACGGCGGGAACCTAAGGCCGGGCGCAACGCTGTCAAACGGCAACCGGATCACCTCGGCGCGGGTAGCTCGTCGAGTCGCCGGGGGCGCAGGCCGCCCCCGCCCCGCCGGGCAAAGCCCATCGGGGCCCCACCACGGCCACGCCGCAGAGCGATCACATTTTTGACAGGTCTTGAGCGCGCTCGCGTTACAACCGAGAAGCTCCGAACGAGCTGCGAATTCATGCTGACGAGCGCCATCACCGCCGCCATCACCGTCGTCCTGACCTGGCTCGGTATCCCGCCCGGCCCATACATCGCCGGCGTCTGGATCGCCGTGAAGGTCCTGCTCGTCGGGCTCGTCGCCCTGATCGGGTGGCGCGCGGCGCGGAGGAGCCGCGCGGCGCCTCCGCCAACCGGCAGCGGCTGAGAGCCTGTGAATCTATCCCCTCCCGTCGCCGCGACGGCCGATCTGCGGCGCCGGGCATCGTTGCAAACCCTCGCAGTAGCACGAACTACAGCTTCGGGCTTGCGCCTCGCGCGGCTTGCAGCTAGGCCGTCTGGCTCGGTCCGGAGATAAACTCACAGGCTCTGAGCGGGCGGAGCGCGCCGATCCAAGCCGTTCACGCGGCCTCGAGCCAGCGCGTCTTGAAGAGCTTCAGCAGCTCGAACCACGCCAGGCTCAGGACACCGGCGGCAGCGGCGAAGGCGAGATCGTCGGCGCTCACCGGCCCGAACCGGAACAGGCGATGGAGGAACGGTACCCAGAAGGCGAGGAGCAGGGTGAGGGTCGCTCCCGCCACGACGGCCCAGGAGGCCACGTTCCGCCTCGCCAGCGTGGCCAGCACGCTTCGCCGCCAGGACCGGTTCGCCAGGATGAGCGACACGTTGCCGGCGATGAGCGTCGTGAACGCCAACGTCCTCCCGGAGTCCTCGGAGCCGGTGTGGTCGAGCCCGAGGCGGAAGCAGACCATCGTCGCGGCGAGCAGGCTGGCCCCCTGCAGCAGGGCCACGGTCACGAGCCGTCGGTCGAATAGGCCCGCCCCCACCTTGCGCGGTGGGCGCTTCATGAGCCCGGGATCGCCGGGTTCGGCCTCGAACGCCATCGAGCAGGCGGGGTCGATGATCAGCTCCAGGAACACGATGTGGACCGGGAAGAGCACGAGTGGCCAGCCGAGGAGAACCGGCAGGAGAGCGAGGCCCGCGGTGGGGACGTGCACCGCCAGCACGTAGGCCATGGCCCGGCGCAGGTTGTCGTAGATCCGCCGGCCCAGGCGCACCGCCGCCACGATCGAGGAGAAGTCGTCGTCGGTGAGGACCAGCGCCGCCGCCTCGCGCGCCACGTCCGTGCCGCGAGCTCCCATGGCGATGCCGATGTGTGCCGCCTTGAGCGCCGGAGCGTCGTTGACCCCGTCGCCGGTCATCGCCACCACCTCGCCCTCGGCGCGGAGCGCTTGCACGAGGCGCAGCTTCTGCTCCGGCACCGCGCGGGCGAAGACCCCCGTGCCATGTACGCGCCGGCGCAGCTCCGCGTCGGAGAGCGCGTCGAGCTCCTTTCCGGTGATGACCGCCTGATCCTCGGGCAGGCCCACCTGGCGAGCGATGGCCCGGGCCGTGTCGCGAGAGTCGCCCGTGATCATGACCACGCGCACTCCAGCGCCGGCGCACTCCGCCACGGCCTCCCTGACGCCGGCCCGCACCGGATCCTCGAGGCCGACCAGGCCCACGAGCTCGAAGTCGAAGTCGTGTTGTCCGGGTGGAAGGGCTCGGCCGCGGCCGAACCACGCCCGGGCCACCGCCAGCACGCGGAGCCCATCGGCCCCCATCTCTGCCACGCGCCCGAGGACCTCGGCAGCGGAGGCGCGCTCGAGGTGGCAGACCTCGGCGATGGCCTCCGGCGCCCCCTTGGCGGCCACCACCAGCTGCTCCCCGTCGGGGGACCGCCAGACGTGCGATACGGCGAGGAGTTCCGGGGAGAGCGGGTACTCCCGCACCAGCTGCCAGCTGGCGTGGAGGTGCTCGGTGCCGGACAGCGCTGCCTCCCCCAGGCGCTGAAAGGCCTTCTCCATGGGGTCGAAGGGATCACGCTGGCTCGCCAGGATCCCGAACTCCAGCACCTCGTGCACCGCCTCCGGGAGAGGCTCCTCGGTCACGACGTGCAGGGCCCCTCGCGCCCAGAGTCGCGCCACCGTCATCCTGTTCTCGGTGAGTGTACCTGTCTTGTCGGTGCAGAGGACGGTCGCGGAGCCCAGGGCCTCCACCGCCGGCAGGCGGCGGGTGAGCACCCGGCTCTTCGAGATGCGCCACGCGCCCAGGGCCATGAAGATCGTCAGCACGACCGGAAACTCCTCCGGGAGCACCGCCATGGCCAGGGCGATGCCCGCCAGGAAGCCCTGCAGCCAGTTGCCGCGAGTCAGGCCGTAGAGCACCACCAACCCCACACAGAGCAGCAGGCCCGCGCTCGCGACGACCTTCACCATGCGCGAGATCTCGTCCTGCAGCGGAGAGTTCCCGGTCTCGAGCGCCCCCAGCGAAGTACCGATGCGGCCCATCTCGCTGCGCGGGCCCGTCGCCAGCACCTCGGCCAGGCCGCTCCCCCGTACGACCAGGGTACCGGCGTAGACGAAAGGTTGATCGTCGCCGCCCGGGCGAGCGTCCGCGGGTCGCTGGGCGGTCACCCGCTTGCGCACGGGCACCGACTCGCCGGTGAGGAGCGACTCGTCTACCTCGACATGCGCGGCCTGGAGGAGCGCCGCGTCAGCGGGGATCCGGTCGCCCTCGGCGAGCACGAGGACATCGCCGCGGACGACCTCGCGCCCGGGGATACGCCGCCGGGTCCCCCCTCGGATGACGAGGGCGCGCGGGCTGGAGAGGTCACGCAGGGCAGCCACGGCGTTCTCGGTCTTTCGCTCCTGGATGAGCGTGATCGCGATCACCACCAGCACGGAGAAGAGCAGGGCGAGGGCCTCCTCGAGGCTGCCCAGGAGGAGGTAGACCGCGCCGGCGCCGAGGAGGAGCAGGAGCATCGGCTCCTTCACGACCGCGGCGATCGCGGCCAGCAGGCCGCGCTTGCCGTCCTGCGCCAGTTCGTTCGGACCTTCCGCCGCGAGGCGCGCTGCGCTCTCCGGCTCGCTGAGCCCCTGCACAGGCGATCCGGTGTCGACCATTGCGGGATCCTAACGCAGACCTGGTGACCCGGAGGTGCTCCTGTTCTGCGTACGCCGGTGGTACGGGAGGAAGGTGACACGCAAACGCGCACGCCGGCGCGCGCGGGCGTTCATCTCTCCGTCAACGTCGCCCGCGTCGGGCGACCCCGTGCATGAGCACGACACCGGGAACGGACCCGTCCGCTGTGCTCATGCTGCTCTACGACGTGGGTGTGGAGGTGGTCTCTTTGCCGGGGCGATCTCGCATCGGCGCCCCCCGGCCACGAGCGCTGGCGGTGACCCGAGCGATCGCGTCGAGGAACCGGTCGAGTGCTGCGGCGTCCTCCGTCGTGCCGTAGGAAGCCAGCGGCTCAGCGAGGGCGAGCGCGTCCAGCGCGTACACGAGGCTGTCTTCCCGAACACCAAGGACGACGGGCAGTCCTACACGGAGAGCGTATTCGATCGTGCCGCGGTGCCCCCCACCTCCGAGTTCCAGCTTCCCCATGCCGTCGAGCACGATGACGTCTGCCGTCGCGGCGTCGGCCTCGAGCCAGCGGCGGGCCTCCTCGAAGGCCGGGCTCTCGAAGGCGAAGGAGCACACCGCGGCTGCGTCGCCTGGATCGGCGCTCGTCCGGGCGATCTGGACTGCGCTACCGTCGCAGACGCGAACGACCTCGACCTTCTTCCGACCCGGCGCCACCTCGAACGTGCGCTGCGTGAACCCGGCGACGCGCAAGCCACGCGCGGTGAGACCCTGCGCGACCTCCCGCATGGCTGTGGACTTGTGGCGGCCCTTTTCGCCGATGACGAGCGCGTAGCTCATGCCCCAGTCTCCACTGCCACCGGCATCGCGCGCAAGCGGCCCGCGCCGATCCAAGACCGCCTCGAGTAGTCCGCGCGTGGCACCGAGCGCTTCGGGTTGCACTGGGACGTTGCCGCGGTAGCGTCGTACCACGGTGTGACCCATGCGAGCGCGACTCAAGAGCCTGACCAGTGAAGAGGTCCCCGACCTGGAGCGGTACGTGCCGCCCCTGGCGGACGAGTTTGCCGTGCCGCTCGTGCTCGAGGTCGGTCCGCTGGGTCTGCGTGGCCGCGAGCGGTTCGAGTTGCTCGTCGTCACGCCCAAGTGGCTGCTCAAGCGCCACGGCAGGAAGGGCTTCGTCGTCGGGCGAGGGAAGCTCATCGTCTTCGAGTGGAGCTTCGCGCGCATCAAGGCCTTCCTGGCTCGCGAGGTGGAGCGCTGCTCCGACGAGACGTGGCCGGACCTGGCGAGGAAGGTCGCGCGAATCGCCGAATGGGATGGCGACGATGGCAAGGTCGTCGGGCTGCGGTAGGGCGACCCAGACGTGGCGGTACGTACGCGTGCGACCCCGCGCCGGCTTCGCACTTGCGCACACGAGCGTAACCTCGACCCTGCTCGACGGGTGCGCCGGGACGTCCAGGGGATGGAGGTGCGCCGTGGCCGGATGGAGGAAGATCTGCTGCGCGATCGACTTTTCGAAGTCGTCCCGCGCGGCGCTACGGGAGGCCGCCGATCTGGCCCGACAACTGGATGCCGAGCTGACGCTCGTCCACATCCACGAGACGCTGCCGGTGAAGACGGTCGACGCGGTCTCGGCGGCACGGCTGCTCCAGCCGGCCGCCGAGCAGCTGCGCCGTACGCTGGACGATTGGCGTGCCGATGCCGAGCGGATTCTGAAGTGCCCGGCACGGGTAGCGGTGTTCAGCGGAAGCCCGGCAGCCGAGCTGGTGCGATTCGCTCGGGCGAATCGCTTCGACGCCGTCGTCGTCGGTGCGCATGGACGGGCCGGGGCCTCGCGCGCCGTGCTCGGCTCCGTCGCGGAGCGCGTGGTGCGGGACGCACGATGCCACGTGGTCGTCGTGCACGCAGCGGCTGCACAGGGCATGCTCGCGGCGACGGCGTCGGGGTGACCTCGGTCGGCACACGGCTCGCCACCAAGCTCAGCAACCACGGCACGGGT
>JBGQLS010000067.1:0-19185 GCA_041500205.1 Anaeromyxobacteraceae bacterium | reverse complement strand
GCGCCGAGCGCCTCATGGGTCTTGGCGTCGCGCGGTCCGGCGCGGACCGCCTGCTCCGCGAGCGCCCGCGCGTCCTCGGCCGCGCCCAGCTCGAGCGCCACGCGCGAGGCTGCGATGGCGAAGCGCGGGTTGGCGGGTTCAGTCTCGGCGGCCTCTCGGAAGGCAGCGCTCGCCGCCGCGCGGTTACCCACCGCCTCCGAAGCGAGCGCCTGGTCGTAGAGCTCGCGGGCACGGTCCCCGGCGGCTCGCTTCTTCGCCTGCTCGGCGAGAGCGCGCGCCTCCGGATGGCGTGGGTCGAGACCGAGTACGGTGAGGAAGTCGTTGGCCGCCTGCGTGAACCTGCCTTGGGTCATCTGCTCCTTGCCGCGGCGCACCAGATCCTGGACTCGCGCCGCGCGCGCGACGAGGGGGTTCCCGCGCGCGAGGCGAGCACGGCGCTCGTCGGTACGCGCCTCGTCCTTGAGGCGCAGCATCTCCATACGCGCGAACTCCTCGGGCGACGCGGTCTTCCTCACGTAGGCGGCGCGGGTTGCACCATCCGTGAGCACGTCGCGCGCCTCGGTGAGCGCCCGGAAGATCCGTTCGATGCGTCCGAGGTACGAGCCGAGGCGCCGGCCGGCGTGGCGGTCCGGGTGAAACACCTTGACCCGCACCAGGTAGGCTGCGCGGACCGCATCGGCCGGCGCGTTCCAGGCAACCCCGAGCATCTGCCAGTGATCGAGCTGGCCCAGGCTTCCGGACAGGTAGAGGATCTCCTTCTTCAGATCGAGGGGGAGATCCACCTCTTCCGCCAGGTCGGCGGGCGTGAAGACGAAATGGCTGTAGCGGTCGCCCGGCACGGTCACCACGAGCCCGCATGCTCGCCGGGCCAGAAGCCGAGACTACCGGCCGAGGGGACCCCGGTCAACGTGCCCGTCCCCGGACGTCCGAGGCCCAAACCCGCAACCCGACGGCATTTTTCATGCGACCTGCTGCGCCAGCAACAACTCGAGGAGCGCCTTCTGGGCGTGCAGCCGGTTCTCCGCCTCGTCGAACACCGCTGATTGGCTGCCTTCGATGACGTCGTCCGCGATCTCCTCGCCGCGGTGCGCCGGCAGGCAGTGCAACACGATCGCCTTCGGGTCAGCGGCCGCCATGAGGCCTCGGTCGACGATGAAGCCAGCGAAGCGCCGCTGCCTCTCCGCCGCCTCCGCCTCCTGGCCCATGCTCGCCCAGACATCCGTGTTGACGACGTGCGCACCCTGGGCCGCGTCGCGGGGGTTGCGGACGACCCGCGCCTTCGCGCCGGCCCTGGTAAGCAGTGCCGCGTCGGGATCGTAACCCGCCGGGCAGGCCAACCGGAGCCGGAAGCCCAGTACGCAGCACGCCTCCAGCCACGAGTTCGCCATGTTGTTCCCGTCGCCGATCCAGGCGACGTCGAAGTCGGCGCGTCGCAGCGCATCGGCACCGAATCGCTCGGTGACGGTGAGGAGGTCCGCCAGGAGCTGGCAGGGATGCGACGCGTCGGTGAGCGCGTTCACCACCGGGACGCTGGCCTGCGCCGCCATCTCCTCGATCTTGGCGTGCTGGAAGGTGCGGACGACGAGCGCGTCGAGGTAGCGCGCGAGCACCCGGGCCGTGTCCTTCACGGGCTCGCCGCGTCCGAGCTGCGTCTCCGCGGGCGAGAGCATGAGCGAGTTGCCGCCAAGCTGGTGGATGCCGACCTGGAAAGAAACCCGCGTCCGCGTCGAAGCCTTCTCGAAGACGAGCCCGACCGACATGCGTTCGAGGGGGCGCGGGCCGTTCTTGCCGAGGAGCTTCCACTCCGCGGCGCGCTCGATGAGCTCGAGAAGCTCCTCGCGTGAGAGATCGGTGATGCGGAGGAAGTCGCGCTTCCTCCCGAGCGTGTTCGGCATGGTTCAGGCCTCCGCGGGCGCCGCTGCGAGCGCGGCGCCAAGTCGCGCCGTGGCCTCGTCGACTTCCGCGACTGTGAGGGTGAGGGCGGGCGCCAGGCGGATGACATCCTCCCCGATCGGATTCACGAGCAAGCCTCGCTCGCGCGCGCAGCGTGCGACCTCCGCGGCCTTCACGCGCCGGACGACCAGGGCGAGGAGCATCCCGCGCCCGCGCACCTGCCCGACACGATCCCGGGGCGCGAGGGCGCAGAGCCTCTCGTACAGGCGGGCCGCGACCTGCCGCGAGCGCTCGAGCACGCCGCCCTCCAGCTCTCGCACGACCGCGAGGGCGACGGCGCACGCGAGCGGGTTCCCGCCGAAGGTGCTGCCGTGACTGCCCGCGGAGAGGTGCAGGCCCGCCTCCTCGGTCGCCAGGAGCGCGCCCATGGGTACGCCCCCGGCCAATGCTTTCGCGGACGTCATGAGGTCGGGAGTGATCCCGTCCCACTCGTGGGCCCACCAGCGTCCGGTCCGGCCCATTCCCGTCTGGATCTCGTCCAGGCAGAGGAGGACCCCCGCCTTGCGAGTCAGCTCGCGCGCCGCGCCGAGATAGCCGGGCGGAGCAGGGATGACGCCGGCCTCCCCGAGCATCGGCTCCACGATGAACGCGGCGGTCCTGTCCGTGAGGGCCTCCTCGAGGGCCCGAACGTCACCGAACGGAACGTGCCGCACACCAGGGACGAGCGGCTCGAACCCGTGCCGGTACTTCTCCTGCCCGCCCACCGTGACCGTGAAGAGCGTGCGGCCGTGGAAGGAGTCCTTGCAGGCGACGATCTCGTTGCGCTCGGGGTGGCCCCGGTCGGCGTGGTACTTGCGGGCGAGCTTGAGCATCACCTCGTTCGCCTCGGCGCCGCTGTTGCAGAAGAAGGCGCGGCGCGCGAAGGCCGTCTTGGCGAGGAGCGCCTCGGCGAGCTCCACCTGGCGCGGGATGAAGAAATGGTTCGAGACGTGCCACAGCTCGCGCGCTTGCTCCTCGAGCGCCTTCACCAGCGCCGGGTGGCAGTGACCGAGCACGTTCACCGCCACTCCGCCCAGGAAGTCGAGATACTCCTTGCCCTCGGCGTCCCAGACTCGGCTGCCCAGCCCTCGGACGATCGCGACGGGCTGCGGCCGGTAGTTCGGTGTGAGGACCCTGTTCGCGCGCTCGACGAGGGACTCGGTCGCGTTCATCCCGCGCTTATAGCACAGGCGATTCCGGGTGCAGCATCCGTCGCCGGGCCTCAGGCCTCGGGCCCGAAGCCTCAAAGGATGTATTTCGACAAATCCTCGTCCGCGAGCACGTCCTCGAGCCGCTCGCGCACGTACTTGGGATCGATGACGAGCCTCTGGCCGCGCTTCTCGGACGCGTCGAAGCTGATCTCGTCGAGGAGACGCTCCATGACGGTGTGGAGGCGCCGCGCCCCGATGTTCTCCATCCGCTCGTTCACGTCAGCGGCCACCCGCGCAACTTCCTCGATCGCCTCCTCGGTGAGCTGGAGGTCGACCCCTTCGGTGGCAAGGAGCGCCACGTACTGCTTCACGAGCGAGTTGCGCGGCTCCTTGAGGATCCGCACCAGCTCCTCGCGCCCGAGCGAGGAGAGCTCGACGCGTATGGGAAAGCGGCCCTGCAGCTCGGGGATGAGATCCGAGACCTTGGCCGTGTGGAAGGCGCCAGCGGCGATGAACAGCACGTGATCCGTCTTCACCATCCCGTACTTGGTGTTGACGTTGGAGCCTTCGACGATGGGCAGGAGGTCGCGCTGCACGCCTCCACGCGACACGTCCGGGCCATGGCCACCCTCCCGGCCGGCGATCTTGTCGATCTCGTCGATGAAGATGATCCCGGCGTTCTGCGCCCGGTCGAGCGCCTCGCGCGTCACCCGCTCCATGTCCACCATGCGCCCCGCCTCGTCCTCGGTGAGGAGCTGGAGCGCCTCCTTCACCTTGAGCTTGCGCTTCCGCTTCTTCTGCCCGCCGCCCAACATCGAGAGGATCGGGTTGTTCCCGATCTGGCTCATCATATCGTTGAGGCCCTGCGCCATGTCCTCCATGCCCGGCGCCATGATGGGCATGAACGGGACGCCCTTCTCCGCGAGCTCCACCTCCACGTCCTCGTCGTCGAGCGTGCCCGCGCGGAGCTGCGCGCGCGCCCGGTCCCGGCCGGCGGTGCCCTGCGGCCGTTCGGGCTCGCCCTCGCCTCGAACGCGCTGGACGGCGTTGCGGAAGCCGAGACCGAAGGCGCCGCTTCCGAAGCCGAGCGCGTCGAGCACCTTGTCCTCGGCCGCCTCGCGCGCGCGCCCTCGCAACTTGTCCATCTCCTCTTCCTTGACCAGCTTCACCGAGGCCTCGACCAGGTCTCGGACCATGGAGTCGACGTCGCGGCCGACATAGCCGACCTCGGTGAACTTCGACGCCTCCACCTTGACGAACGGCGCGCCGGCGAGCCGCGCCAGGCGCCGGGCGATCTCCGTCGTCCCCACGCCCGTTGGCCCGATCATGATGATGTTCTTGGGCAGGATCTCGTCCCTCAGCTCGTCCGACACGCGCTGGCGGCGCCAGCGGTTGCGCAGCGCGATGGCGACCGCGCGCTTCGCCTTGCCCTGCCCGATGATGTAGCGGTCGAGCTCGGCGACGATCTCCCTCGGCATCAGGTTGCGCGGGTCCACTAGAGCTCCTCGAACGTGAGGTTGGCGTTCGTGTAGATGCAGATCTCGGCCGCGAGCTTCATCGCCTCCTCGGCGACCGCGCGGGCCGGCAGGTTCGAGTGCGCGAGGAGAGCGCGCGCCGCCGCCAGTGCGTACGGGCCGCCCGACCCGACAGCGACGGCGCCGCCACCAGGGACCACGTCGGGCTCGATGATGTCGCCTGCCCCCGAGAGGACGAAGCTGTGCTCCCGGTCTGCCACGATGAGGAGCGCCTCGAGCCGCCGGAGGAACCGATCGGTACGCCACTGCTTGGCCAGCTCGACGGCCGCCCGCGGCAACGAGCGTGCGTGCTCCTTCAGCTTCTTCTCGAACAGCTCGAAGAGCTGGAACGCGTCGGCGGTCGCGCCTGCGAAACCCGCCAGCACCTGACCCTCTCCCAGGCGCCGCACCTTGCGGGCAGTCGACTTCATCACGGTCTTGTCGAGCGTGACCTGGCCGTCGCCGGCGAGAACGACGTTCCCCTCGCGGCGCACGCACAGAACCGTCGTCCCGTGGAACATCGGTTTCAAGTAGTACAGAGCGAGGGCTCGGGCAACGCCGAAGTCCGCTGCTTCGACTCCTGTAGGCTTCAAGACCTGTCGAAAAATGCTTTGGCTTCTTAGCCAGGGTGGGGCCCCGACGGCTCTGCCGGCCGGGGCGGGGCGGCGCGAGCCCCGGGTACTCAAGACCTGTCGAAGAATGTGATCGCTCTGCGGCGTGGCCGGGGTGGGGCCCCGATGGGCTTTGCCCGGCGGGGCGGGGGCGGCCTTCGCCCCCGGCTACTCAGGCCTCAGGCTTCAGGAAGAGTGCCCTGCGATCGCGGCGGCTTGCCTGAGGCCCGAAGCCTCTTCTCACCGCGCGCGAGGATGCGCCCGGTCGTAAACCTCCGCCAGTCGCTTCCAGTCGAGGTGCGTGTAACGCTGCGTCGTGGAGAGCGAGGCGTGACCCAGAAGCTCCTGGATCGCGCGGAGGTCGGCGCCGTTGCCGAGGAGGTGCGTCGCGAAACAGTGGCGCAGGACGTGCGGGTGCACGCGCCGAGAGAGACCGCTTGCGAGCACCGCGCGGTCCAGCCGCCGGGCGACCGAGCGCGTCGAGAGACGTCCGCCACGGAAGTTGAGGAAGAGCGCGCCCGCAGCGGCGGCGTGCTCGGGGCCGCTCGCGAGAGCCGACCGCCCCTCCGCGAGCCAGCGCACGAGGGCCTTCCGCGCCAGGGAGCCGACCGGGATGACCCGCTCCTTGCGGCGCTTGCCGAGGACGCGCACCAGGCCCTGCGCGAGGTCCAGGTCTTCCACGTCGAGCGATGCGAGCTCCGAGACGCGGAGCCCGCTCGCGTAGAGCAGCTCGAGAAAGGCTCGGTCGCGCAAGAGCAGCGCGGGGGCTCGTCCCCCGCTGGCCGCGGCCCGGCCGCCGCCGTGCACCGTCCGCGTCGGCGCCTCGATCAGCGCCGCAACCTCGTCCTCGGGAAGGACCTCGGGCAGCTTCCTCGGCCGTCTCGGGCTCGCCACGGCGCGCGCCGGGTTCGCCGGCGAGAGTCCCTCCCGCACGAGGAAGCGGTAGAAGCTGCGAAGGGCGGAGAGCTTGCGCCCGAGGCTGGCCGCGCCGGAAGTCACCGATGCGCGAGAGAGAAACCCGCGCACGGCGGCAGGCGAGGACGGCGCCAGAGGGACGCCGACCTCGCCGAGGTAGGCGGCGTATTGCGCGAGATCGATGAGGTACGCCTTCGAGGTGTGAGCGGATCCGCGCCGCTCGCTCGCGAGGTGGACGGCGAACTTCTGGATCTCCGGCGCGAGCGTGGCGAGGTCGAGCGGCATCGATTCGATGTTGCCAGAGCCGCGCGGGCGCGCGAGTTTTTCGCGCGCGCCTTCACCCATCATCGACGGGAGAGCAGCTCCCTCGCAAGCCGCAGCGGCGGATACCGCCACCACTCCATCGCATGCACGTCCGATCCGAGGTACACGTCGCGCGCGAGCGACGCCTCGGGCCTGAACGCGGCCAGCCACGACAACCAGGCACCGAGCGTTGCGCCGATGAGAAGCGACGCCAGCGCGAGCGGCCGCCGGTGCGCCTCCATGAGAACGGGGGCCAGCCCCAACGCAAGCAGCGGCGTCGCGTCGGAGACCAGTCGTGGTCCGAAGCACCAGCCCCCTGCCCAGTCATTCCAGAGCGCGTGCACCACGAGGATGGCCCCAGCCGCCGCGAGCGCAGAGGCGTACAGGCTGTCCCGCCGCGCCCCCACGAGGAGACCCACGAGCGCGACCGGCGTCCACGGGACGAACGTGATGAGCCCACGCGTGGGTGAGAAGAGCACACCGGCGAGGCCCTCCGCGAGGTGCGAGCCAAACGAGACGGTCAGGTGGCCATATCCGGTTGCCCACGGCGCGCCAAAGGCAACCGCATTGTAGAGCGCGAGGAGGGAGAGCGGTACCGCCGCGCCGACCAGCGCGCGGGCTGCCGGGCCGCGGCCGCGCAGAAGCTGCCACGCAACGAGCGCACCGGCGGCCAAGACGTTCGTCGGCCGTGCCGCCACGGCGACTCCGGCGCATAGGCCAGCCCAGGTTGCCCAGCGCAGGTCGCCGCGCGACCGTACGCTGCACCAGATGCCGGCGGAGAGCGCGAGGGCACCGGGGCCGTGCTGCCACAGCGCCTGCCCCGCTGTGCTGAAGATCGACGACGCGAACCCGTAGGTCGCGGCGCCCAGCAGGGCGAGCCGCACCGGCACCGCGAGTTCGAGGAAAATAGCCAGCACGAACCCCACCGATGCTGCCGCCAGGAGCGCGGCCGCGACCTTCTCCGCCTCCGGGAGGGCGCCTGCACGTCCAGGACCCAGCGCCGCAGGCAGATAGACGGGCAGCGCCATGATGCCCGCGGTGACGGGGTAGTGCGACCACACGTGACTGCCGCGTCGCTCCACCCACGCCGGGAGAGGCTCCGCCACGAGGCCGTCCAGCGCCAGCGTCCCGTTGCGTACGAGCGCATAGGGGATGAGCGTCGCCGGCTTCGTGTCGCCGGACGGGAGCCGCCTGCCGTTCATCAAGTAGACGGCGAACGTGGCGGCAGCGAAGCAGGCAGGTAACGCCCAGCGGCCGCGCCTCAGGGAGGCCCAGGCCGCGCCGCTCAGGGCAGCCAGGGCGGCCCAGGGGTACACCGCCGGCTTCCGCAAGGGGCCGAAGGGCCTGCCCGCGCGGTAGAGCTCCGCCATGGTGATCGCGAGCGCGATCAGCGCGACTGCGCCGACCGTCTTGCCCCATCGCCGCGCGCGACGATCGCGGCAAGCGCCCTCCGGTCGCGGGCGGGTCGAGAGATCCTTCATGGCTTCCACGGTACCGCGACGGAGCACGCCGAGGCGACCGGCGCCGAGAAGAGCTCGGGGCCGCGACCGGAGCCAGCGCGCCCGAAGCCCCGCGCTTCGCCCCGCGGCCGCGCAGGTCGAGTATCTTGTCGGCCCGCGGGGCCGCATCCGCTCGACTTGGACCAGCCTCCCAGAAAGAAGGACCTGCGCGCGTGGAGGGTCTCGCAGAACGCTCGGCGCCGCTGCGGCGGCCCCGATGGCCCTTCGCCTCGCTCGCGGCCGCCGCGTTCGGGCTCGCGTGGTTCCTCGCCAACGGCGGTGGTTCCGCCCTTCCGCCGACGCGAGTGGGCTGGCTGTTGCGGAGCGGGGACTCGGCGCAGCACTGGCTGGGGTGGGCTTTCTTCCGAAACGAGTGCTGGCGACTGCCGCTGGGATCACTGACGCAGTTCGCCGAGCCCATCGGCAGCACCGTGGGGTTCACGGACGCCATCCCGGTCGCGGCCGTGCTCGCCCGCCTCGCCTCGTCGCACCTTCCCGCAGATTTCCAGTACTTCGGCGCGTGGTTGGCCCTCTGCTTCGCGCTGCAGGGATTCTTCGGCGCGCGCATCGGCAGGGCCATCGGCGGCGATGGCATCGCCCAGTTCCTCGCGGGAGCGCTCTTCGCGCTCGCTCCTCCCCTGCTGTGGCGCCTGGGCCACGAGGCGCTGTCGGCGCACTGGATCCTCCTCGCGCTGCTCGCGGTGGCGCTTCGGCCTGTGAGCGACGCGCGCGCCGTCCGCCGCGGGCTGGCCACGGTCGCGGGCCTGGCGCTGCTCGCCGCCGCCATCCATCCGACGTTGGGGGTCATGGCGCTCGCGCTCTCCGCGGCGACGGCGGCGTCGTTCGCGGCCCAGGCTCGGCTGCGGCCATCGCGAGCGGTTGCGTGGCTCGGCCTGGTCGTCCTAGGCGACGCCGTGCTGCTCGCCCTCCTGGGATATGGGAGCGCCCCGCTCCCGGCGCGAGGGTTCGGCTACTTCTCGGCCGACCTCCTGACGTTCGTGAACCCCATGGGCTGGTCGCACCTGCTGCCGAACTGGCCCACGCGCACGCCGGGGCAATGGGAAGGGTATGCGTACCTCGGGGTCGGCGGGCTCGCCATCGTGGTCCTGGCCGCAGCGTCCAGGTTCGGCCAGCACAGACCCCTCCCCTGGCGCCGGCTCGCCCCGACGGTCGCCGTCTGCGGCGCCCTCGCCCTCATCGCCGTCTCGACCTACGTGACGCTCGGAGGTCGCAAGGTGCTCGGCACGAGCAGTCTTCCCCGCGCCGCCCAGGTGGTCATCGGACCTTTCCGCTCCTCCGGCCGCTTCATCTGGCCCATGTACTACCTCCTCCTCGCAGCGGGGGTGGCGGGGACGCTCTCGCTGCTCGAGACGCGCCGGCGCGCCGCGTACCTCGCGCTCGCAACCGCGGTGGGGCTGCAGTTCTTCGACGTCGGGATCGGCCATGTCCGGCAGCACTTTGCCCCTGGCGAGGTGCCGTCGCTCGACGGCTGGGAAGCGGCCGCCTCAGGACATCGACACCTGGCGCTCTTCCCACCTCACGTCCGCAACTCGGACGGCGAGGGCTGCGGCGCCGCATTCGGCGCGCGCGAGGTCGCGCTGGCGTACCGCGCTTACCGGCTCGGCCTCGGCTTCAACAGCGGGTACCTGGCAAGGATGGACCTCGCCCGGTTCCGCGCCACCTGCGCCGCGTCGAGCGAGGAGGTGGCGCAGGGTCGACTGCGCAGGGACACCCTCTACGTCCCCGACGAGGGCGCGATGGCGCCCCTGGTGGCTGCAGGCGCGACCTGCCGTCTCATCGGCGGCGAGAACGTCTGCGCGACCGTGACGCCGCGCGGGCGCTGACGCGACGGCAAGGAAGCGAGGCAGGCGAAGCGCCGACCGCCAGGACACGACTCACGGCAGTTCGGCCACGTACACGCCCTGCCGCTTCGACTCGATCACCGCGTAGGCGATGCGGCTCGGGTCATCGCCCAGGAACTGCACGCTGCCGGGAAGCGCGTAGGTGTCGATGGCAGTGAGCTTTCCGTTCTCCCACAGGGCGAGGTCGAGGGCCACGCGGTCCTTGCGCGCCCAGCTCACCAACAGCCGGTCGGGGCGGCGAGGGGCGAATTCGAAACTCTTGACGCCCAGTGCGATAGTCTCCGGCTTGCCGGACGGCGCAGGTCCGGAGACTGGCACGCGCAGCAAGTCGCACGACTCCGCCTCACGTACGCACGTGGCGCGGTAGTAGAGCCAGCGAGCGTCGGGCGAAAAGGAGAACCCGAAAACGCCTTTCGAGATGGTCGTCGGCGCTCCGCCGCCTCCCACCTGCGCCAGCCCGAGATCGACGGAGTACCCGCCGGCGGTCTCGTGGAGGAGGAAGGCGACCGATGCGCCGTCTGGAGTGAGGTCGAAGTCCGAGACGTTCCTCGCCAGCACGGCCGACCGCAAGCCAGGTCCGCCCACGGCCAGCATGCCCGTCCGAGAGCGGGGGTCGTACTCCTGTAGCCAGGCCAGGCGCGAGCCATCCGCGCTCCACCGAGGCTCGCCAACGCGCTGGGCCACCCGTCCCGCCCCGCCGCCCGGCGCGGACAGCCACAGGTCTCCCTGCCGACCGGGGGTGGCATCTGCAATGAAAGCGATCGCGTCGCCGCGTGGGGAGAAGATGAACGTGTGGACGTCCCTGCCGAGCGGCGGAGCCGGATGGAGCCCATCCGTGCCCGCCACCGCAAGGGCCTGGGATGTACCCGACGTGAAGGCAAAGCGCCGGCCGTCGCGCGCGAACCCATAGTCGCGCACGTCGGCCGCCACCGGCGCCGCCGCGTGGCCGCGCACCGCGAGCAGCTCCCCTCCGGCGCGCGCGCTGCGGCGAGCGAGGAGCTCCACGGCCTCCCGGGCTCCGAACTCGAACGTCGCCACACGCTCCGCCCCGGCCACTGCCGCCGGCGCCGCGCCTCCCGCCCGCGCGAGGTAGAGCTGCCCTCCGCTGACCCATCCCACGCGCCCGCCTGTGCGGTCGAGCGCGTAGAAGCTGACGTCCTCGGCGACGCGGCGAGCCTCGGCGCCCGACCAGACCACGAGCGCTCCGCGCGCCTCGGCGTGGTCGTACTCGGCGAGGGCCGCGAGCGCGTGGCCAGCGGCGCTCCACGCGAAGCCCTGTGGCAGCGTGGTGACGCCGGCCGCAACCCGCTGGGCTGTCCCACCACCGGAAGGCACCACCGCCAGCTCGCAGGACGCAGTGCCGGGCGGCAGCGTCCGGTCCTTCGCCTGCTGACAGCGGTGCAAGAAAGCGAGGTATGCCCCGTCTGGTGCCGCGCGCATCGACACCACGGCGCCCTCGGCCACCCGGCGCCCGAGCCCGTGTGATGCTTCCGGGCGAACGCAACCCACCGCGAAGGCGAGCAGCGAGCAAGCGACGGGACAGGTCAGACTCACAGCCATGCGGACAGCTCCCTTCGCGCCCGCTCCACGTGCGCACTCTTGCGCGCTGCCTTCCCGCGCTGCCGGCCTTCCAGGGGCGGAAAGAGCGCGAAGACGACGTTCGTCGGTTGGTAATCAGCGCCGGGTGGATGAGCGGCTCCGGTGAGATGACGGTGGAGCGCACCCATCGCGGTGCCAGGCGGAGGCGGCTGGAAGGGCCGGCCGCGCAGGCGGTCGAGCACGGCGCGTGCGGCGAGGAGTCCGCAGGCCGTGGACTCGACGTAACCCTCGACCCCGGTGATCTGGCCCGCGAAGAACAGGTGCGGGCATTCACGATGCGAGAGATCGGGAGCGAGCACCCGTGGCGCCTCGATGAACGTGTTGCGGTGAATCTGCCCCAGGCGGACGAACTCGGCTCCCTGTAGTCCCGGGATGTACTGCCGGAAGATCCGTTTCTGCTCGGGCCAGGTGAGCCGGGTCTGGAAGCCCACCATGTTGAAGGCGGTGCCGGCCTCGTCCTCGCGCCGGAGCTGCACGACTGCGAAGGGGCGCCTGCCGGTACGCGGGTCCTCCAGGCCGACAGGCTTCATCGGCCCGTAGGCGAGCACGTCGGCCCCCCGCTCTGCCATGACCTCGACGGGAAGGCAGCCTTCGAAATAGCGGGGTTCCTCGAAGTCATGGGGGGCGACCTTCTCGCCGGTGAGGAGCGCCCCTACGAAGGCGCGATACTGCGGTTCGTCGAACGGGAGGTTCAGGTAGTCGTCGCCCCCGCCCTTCCCGTAGCGAGAGCGCGCGTAGGCGATCGACATGTCGATGGACTCCGCCGACACGATGGGAGCGATGGCGTCATAGAAGTGCAGGCGTCCGCCACAGAGCCGCGCGATGGCTTCGGCGAGCGCTTCGCCCGTGAGGGGCCCGGTGGCGACGATGGCGGGCTCCGTCCCGGTGGGAAGCACCGTCACCTCGTCCGTCACCACCCGCACGAGATGGTGCGAGGTGATCCTCTCGGTGACGAGAGCGCTGAAGCGCTGTCGGTCAACAGCCAGCGCATCTCCGGCCGGAACGCGGGTGGTGTCGGCCGCCTCGAGGACGAGGCTCCCCAGCCGCCGCAGCTCCTCGTGCAGGAGCCCGACGGCGTTCTCCGGGTTGTCGGAGCGGAGCGAGTTCGAGCAGACGAGTTCGGCGAGACCGTCGAGCTTGTGTGCGGGCGATCGGCGCGCGGGCTTCATCTCGTGGAGGTCCACCGGCACCCCGGCGCGCGCGAGCTGCCAGGCGGCCTCGCTGCCGGCCAGCCCTCCCCCCACCACGCTGATGCGCCCGTCGCTCATGCAGTCGCCCGCCCGTCCGCCCCCAACGTGACCCTCCGCCGCAGCCAGGGTTGCCAGTCCAGCAGATGGGTGCCAAGCTTGTGTACCGCAAGCGCGCGGAACCGGGGGATGGGTCTCGTTCCGGGGTGTTCTGTGCGCTCATCTTTGTCGCGGGGACTGGAGGATTGCAACTTGCGCGCGAAGGACATGGAAAGCCTGAAGAGCGACCTGCTGCGCCGCCGCCGCACCATCCTCGAGACTGCGCGCCGCGCCCAGAACGAGCTCGAGGCTCTGCGCGGGGCCGAACGCGACCCGGAGTTCGAGGAGGGGGCGCAGAGCGAGCACGAGCAGTACACGCTCTCGCTCCTCGGAGAGGTGCAACGCCGGCAGGTGGCGATGATCGACGCGGCGCTCGCACGGATCGGCGCCGGCGAGTACGGCGTGTGCGTGGATTGCGAAACCGACATCGACCCGAAACGGCTTCACGCCTTGCCCTTCGCGCTCCTCTGCACCGAGTGCGCAACGCGGCGCGAGCGCGGAGTCGTCCCCGAGCTCGAGGGCCCGAGCATCTGATAGCTCCATTCCCTGGGGCTCGGACCTCAGGCTTCACCAGAAGCGCTGCGCGACCGCGGGCAGTTGCCTGAGGCCCGAAGCCTGAGGCCTGAAGCCGCCATCAGGTGTCGATTTCCCCTGAAACCGCCGGCTTCTCGCCCTCGGCGGCGCGGGGAGCACCCTGTTCCCCTTCTCGCTGGTAGCCGCACTCCTTGTTCGGACAGGCCACGAACGGACCAGTCTTCTTGGAGTACTTCTCGAGCAGGTACGTGCTGCCGCAGTCCGGGCAAGCCTCGTTGCGCGGCCGGTCCCAGGAGACGAAGTCACAATTCGGGTATGACGAGCAGCCGTAGAAGGTCTTGCCCCTCTTCGACCGCCGCTCGCTGATGTAGCCGCCACAGCCCTTGGGACAGGTCACCCCGATCGAGATGGGCTTCGACGTCTTGCACTCAGGGTACCGGGAGCAGGCGAGGAAGCGGCCAAAGCGTCCCCGCTTCACCACCATCGGCGCCTCGCACGTCGGGCACTTCTCGCCGCTGACTATCTCCTCCTCCTTGACAGGCGCGATCCGCCCGTCCTCCTCGCGCCGGAAGTTCATGGTGTTCCGGCACTCGGGATAGCCGGAGCAGGCGAGGAACTCGCCCATGCGGCCCCACTTGATGACCATGGCTTTGCCGCACTTCTCGCACGCGAGCTCGGTCGCGATCTCCTGACGCTTCACGTCGCGCATGGCGACCTCGGCCTTGGCGAGGTCCTCCTTGAATCCGGTGTAGAAGTCCTGGAGGACCGCCTGCCAGTGCGCATTCCCGTCTTCGATCTCATCGAGCTTCTCCCCCATGCCGGCGGTGAAGGTGACGTCCATCTCGCGGGGAAGCTTTGGACGAGCAGGTCGGTCCCAGAATGCCGCCTAGGCGCGGCGCAAGAAGTAGTGGCCTGGGCGCTGCTCGCAAAGCCCTCGCAGCTCGAGGAGCAGCAGCGCCGAGAGGGCGACCGCGGGCGAGACGCCCGCCGCCCGGGCGACTTCGTCGGCGTGGCGCGGCACCCGTCCCAGCGCCTCGAAGAGGGCTGCCTCGTCGCCCTCGAGCTCCCGGCCCGGTTCGTCAACCTTCAGTGAAAGCTGGCCGGCCATGCCGATGGCCTCGAGGACGTCCCGAGCGTTCGCCGCGACCTTCGCGCCGCGGCGCAGGAGGGCGATGGGACCTGCCGAGCCCTCCTCTCTCACGTCTCCGGGGACCGCGAGCACCGGAACGCCCTGTCGCTGTGCCCATGCCGCCGTGATGAGGGCGCCGCTCCGCTCGCCAGCCCTGACCACGACCACGGCCTCGCTCATGCCACTCACGATCCGGTTCCGCCTCGGGAACGTCCACTTCGCGGCTGGCGTGCCGTCCTCGTACTCCGAGGTAAGCGCGCCACCCGACCCGAGGATCCGATGGAAGAGCGCCCGGTTGGCGGCCGGGTAGGCGAGGTCGACGCCGGTGCCCATGACCGCGATGGTCCGTCCTCCGGCCTCGAGCGCGCCCCGGTGCGCGGCGGCGTCGATGCCCTCGGCTCCGCCGGAGACGACACAGACGCCGGCCAGCGCCAGGTCGCGCGCTATCGCGAACGCTGTCTCGACTCCGTACGGGTCGGCCTGGCGCGAACCGACGATGGCGACCCGGCGCTCAGCCGCTGGGCCGAGTTCCCCACGCACCCGAAGACGCTCGGGCGCGTCTGGAAGCGTCGCAAGCCGTGCGGGCCATCCGTTTTCTCCACGAAGGATGGTCCGCGCCGGGTACATGAGGCGGGTCCCTATACCCGCCTCGCCCCGACAGCGTCAAGCGGGCGGGCAGGCAGCCAGGCGAAATTACCCTGGTATTTCAAATAGGTACAGCCTGGCACCGATTGCCTAGGTGCCCCCGCCAGGAGCCGCGCCGGAGCGCATCTCGACCTTGTCTCCCACGTAGAGCTCGCGGAAGCTGCGGACCACGAGTGCAGCCGAGGAGGTCTGCTGGGCGTCCACCACGATGAGCGTGCCCACGTCCTCCTTTGGCAGGTCGGCGTCGCGCATGATCTCGTTCATGGCGCGGCCATACGGGTCTCCGGAGCGGATGACCGTGAACACGTTGCCCTCCTCGACACCGTCGGCGCGACCCTTGTCAACGAACACGACGTGGTGCTCGCCGATCTCGGAGATGACCTCCTGCTGGGCCGCGATGATGTAGCCGTCCATGCGGTGCTGGTTCGGGCGCCTCTGCACCTGCTTCACGATCTTGTCCATCCTGAGACCCACGAGCGCGCCTCGCTCGATGGGCTCGAAGGCGTTCGAGATGTCGACGGTGACCGCCTTGTCGTCCACGGCGACGACCTTCGCCCCGCCGATGATGGTCGTCTGGTAACCGAAGAGCTCGCCAGTCACGGGATGACGCACCGGGCGCTCGGTCTTGTAGATGATGTAGCTCTCGCCGGTCTTCACCTTCGCCTTCTCGGTGAAGCGGACGTAGGCGCGATCATGGAGGCTGAGCAGGAGCTTCTCCTCGAACGACGCCACGATGGTCCCCGATTCCTGCAGCTCACGAGGCGTGACGAAGCTGTCCCGGCGGGCGTAGAGACCCTTGGGTGGCACGTACCCGATCTTGTACGGGCCGACCACCGCCACCTCGTCGCCTTCGCCAATCTCCTGAGGCTTCTTCATGTCGGCGCGGGTGAAGTCGTCGAGCTCGCGAGGCGCGTCCAGGTCTTCACCCGTCCTGCCCGCGACCTGCTGAACCTGCTCCATGCGGGCCGGTCCCTCCTCCCCGCCCGGATAGAGGCGCACGACGTTACCCGGATAGATGAAGTGCGGGTTGGAGATCTCGGGGTTGTACGACCATACCTTGGGCCAGTACCAAGGGTTATTCAGGAACCGGCCAGACAGATCCCAGAGCGTGTCTCCGGGCTTCACCGTGTACGCGTCGGGCGCGGGCTCCGCCTTGACCGCAGCCGGAGCCGCCGCGTCCTGCGCTGGTTCCGAGGCAGGCTCGCCTTCCAGGCGCGCGGCGGCCTTGCCGAGCTCGACCCCAGGTTGATCCTCCTGCTGGCCCTCGGCGTCGGCCGCCTTCATGCGCGCTTCGGTCGCCGCCTCCTCCGCAGCGTTCGCGCTCTTGGCGGCTTCTGTGGCTCCGCGACCCTGGGCGAGGGCTGTGAAGGGCACGAGTACAACGAGCTGGATGAGGCGCGACGCTCTCATGAGGGACGACTCCTTGCCGGGTGATTCTCCGCTGCGCTGGAGCCAGCGCGCGGAGCCCCGAAGATCCCGAAAATTCTCGGACTATCGCGACGCTAAGTCAAGAAAGGGGGGTCGGCGCAGGTGCGATGAATCCCACCTGCCGACCTGTGCAGCCCCGATCTCGACGGTAGGAGAAGAAGGTCTCGGGCTCGCACGCGGTACAGCGCCCCAAGACCTCGATGCGCTCTCCCGCTAACCCAGCCTTTCGAAGGACGAGCTCGTTCGCGAGCCAAAGGTCGACCCGGGAGCTGCCAGCCCCGGGCTCGGCCACACGCGTGCCAAGGTCGTCGCGAAAGACCTGCGCGAGGTCGCGCGAGACCTCGTAACAGCACGGGCCGATGGCGGGGCCAATGGCGGCGAGCAAGTCGCCGGGGTGGGCACCCAGCTCGCGCGCGAGCGCCTCGACCGCGCGTTCCGCGGTGTGGGCCAGTGTACCCCGCCAGCCCGCGTGGATGGCCGCCACTGCCCCGGATCGGGGGTCGCCGATGAGAATGGGTACGCAATCAGCCACGGAAACGCACGCTGCCAGACCTGGCTGAGCCGAGATGACGGCGTCGGCCTCCTCGGACAGGTCGCTTGCCGCGCGCGCGATGACGACGCGATCGCCATGCACTTGCCGCACGCGGGCAAACTCCAGCCCCGTGGCTCGGCACAGCGCCTGCCAGTTCGCCTCGACATGGCTGGCCTCGTCACCGACCCCTGCACCCAGGTTCAAGCTCTCGAATCGCGTCCGCGACGCGCCGCCCCGCCGCGTGGTGAAACCGTGCGGGAACCCGGCGAGGAGGGCGCTCGAGAGGAGGTCCATGGTGGCCTACTCTTGCCGGCGGGCAACTCCCGTTGCAACCCGCCGCAGCTCTAAGGTTTCCGCGCCCCACCAGGAATCGCGCGGCTCGGAGCGGGAACGACCGACTTGTCCTGCGCCCCCGTCGGGTCTACGCTGATCGCTTTATCGCGATGCCCCATTTCATCCGCTCCCAGATAGCGCGGAAGCTCCTGCTAGCCGTCGGCGTCCCCTCCTTATTCCTTGCCCTGGTGGGGGTCTTCTGGCTCAGCTCGGCGCTGCGGGAAAAGGCGCCGGGGCTGTCGAGCTTCGTGCTGGCGTTCCTGCTCGTCCTCGCTCTCACGATGTCGGCCGTGCACTTCCTCGCGGTGCGACTACTGCTCGAGCAGCCGCTCGCGCGTATCGTGGCCGCGCTGAAGCGCACCGAGCAAGGCGACTTCCTGACGCGCGCACCGGTCGACTCGGAGGACGAGCTCGGCGATCTCGCGCGCAGCTTCAACACGGCCCTGGCGGCCATCACCGATCTCCACGCGCGCCGCATCGACGACGCCCAGTCCATGGAATCGATGCAGCGCGAGCTCGCGCTCAAGGCCGAGGTCGAGGCGCAGCACCAGCTCCTCGACGACGCGAACCGCCGGCTGGAGGCGCACGTCCGCGAGCTGACGCTGCTCTCGGACCTGGGGCGCACCTTGAGCTCGACGCTCAAGCTCGACGAGGTGCTGCACGTGGTATCGGACCTCATGGGTCGCACGCTGGGTTACCAGGCCTTCGCCGTGCTGCTCCTCGACGAGCTCCAGGGCGACCTGGTGGTGAAGAGCATCTTCGGGATCAACCCCAGCGTCGAGGGCCGGCGCGTTCCTCTGGGCGAGGGCATCGCCGGGTGGGCAGCGCGTGAGCGAAAGCGCCTGCTGGTGAGGGACGTCCGCACGGACGGGCGCTTCCCGGCGCAGCGCTGGACCGGCGATCTGGACGGCTCCGTCCTGGCTGTACCCATGACCTTCCAGGGCGAGTGCGTGGGGGTGCTCGACTTCTTCCGCCCCCTGAAGGACGCCTTCCGCGACGACGAGGTGTCCTTCCTCGAGTCGGTGGCGAGCCAGGCCGCGATGGCCATCGCCAACGCGCGATTGCACGAGCGCACCGTGGCGCTGTCGCTCACCGATCCGCTCACCGGGCTCGCCAACAGGCGTAGCTTGTTCCAGCGCCTGGAGATGGAGATGGAGCGCTCGGAGCGCTTCTCGGACATCTTCTCGCTGGCCATGATCGACATCGACCATTTCAAGGATCTGAACGAGAGGCATGGCCATCTCGCCGGCGACGCCACACTGCGCCGGGTGGGGGACCTTCTCGGCGGCTTCGTGCGGCGGGTCGACACGGTGGCGCGCTACCGCGGCGAGGAGTTCGCCGTAGTGCTCCCGCGCTCCAACGGCGCGGCCGCACTGGATCTGGCCGAGAAGCTCCGTCAACTCGTCGCGACGAGCACGCTCGATTACGGCGCGACCCAGCCAGGTGGACGCGTCACCATCTCGGTAGGCGTGGCGACGTTCCCCGCCGACGCGCGCGACCTGCCCTCTCTCATCGACAGCGCCGATGCTGCGCTGTTCGCGGCCAAGCGCAAGGGCCGCGACGTGGTGGTTGCGTACGCCCCGGGGATGCGGGAGAGCCCTGGCCGGCAGCGTGACGTGAAGATCACGGCGGCAGTGGAGCCGGGCGGGGTCAGCTGATCGAAGCGCGATTGTGTCTCTGGCTACTTCGGCCGTCCGCACTCCAGGGTCTCCCTCTCCCCGCTTGCGGGGAGAGGGCCGGGGTGAGGGGGCTGATGCCTTTCGGCGGATGCAGCGTTTGCGGTTGACGCCGTGCCATGCCCCTCACCCGGATTGCCACAGCCGATGCTTCGCATCGGCGTTCTTATAAAGAACGGCGGCCAGTAGGCCGCCTGTGCCGACCTCTCCCCGGAATGCGGGGAGAGGTGAAAGAG
>JBGQLS010000066.1:0-19218 GCA_041500205.1 Anaeromyxobacteraceae bacterium | reverse complement strand
GGCGCGCGCGACGACCTCCTTGCCCGAGCCGCTCTCGCCCTCGATGAGCACCGTCGTGGCGTCGCTCGCGGCCAGGCGCGAGACCATGCTCCGGATGCCGACCATCGCCGCCGAACTGCCCACCATCGTGCCGAGCACGGCTGTCCCGGTCTTGCGCTCGGACGTGAGCGCCGCGATCTGGCGCCGCGTACGTGCGGTCTGCAGGGCCCGCTCCACCGCCGCGTCGAGCGACTGGAACGGGAAAGGCTTCACCAGGAAGTCGAGCGCGCCGCGCTTCATCGCCTCGACGGCCAGGTCGACCGTCGAGTGGGCCGACATCATCAGCACCGTCACCTCGGGCTGCAGCGCGAGCGCGCGCTGGAGCGTGGTGAGCCCATCGATGCCGGGTAGCCGCACGTCGAGCAGCATGAGATCCGGCGCGCTGGCGGCCACGATGTCCAGCGCTTGCTCGCCGGATTCGGCGGCCAGCACCTCGTAACCGCCGCGCTGCAGCCGTTCGCCGACGGACCAGCGGATGAGCTTCTCGTCGTCCACCACCAGGATGCGGGCCGGGCTCGTCGTCATGCTGCGTGCTCCGATGCGCGCTCCGGCGTTCCCGAGGATGCGCGCTGTAGGGTGACCGCGAAGATGGTCCCGCCGGCTGGCGGACAGCGATATCCGATGTGACCGCCGTGCTCGGCCACGATGCGTGCCGAGATGGCGAGGCCGAGGCCGTTCCCTTCGCGCTTGGTCGTGAAGAACGGCTTGAAGACATGCGGCCGCACGTCGAGCGGGATCCCAGGGCCGTCATCCTCGATCTCCACCGCCACGGCGCCGTCCACCTCGAAGGTGCGGACCACGAGCTTCCCCTGCCCGCCCATGGCCTGGCAGGCGTTGAGGCAGATGTTGAGGAGCACCTGCTCGAGCTGGCTCGGGTCGGCGAGCACGGGCGGCAGGTACTTCCCCAGCTCGGTCGTTATGACCGTCGCGGCGCGCCGCTGCTGACCGACGAGGAACAGCACCTTCTCGAGGGCCAGGTGGACGTCCGTGGTCCGCAGCCGGGCCCTGGGCGGCCGGGCGAAGCTGAGGAGGCTCTCCATGGTGTTCGCGAGCCGCGAGACCTGGTGCCGCATCTCGGAGACCACCTCGGAGTGCCTGGCCGAGCCGGCGAGATCCTCGGCGAGCAGCTCGAGCGCCCCGGAGAGCCCCGCCAGCGGGTTCTTGATCTCGTGAGCGAGCCCGGTGGCGAGCTCGCCGACCGCGGCGAACCGGTCGGCCCGCACCATGCGCTCGCGGTAGAAGGCCTCGAGCTCCGTCTGGCTGCGGCGCAGCGCCGACAGGGTGGCGTCGAAGCCGCGCGCCGCCAGCCCCAGTTCGTCGGGACGTCCCTCGTCCGCCCGGACCCCGAGCTCGCCCGACTCGGCGCGCTTCATGGACGAGACGAGCCGCCGGAGCGGCGAGATGGCCTCGCGGCCGAGGAGCCACCAGGCGATGACCATGAGGCACAGGAAGGCGACCGCCGCCGAGAGCCCGAGCGCGCGCGCCAGCTTTCCCTGCTGGGCGATGACGGCCTGGCGCGTGAAGCGGAGGTCGAGCCAGCCGTTCACGCGCTGGGCGCTGCCGTGGCACGCGGCGCAGCCTTGGGTGTTCGAGATGGGATAGACGACCGCGTATTCGGCCGCGTTGCCCCCGGGCGCCGTCACGACCTGGGTCGACCGGAAGCGGCCGATGTCGGGGCCCCATGGCCGGCTCCCGACCAGCTCGGGCCGCGATGAGCTGTGCACCTCGCCGTTCGGCTTGATGACGCTGATGGAGCGGACGTCCGGGCGGTGGACCATCCCGAGCGCCAGTACCTGCGCCATGTGCTCGGGATTGGCCAGCATGGTGTTCGCCACCCCGGTCGCGAACATGCCGGCGAAGAGCTCGGCCCTCTCGTGGAGGCTGCGCTCCATGTCCGCGCCGTAGAAGCCGACCGCAGACACGACCATGGTGCCGAGCGTCGCGGCGAAGAGGATCGCCGTCGGCAGGAGGATCCGCGCCCGCAAGCTGCGGTGGAGGTGGAGCCAGAACTCGCTGAGCTGTCGCATGTGTCGTAACTGGGTGATGGCACCCACCTTCGCAAGGAACGGGCCGTTTCTGCGCGAAGTCGCCTGGCCAGCAAATCAACCGCGAGAACTCTGGGGTTCTACCCCCAGCAGCGCCCGCGCCTCGGCCTCGCGAGCTGACTGAGGGCGGCCGGACGCAGAGGAGATACTTGCGTCATTTGACCCACGGCACGCGCGGGAACGCAAGAATTGCGGGCGCGGGGCACCTCCGGAACGTCACGACTCGATCCGGATGACCCCGAGCTTCAGCGCGAGCCTCACCAGTTCGGTGCGATTGTGCAGGTGCAGCTTCTCCATCATGTGCTCGCGGTGCGACATGGCGGTCTTCACGCTGATGTCGAGCACCTCCGCCGTCTCCTTGTTGCTCTTGCCCTCGGCCACCAGGCGAAAGACCTGCTTCTCGCGATCGGTGAGGGCCTCGTACGGATCCCCGCCTTCCCCCGCTGGACCGGAGTCGGCCATCGCCGTCCGCGCCACCTCGGGGTCGAGGACGAGCCCGCCCCGGTGCACCGCGCGGATGGCGCCCACCAGGTCGCTGCCGGCCGACTTCTTGAGGACGTAGCCCGCGACGCCGGCCTTGAGCAGCCGCCGCACGTACTCGCGGTCTTCGTACTGCGACAGCACGAGCACGCGCACCCGCAGGCCCTCCTTGCGGAGCTCGAGCGCCGCCTCCAGCCCGCCCAGCCCGGGCATGGCGATGTCCATCAGGATGACGTCGGGATCGAGCCGGCGGCAGACCTCGATGGCCTCGCGGCCGTCGGCAGCCTGTCCCACGACCTCGATGTCATCCGCGGCGGCGAGCAGCGCTCGGACGCCTTCGCGGAGGATGGCGTGGTCGTCTGCGATGATGACGCGAATCCTGGGAGCGCTCACGTGCGCCCCGAGCTTAGTCGCGGCGGCGGCTCGTTGGAAGGCGGGACGTCGGGAATCGGGACGCGGACCTCGATGCGCGTGCCGTGGCCGGGGGCCGAGTCGATGATGGCGACACCTCCCAGGAGCTCCGCCCGCTCCCGGATGCCGAGGAGCCCGTAGTGCGGCCTGTCCTCGGGCGCAGTGCCGGGGTCGAATCCCTGGCCGTCGTCCTCGATCTCGATGCGCAGCTCGCGCGAGGCGCCTTTCGCCTCGCCAGCGCCGCCCACGGACACGCCTCCGTCGAGCTGCGCCAGCGGGTACGGCCCGAGCTGGATCAGCACGGACTCCGCGCGCGCGTGCCGCGCGATGTTGTTCATCACCTCCTGCCCGATCCGGAAGAGCGCGATCTCGACCTCCGGCGGCAGGCGCCGATCGAGCTCCTGGATCTCGCAGCGCACCGCGATGCCGCGGCCCCCCAGCACGCGCTCGGCGTACAGGCGCAGCGCCGAGAAGAGGCCGAGGTCGTCGAGCACCGCCGGGCGGAGGTCGAAGATGAGCCGGTGCACCTCCTCGAGCGTGCGCACCGCGAGCGCCTTCACCTCGTCGAGCCGCGGCAGCGGCCCGCCGCCCTTCAGCGCGGCCACGGCGGTCTCGAGCCCCATGACCAGCACCGCCAGGCTCTGGGTGGTCTCGTCGTGCAGCTCGCGGGCGATGCGCTTGCGCTCGTCCTCCTGCGCGGTGATGACCGTGCGCAGGAGTCTCTGGCGCTGCGCATCGCGCTCCCGAAGCTGCTCGTTGGCGCGGGCGAGCTCGCCCGTCCGCTCCTCCACCCGGAGCTCGAGCTTCTCGTTGGCGTGCGCAACCTGAGAGAGGAGATCGCGCAGCGAGGCGCGCATCCCGTCCAGCGACCGTCCCAGGCGGCCGAGCTCGTCATCCCCGAGCTCGGGGATGGGCTCGTCGAGCCCGCCGGCAGCGATGCGCTCGGCGGCCCCCGTCAGGACCGCGATGGGGCGCGTCACGCTACGCGCGGCGCCCCAGGCGAAGACGCCGGCCAGGACGAGGAGGGCCACGCCGAGCAGCGCGAACGACGCCGGCAGGGCGCCGGAGGTGGCGAGGACGGTCTGCGGCTGCACCACGTTCACGCCCCAGCGCGCCGCGGACAGCGGCGCGAAGGCGGTCACCGAGGGCGAACCGCCCGGGTGGCATTCCCGGCAGAAGCCGCCCGCGCTCCGCTTCTCGGAGATGAGCTGCCCGACGCGTTCGCGGCAGGAGACGGCCTGGTGCAGGCGGGCGCGATCGGTGCTCGCCAGCACGAGTCCGCTCGCGTCGACCAGGTCGGCGTACCCGGCGCGCCCTCGCAGGAGATGCCGCAGCACGCGCGCCCGTGCCGGGAGCGCGAAGTCGACGACCCCTGCCACCACGCCCACCGGGTGGCCCCGCCAGTCCGTCACCGAGACGAGCGCGTAGGTCCGCGCCTCCTCGCGAGGTCCGACCAGGCTCGTCACCCGCGGCTTTCCGTCCTGGAGCGTCTGCATGAGCTCCGGGAGCGCCGCCGGCGGGGCGGCGGAGCGCACGCTCTGCGGCTCCTCCACGAGCACACGGCCCCGCTGGTCGAAGAGGAACAGGCCCCGGAACTGAGAGTGGAGCTGGGCGCTGCGCAGGAGCTCGCGCGCGCGCTCGACGTGCTCGAAGTTGCCCAGGAGCTGCGGGACCGAGGCGAGGCGCTGCAGGGCCTCGAGATCCGCGGTGAGCTCCTCGTCGATGTGCTCGGCGATCGCCCCGGCCGCCACGCGGCGCGCGCTCACCATCTCCTCGTCGAGCTCCCGCAGTCGCGACCAGCTCACCGCCGTGACCAGGGCCGCCGGCACGAGCACGCCGACGGAGACGAGCACGTAGACGCGGAAGCGCAGGCCCTGCCGCCCGAGCCGCAGCTGTGAAGCCACTAGGGCGCCTCCCGCGCGCTGCGCGCCATGCGGACGAGCTCGTCCGCCCCGACGCGTGAGCGCAGGAGCAGGCTCCGGCCGCCCTGCTGCCACGCGATCTCCCAGACCACGACGCCTTCCTCCACGACCCGCGACAGCGTGCCGGGCGAGGCGCCTACCGCGACGGGTGACCGGTCCAGCACCTGCACCTCCGGGATGAGCCGCGGTGGGATGGGGCCGGGAGCGACCGTCTCGGCGAGGAACAGGCCCGGGCCCCCTTGCCGGCCATCCACCCATAGTGCGACCGCTGCCGGCGCCCCGGTGAGGAAGCGGATGCGGCTCGGGGGCCAGGCGAACGTCGCGGGAAAGTAGGAAGGGATCACGAGCCGGGCGCGGAGGAACCGCTCGGCGTCTTGCACGGTGCGGGCCTTTCGCACGCCGCGTGGTTCTCCGGCGATCCAGGTCGGCACGCCGTCCAGAGCCCAGAGCAGCGCCGAGACGACGGTCATGACCAGCGCGAGCCCGCCCAGCGCGCGGAACCCCTCGGCCGCGATCGCGATCGCTCCGGCGGACGGGGCTCGACGACGGGCCGCCTCGCCCCGGCTCGCGACGGGGCGCTCTCCGGGCCCGGCCACCCGCGCCACGTCCCCTGCGCGAGCCACCGGCGCCGAGCACGCCTCGGGCGGGGCGCGGCTCCCGGCTCCTCGGGTCTCGATGTCCGCGCTCATGTCACCAGGAACGTGAGCAGCCCGAGCGAGGCGCTGGCGAGCGCGACGCGCAGGAAAGGAAACGCCAGCTTGGGCGGCGCGGCAGGCTCGAGCAGGCGGCGGCACCGCGCCTCGACGTCGTGCGAGCGCACGCGCCGGAGCGGCTCGGCAAGCGCCGCCGCGAAGGGGAGACTGCGGCGCACGAGCGCTCGCCGCCCCTGACCCGCGCGGTGCAGCTTCACGAGGGCGCTCGCCAGCGCGAGCCGGTCTCCGCCCGCGCGCTCGTCGGCGCTCCACTCCGCGTCGCGGGCCAGCGCGCGCGCGACCACCTGCGCGACCGGATTGAAGAAGAGGATTCCCCGCGCGCCCATGAGCAGCCACGACAGGGCCGGGTCGCGCCGATCGAGATGGGCGAGCTCATGGGCGAGCGCCGCGCGCAGTTCCTCCGCGTCGAGCAGATCGAGCGCGCCGCGCGAGACGACCAGCACCGGGCGAAGCACGCCGGCGCAGAAGAGGGTGCAAGCTCGCGCGTCGAGGAAGTGCAGCGCAGGCCTCCTCCCCTCTCCGGCGACCTCCGCCAGCGCCGCCTCCAGCGTGCCGGGCGCCGGCGCGGCGGGCGGCAGCTGGCGCCGCCGGCCGGAGACGAGCGGCAGGACGTCCACGAGGAAGAGCGCGAGTCCGAGCGCCGCTCCCACGAGGACGCCCAGCTCCACCAGGGTCGCCCCGGCCACGCGGATCTCCCCCCAGTGCCGGGAGGCAAAGAGCGCCCCTGTCTCGCAGAACTCCTCGCCAGCGCGCTGCGGCGCGAGCAGGAAGAGCGCGGGCGTCATCGCGAGCGGCTGGCAGAGTCCGAGGATCCTCAAGACCAGCCGATCGTCCGGGGCGCGCGCGCGCCACACCTGGAGGAGCGCCTCGATCGCCAGGGCGGCGACGAGGGCGTGCATCATCGACTGTGCCGCGTAATCAACCCATCTTCCGTTCAGCATGGGCAGCCACGGTCTCCCCCTCCGGCGCGGCCCGTCCCTCGAGCCGCGCGAGCTCCAGCGGGTGCTCGTGCGCCATCCTCTCGCGGCTGATCTTCCCGGTGAAGATGCAGGAGTCGAACGGGAAGACGTCGGGATTGAGGTGCGCGTTGTACACGTGCCAGATGGTGATGACGAGGAAGGCCATGAGCCCCTCGTTCGAGTGGGCCACCTTGGCGGCCGGCACGAGCTCGCCCGGGAAGAAGCGCGCCACCACCGTAGGGTAGATGAGGACGACGCCGGTGGCCACCATCACGACGTTCCCCACCACCAGTCCCCAGTACTCGAACTTCTGCTTGTAGTCGAACCGATCGTACTGGGGGCCATGGTCGCGCAGGCCGAGGTAGTAGCGCAGGGTCGCGACCGCGTCCTCGAAGTCCCGCCGGGTCGGGACCATGGAGAGGCGGGACTTCTTCTCGACGATCATCCACACCGCGCCCGAAAAGTGGAACAGGGTGAGGGCGGCCAGCGTCCAGCCGCAGAAGCGGTGGATCCAGCGCGTCGCGTCGATGCCCCCGAACAGCTCGATGAGCCGCTGCGCCCACGCTCCGCCGTAGAACTTCTGCGGGAGGCCGGTCAGGCAGAGCGACGTGAACACGAGCATCGTGACCAGGTGCTCCGCGCGCTGCTTGGCGCTGAAGCGGGCGACGGAGGCGCTCATCGGTTCACCACCACCCGCCAGAGGTGAAGCGCGATCTGCAGCACGAGCCCCCCCACCATGAACGGGATGAGGAACTTGTAGAAGACCAGCGTCGCCCATACCAGGCCCGCCTTCTGCGGCGTGGGCTCGTAGTGCGAGAGCCAGGCCTTGGGGAACTCCTTGGTCGCGTCGGGGTGGCACTTCCGGCAGGTCTGGACGAGATTCGCCTGGATCGTGTGCGAGGAGGGGTCGGACGACTTCTGGATATCGTGGACGCCGTGGCAGTCCGTGCACACGGCGGCGAAGCTGCGGCGGTCCGGTCGGTGGTTGCGCTGGAGCGTCGCCGACATGCCGTGAAAGTCCTTGAGGTAGGTGTCCACCACCTTGGTGGAGAGCTTGTACCTCGCCATCAGCTTCTCGTTGGTGTGGCACCGGCCGCAGATGTCCGGCGTCCGGGCCGAGAGGGCGCCGCCCCGGGGGTCGATGATGTCGTGCGCGCGGTGGCAGTCGGTGCACACGGGCACGTCCTGGTTTCCGCCGCCGGCTGCGCGACCGTGTACGCTCGCCGCATAGGTGGCGAACACCTTCGGGTGGCACGCCGCGCAGGTCTGCGAGATGCGTGTGCGCGGCTCGCTCGCGCGCTGGATGTCGTGCGAGCCATGGCAGTCGACGCAGAGCGCAGCCTTGAGGTTGCCCTTGGCCATCACCGCGTAGTGCACGCCGTCGAGCGTCTTCGTGTAGTTGGCGAAGTGGCAGGACTTGCAGCCGTCGTAATAGGCAACCGCCAGGTCGCGCTTGGTCGCGAAGGGCTTCGAGTCGTGGGGGTAGCCCGTCTTCTCGGTGTGACAGTCGGTGCAGCGCAGGATCTCGCCGTGCACCGACTTCCCGAAGACGGTCTTGTCCACGTGGACCGAGAGCTTCTCGCCGCTCGGCAGGTCCATGGTGAGTGCCGGATCGCTGCCGTGGCAACCCAGGCAATCGTCCTGCTCCGCCGGGATCCCCGCCCAGGCCGGACCACTTCCGAGCGCCAGCACCAGCCACAGAAGAGCCCGTCTCATTCGACCTCGCTTTCCTCCCCTTGCGAATCGAAGCAAGGCGCCTGGTAAGATTTCTACGCCGCTGGGTGGGCGAAGTCCATGTCGCAGGAACTCGCCTAAGCCGCGGATAGCAGAAGAAGAATCGATCTCGAAGGGAGGGAGGGCGCTCTCGTGCGTCACTTCGCCACACTTGGGCGAAAGCCCCCTTCGGCAAGCGTTCAACCAGGGAGCGGACGCAACGATTGCGCGATCGCCACCGGGGCGGGGGAGATTCGGCAGCTCCAGGACCTCACGCGTGCAAGAAGGCTCGCGTGAGGTCGTTCCAGTCCGGGCCGACGAGCTGCCTCGGCGCCGGGCTCGAGAGCGACGCGAGACCGTCGACCCCGAGCCTCTCCTCGAGGAAGCGATGGAGCCGATCCGACTCGTCTCCCATCCACTCGCGGGCGATGTCGCCGGCCGGCAAGGTCGCCCAGCGCGCGTCGACCGGCTCGACCGCGAAGAGCCAGCCGCGCCCGTATCCGTCCTCCTTCACCAGCGAAGGATCGCGAGCTACCTCCGCGTTCACCGCAACGACCCTTCCCGCGACCGGGGAGGCGATGCGCGCCTCGACTCCTCCGCAGGAGACGACCGCCGCGACCTCGCCTTCCCGGAGCAGCGCGCCGGGACGCGGCAACTCCACGGCGAGCGCCCAGGGCAGGATCTCCTGGGCCACCCCGTCGAGCCCGATCTTGAGGCGCTCCCCCTCGCGCTCGATCCAGGTGTGCCCCGCGGCATAGCGGGCGCCGGGCTTGTAGAGCACGCGGCCCGCGCGCCTCAACCCGCGCCTCGCCGAATGGACGTGGCGGTACAGCCGCACGGCGGCGAGCGCGAGCGCGACGGGGACGAGCAGGGCTGCCGCGAACAGGGCGACCATCCCGACGCGGACGAACAAACCGGCGAGGAAGACCCCGACCGTCAGCGCAATCTCGATCAGGCCGCCCATGGCGTCATCCCCCAGCCGTCTTGTGACATAGCTCGCACGACTCGAAGCCGAAGGCGGTCTTGCCGTGACAGGACCCGCAGGCCGAGCCCGCTTCCATGCCCTCGTGCCGGATGGGAGCCCGCGAGGCGGTCTTGCCTGGCTCCAGGATCCGGAAGTCACGCGGGTGGCAGGTGGCGCAGCTCGGTTTGGCCTCGTCCACGTGCGATTCGTGCCTGAAGGCCACCGGCCCTGGGCTCCCGTCACCTTGAGCGAATACGTACTCGCTCGGCAGCCGCTGCAGCACGCCACCGGCCGCCGCTGCGCCGGCCAGGAGGACTCCGGCGAGCGCGGCGGCCCCTCGCGACAGGATCCACACGTTGGGTATCATGACCGCCTCGCTGGACGTGGCCCGGCGCTGCCGGGCGCCTTCTCGCCTTGCACCCACCGCCAGAACCCGACGAAGAGCACCAGGTAGACGACGGCGAGCAGGTACTCGATCACCTTGGCTGCGTAGAGGTTCAGGAAATCGTTCTCGTACATGGCGTCCTCTCGGGCCTCACCGGCTCCGCGCGGTCCCACGGATCGGAAGATCGGCCTGTTCGGCGTCCATTTCAACGGGCACCAGGGCCGCCACGCCGGCAGTGGCGAGACCGAAGTGCCGGCCGGACCCGGGGCGCTGCATCCCGGAGGGCTCCTCCTCGCCGGCGAAGCGTGGATCCTCGGAGAGAATGGGCATCCGGTTCGCGATCCAGCGGAACGCGACCACACCAAGCGTGACGAGCGTCAGCGAGACCGCGATCTCCATCCAGCTCGGGACGTAGTGATTGGGCCGGTTCCAGTTGTAGGCGATGATGGAAACGTTGAGCCGGTTCAGCACGATGCCGACCACGGTCATCACCGCACCCGCCCGGACGAACCCCAGCTTCCCGTGGCGCGCTCCGTAGCCGTACAGGAACGACGGGACGAGCACGAACCCGACGATCTCGACCAGGAACCAGGCGCCCCAGCCCGTGAAGAGCAGGTCCCAGTGACGGCCCTCGGCAACGCCCTGCAGCTTGAGGAAGAAGTAGGCGAAGAGGACGATGGCGCCGGCCTTCCCGAGCCCGAGCTGCAGCCGGTCCATGTCGGCGTGGGCGCCGGTGATCCGGTGGCGGAAGACGCGGTGCGAGAGCGCACCCTCGACGACCAGCATCGAGACGCCGGCCGCGATGGCGGAGACGAAGAAGAAGATGAAGATGTAGGGCGAGTACCAGAGCGGATGGAGCTTGGCCGGCGCGATGAGGAAGAGCGAGCCCAGCGCCGACTGGTGCATGGTCGAGAAGACGACCGAGAGCACCGTGAGCCCCAGCATCGACTTCATCAGCGTCTCGTGTGCGCGGCGCCATCCGAGCCACTCGAAGGCGGGCAAGAGGAACTCGAGTAGCAGGACGGTCGTGTACATCATGACGCACCACGCGACCTCGAACAGCGCCGAAGCGCTGCCCTGGTAGCGGATGGCCATGACGATGTTCCATGGCTTGCCCAGGTCGGTCAGCAGGCCGAACACCGCGAGGAGGTATCCGATGAAGGCGGTCAGGATGGCAGGCCGCACGATGGGGCGGTACTCGTGCATGCCGAAGAGGTGCACCGCGGCGCTGATGGTGAAGCCACCCGCGGCGAGCACGATGCCGGTCATCATGTCGAAGCCGATCCACAGACCCCAGGGCTGGACCTGGGAGAGCCGGGTCGTGGCGCCGAGGCCGGCCGTGAACCGATGGACGATGACCGGCAGGCCGACGGCCATGATGGCGACGACCACCAGGTTGAAGGGCGTGAGGAGCGAGCGCAGGTAGCTCCGCCCGTCCATGCCCATCAGGATCTTCTCCCGGAACCAGCTCCCCTTGCTAAGCATGGCGGCCCCCGGCTTTGCCATCTTTGGATCCGGGGGATCCGCCCCCGCCCCCCCCTCCGCCTCCTGGCGTATGGCCCGCGGCGGCTCGGGCCACCTCGTCGCGGCGCTTGGAAAAGGCGTAGACGCCCATCAGCAACGGAGGCCACAGGGTCATCACGAAGGGCGGAGCGCCCAGGGCCCCTTGCACCTTGTCCGGATAAGGCTCGTCACGCACCGAGGGCATGGCGAGCGTCTCGAAGGGCACGTCCGAGATGTAGAGCCAGTCCGTGCCGCCCGCCTCGTGCTCGCCGTACACGCGGTGCGCGTACTTCTCGGGGTTGCGGTAGACGCGTCCCTTGGCGAGCTCGAGCAAGGATCCGCGCTTGCCGAACATGAGCGCGCCGGTCGGGCAGACCTCGGCGCAGGCTGGCTTCTTGCCCTCGGCCTGGCGCTGCGCGCAGAAGGTGCATTTCCGCACCAGGGGTGCGAGCCGATCGTACTGGTACTTCGGGATCTCGAAGGGGCAGGCCACCATGCAGTAGCGGCACCCCATGCAGCGCTCGCCGCGGTAGATGACCGGGCCGCCTGGCTGCTTGTCGAGGGCGCGGACGGGGCAAGCCGACGCGCAGGCCGGCGCGATGCAGTGCATGCACTGGCGCTTCGCGAACCGGTCCTCTCCGTGCGCTCCCCCTCCCGCGAAACCGTTCACGACCGTGAAGGCCTCGGGGCCGGTATCGCGGCGCGTCTTCCTCACGTCGAGCTCCGGGGATGGAGGAGCGAGCGCGTTCGCCTCGGCGCAGGCGGCCTCGCACCCACGGCAGCCCGCGCAGAGGGTCGTGTCGACCAGCATCGCGCTCTCGTTCTCACCTCGCGCGTCCGCGGATCCTGCCCGGGCCAGGCTCGCCGTTCCAAGCGCTGCCGATCCGGTGACGCCGGCGACGCGTAGGAAGCTCCTGCGGCTCAGCTTCATGGCGTTCTCCGTTTCGAGTGGTCGTTCCGCATCGCTAGTGGGCGGCGTGGAAGACGAAGCCGAGGAACATCGCTGCGACGAGGCCAACTCCGAATGCGAGGATCATGGCGCCCCTCCCTTCGGGGTAGATGGTCGAGGTCCGCTTCCCTCTCTCCGCCCGAACTTCCTTTCCAGCGGCGAGCCAGTTCGAGCGAAGACGACAGGACGGGGCATAAGCACCCGCCGATCATCGCGATAATGTGATGTATAAAATCTCGACAGACGCGCTACAGTTCCCGCTGAGTGTCGACATTATAGACGGACAGACAGTCCGTATCGGGCGTAACTAACCGTCCCTACAGCAGTCCTTTAGAACCCGAGCGGAGCGCCGTGTTTTTCGACGGTAGCCGTAATTTTAGACACCCGACAGGGTATCAGGCGCGTCCAGGCGTGTAGCTCGCCTGCCTCCAGCTGCCTACGACCGGCCTACCAAGGTGACCGCTCGGTCCTGGTCCGAACGCCGTAGACCATAGCGCTTGATCTTGTTGTAGAGCGTCATCCGGTCGATTCCGAGGACACGCGCCGCGTGTGTGACGTTCCCGCCTGCCCAGTTGAGGACCCCGGCCACGTGACGCTTCTCGACTTCTTCGAGGCTGAGGGGGTCCCCTGCCGGCACACCTCGCCCGCCCTCGGACGAGGCGAGGCCAAGATCCGCGAGCTGGATGACTTTCCCTTGCGCAACCACCGCCCCGCGCTCGAGCACGTTGCGTAGCTCGCGCACGTTGCCTGGCCAGGGATGGGACACGAGCGCACTCATCGCCTCGGGCGAGATTCCGGTGAGCTGGCGCTGCAGTTCCTTCGACAGCCGTTCCAGGAAGTGCTGCACCAGGAAGGGAATGTCCTCGCGCCGCTCGCGCAGGGGGGGCAGCGTGATGGGGATGACGTGGAGACGGTAGAAGAGGTCCTCACGGAAGCTCCCGTCCGCGACCGCCTTGCCGAGGTCGCGGTTGGTGGCTGCCACCACCCGCACGTCGGCCTCGACGGTCTCCGTTCCGCCCACCCGCTGGAATCGCCGTTCCTCGAGCACCCGCAGGAGGTCCAGCTGCAGCTTGGGCGAGACGTCGCCGACCTCGTCGAGGAACAACGTCCCCGCCTGCGCCAGCTCGAACTTTCCCTTGCGACGCGCGACCGCGCCCGTGAAGGCGCCCTTCTCGTGCCCGAAGAGCTCCGACTCGAGGAGCGTCTCCGTGAGCGCCGCGCACGAGATGGCCACGAAGGGACCGCCGGCGCGCGGGCTCTCGGCGTGGATTGCGCGCGCGAGCACCTCCTTGCCGCTCCCGCTCTCCCCGAGGACGAGGATGGTCGAGCTCGAGCGCGCCGCGGCCCGCGCCAGCTCGAAGACGCGCTGCATGGCCGCGCTCTTCGAGACGAGATCGTGGAACCCGTACTCGAGCTTCAGGGCGCGGCGGAGCGACTCGTTCTCCTGTACCAGCGCCCGCTGCGAGACGATGCGCTGCACCAGGACGGACAGCTCCTCCGGATCGAAGGGCTTCACGAGATAGTCGTACGCCCCGAGCTTCATGGCGGCGACGGCGGTGTCCACCGTCGCATAGGCGGTCATGATGACGAAGACCGCCCCGGCGCGCTCCCGCCGCGCCTCCTCGAGGACTTGGAGCCCGTCCATGCCGGGCATCTTCAGATCGAGGAGCACGATGTCCCATGGCTCCGCGCGGATCACCTCGAGCGCCGCCTTGCCGTCGGGCGCGCCGACCGTGTGATGGCCGTCCCTGCGCAGCCAGCCCACCAGCGACTCGCGCACGATCTCCTCGTCGTCGACGACCAGCACCCGGACCGCGTCGTTCATGTCCCCTTCTCCGCTCCCCCGCTGCTCGTGCTTGGCCGCGCCATCGGCGGCAGCTTGAGCGTGAAGGTCGTCCCGCGCCCTCGCTCGCTCTGCACGTCGACGTGGCCGCCATGGCGCTGCAGAATGCCGTACACCACCGAGAGCCCGAGCCCGGTGCCCTTCTCCTTCGTGGTGAAGAAGGGCTCGAAGAGCCGGGGAAGGTGCTCCTTCTCGATACCGGGGCCGGTGTCGGCGATCGCGATCTCGACGCCGCCGTCCTGCGCGACGCGCGTCGTCACCGTCAGCGTTCCGGACTTCCCCATGGCGTGGACCGCGTTCAGCGCCACGTTCACCAGCGCCTGCCGTAGCTGTCCGAAGTCCGCCATCACGCTGGGCGTCGGGGCGAGCCTCTTCTCGAGCGTCACGCCCTGGATCGCGATCTGATGGGCGATGAGCTGCAACCCCTCCTCCACCGCCGCGTTGACGTTCATCTCCCGGAGCTCCACCGGCCGGTCGCGCGCGAAGTCGAGCAGGCTCCGCACGATGGCGCTGCACCGCTCCGTCTCGCGCCGGACGAGCGCCAGGTTCTTCACGAGCTCGCGGCGCGCTGCCTCGTCGGGCGGGCCGGCCTCGAGTGTGCGGATGCCGAGCTTCGCGAAGGTGAGGATGCCCGCCAGCGGGTTGTTGATCTCGTGGGCGATCGACGCCGAGAGCCGCCCCAGCGAGGACAGCTTCTCCGACTGCACCAGGGCCGCCTGCGCGCGTTTGAGGTCCGCGGTGCGCTCCTCCACCTGGCGCTCGAGGTCGAGCATGAGGACGTGAAGGTCAGCCTCCGCGAGGCGCAAGGAACGCGTCATGTCGTTGAAGGAGGCGCCCAGGAGCCCGAGCTCGCCCTTGGAGTGGACCCGGATCTCGGTGTCCAGCTGATCGCCTGCCACGCGGCGCGTTCCGTCCAGGAGCGCCTGCACCGGACGCACCACGCTGGAATGCGCGAACGCAAAGAAGAACATGCAGAGGAGCAACACCCCCACGGCCGTGAGCAGCAGGGTGCCTCGCCGGAAACTGCCGAGGCGCGCGTCCATCGAGGCGAGCGAGAGGCTCACGTCGAGCAGGCCGAGCACGTCTTCGTCGGCCCGGTGAGCGTGGCAGGCGGCGGTGTAGCAGCGCTGCTCGTTGCGGATGGGGGTGACGAGCCCGAGGACGCGGTGACCTCCGCGCTCGAAGACCCGCGTGCGCTCGGCCAGCGAGACATGGCTCCTGGAGGAGCCGTTGGCGTGACAGGCGCGGCACGGCTCTGCCGTGTTGTGGAGGACCGTTCCGACCTCTCCCTCGGTCGTGGAGAAGGCGACGCGGCCGTCCTTGGCGAGGAGCCGCACCGCCTCCACGTCCTCCTGCTGGCCAATCTCGCGCATCACGTCGAAGGCGTCGCTGCGCCTGTCCTCGAGCATGGCGCGGAAGGTGGCCCGCTTTATGGTGTCGCTGAAGAGCGCGGCGCCTGCCGACTGGCCGTGCAGGAGCTGCTCTTGCATCCGCCCTTCGGCCACGGCGAGCATCGCCACGAAGACCACGCTGACGGCGGCCGTGATCCCGAGGAACTTGGTCTTGAAGCGGTGGCGCCACGGAATGATGCGTTCGATCGAGGGTAGCGGTGCGGGTCGGACGACTGAGGTTGGCCGCACCGCAGGCGCGGGCGCTGGCGCGGCCTCGACCTGCGCCGCGTCCCCGTCAAGTGATCGATTGGTGTCCCTGGCCACGCGTGTTCCCATCCCAGTGAAGCGCCTTTGAAAACGGGAAAGTCTTGCCTCTCATCAAACTGCGGCGAATTGCCGCACCTCCTTCCGCGTCAAGTCTTTGGGGACAGTCCGTTGCCCACATGACCCTCGGGAGCTATTAGGCGCAGCGGTGGGACAAGCCCTCGAGCCGTCGCTGGACGAGCTTCCGCCCCCGGCTTCCTGCGCCGGCACGCCGCGCGCCGCGCCTGGGCCGCGGGCTCGCGGCTGCCTTCCGTCAAGGCAGGAAGGAACGCGCCTCCCCCCAGGTCACGGCCGGCTCGGCTTCGCGCGCATCGACGGCGCGACGGCGCTCGTTCTGGCCGAGGCGGCCGCCCCGCTGCAGATACTGGCGCCCCGCGGACGAGGCCGGAGCGCCTGGGCCTTCCTCGTCAGCCACGGCGGGGGACTGGTGGCGGGCGACGACATCGCTGTCGACGTGGAGGTAGGCCCAGGGGCGACGGCGCTCCTCACCACCCAGGCCGAGACGAAGATCTATCGCGCGCTCGACGGCCGCGGCGCTTCGCAGCGCCTCGACGCGCGGGTGGGTCGGGGAGGCTCGCTGGCCTTCTTGCCGGATCCGATCTCCCCTTTCGCCGGCTCCCGCTACGAGCAGCGACAGCGCTTCGACCTGGCGACGGGCGCCAGCCTGCTCACCGTCGACGCCGTCGTCGCCGGCCGCAGCGCCCGCGGCGAGCGCTGGGCGTTGGACCGGTTTCGCGGCTCGACCGAGGTGATCGTCGGCGGCCGGCGGGCGCTCTGCGACGCGGTCGCCCTCACGAGCCCCCTCCCCGGCCTCGGCGCCCGCGCTCTTTCGGCCCGCCTCGGGCGCTTCGATGCCTTCGCGCTGGCGATCGCGATCGGCCCCGCCTTCGCGGCCGGCGCGGGCGCCCTGCTGGCGCGGATCGCGGCACGCCCGCTCGAGCGCGGCGCGAGCGTGCTCGCCGCGGTGAGCCCGCTCGAAGACGGCGCGTTCCTGCGCTGCGCCGCGGCGTCCGCCGAGGCGCTCACGAACTTCCTCCGAGAGGCGCTCGCCTTCGCGGCGGCCCCGCTCGGCGAGGACCCCTTCGCACGCAGATGGTGACGGACGACGGAGACATCGCATGCGCCTCACGCCACGCGAGTTGGACAAGCTCACGCTGCACCAGGCGGGATTCCTCGCCCAGAAACGGTTAGCCCGCGGGCGGCGGCTCAACCACCCCGAAGCGGTGGCGCTCCTCGCCACGCAGCTCCTCGAGCTCGCGCGTGACGGGCGCAGCGTGTCCGAGCTCATGAACCTGGGCCGTCGCATGCTGGGGCGCCGGCAGGTGATGGACGGCGTTGCAGAGATGGTGAGCGACGTGCAGGTGGAGGGGACCTTCCCCGACGGCACCAAGCTCGTCACCGTGCACCAGCCCATCGCGGCGGAGCACGGCGACCTCGCGCTCGCCCTCTACGGGAGCTTCCTGCCCGTGCCGGATCTGGAAGTATTCGAGACGGGGGGGCTCGCTCCGGGGCAGCCTCCTCCGGCTGCCCCTTCGCTCACAGTACCCGGGGAAGTCCTGCCGGCCCCCGGCACCATCGAGCTCAACGCCGGCCGCGAACCCCTTTCCCTGCGCGTCACGAACCTCGCCGATCGCCCGATCCAGGTGGGGAGCCACTACCACTTCGTGGAGGCGAATCCCTATCTCCGGTTCGACCGGGCCAAGGCCTACGGAAAGCGACTCGACATCCCGGCTGGCATGGCCGTGCGCTTCGAGCCTGGCGAGTCGAAGACGGTGCAGCTCGTCGACATCGCCGGGGCTCGGGTGATCAGGGGCGGAAACGGGCTCGCCGACGGGCCGGTCTCGGAGGAAGGCAGGGCAGCGGCAATCGAGCGAGCGCGCGCGCTGGGCTTCGCGCACGAGGAGGAGCGCTGACCATGCCTCGCCGGATCGAGCGACGCCACTACGCGGAGATCTACGGCCCGACCACCGGGGACAGGGTCCGCCTGGCCGACACCGGGCTCGTCCTGGAGGTGGAGAGGGACCTCACGAGCTACGGCGACGAGTGCGTCTTCGGCGGGGGGAAGGTCCTGCGCGACGGCATGGGCCAGGCCACGGGCGTGGCCGATCGCGACTCCCTCGACCTCGTCATCACGAACGCGCTCGTCGTCGACTGGACCGGGATCTACAAGGCTGACGTGGGCGTGAAGGGGGGCCTCATCGCCGCCATCGGGAAGGCGGGCAACCCCGACGTCATGGCCGGCGTCACGCCTGGCATGGTGGTGGGCGCGGGGACCGAGGTCATCGCCGCGGAGGGCCTCCTCCTCACCGCCGGCGGCGTCGACACGCACATCCATTTCATCAGCCCGCAGCAGGCCTTCGAGGCCCTGGCGAGCGGGATCACCACGTTCGTGGGCGGCGGCACGGGGCCGGCCACCGGGACCAACGCCACCACCTGCACTCCTGGTGCGCGGCACATCGAGCTCATGCTGCGCGCGCTCGACGGGCTCCCCCTGAACGTCGGGCTGCTCGGGAAGGGCAACAGCTCCCGGCCGGAGGGGCTCCTGGAGCAGATCGCGGCAGGGGCACTCGGCCTCAAGCTGCACGAGGACTGGGGGACGACGCCCGCCGCCATCGACACGTGCCTGGCGGTAGCCGAGGAGCACGGCGTGCAGGTGGCGATCCACACCGACACGCTCAACGAGTCCGCCTGCGCCGAGCACACCATCGCCGCTTTCCGCGGCCGCACCATCCACACCTTCCACACCGAGGGCGCCGGCGGCGGACACGCGCCCGACATCATCCGCGTGTGCGGCGAGCCGAACGTCCTTCCCTCCTCGACCAACCCCACACGGCCCTTCACCGTCAACACGCTCGAGGAGCACCTCGACATGCTCATGGTGTGTCACCACCTCGACCCCTCCATCCCGGAGGACGTGGCCTTCGCCGAGAGCCGGATCCGCGGCGAGACCATCGCGGCCGAGGACGTCCTGCACGACCTGGGCGCCATCTCGATGATGTCGTCCGACTCCCAGGCCATGGGGCGCGTGGGGGAGGTGATCACGCGCACCTGGCAGACGGCGCACAAGATGAAGGCGCAGCGGGGGCGGCTCGCGGGCGAGCAGGGCGAGAACGACAACCAGCGGATCCGCCGCTATGTCGCGAAGTACACGGTGAACCCGGCCATCGCGCACGGCATGGCGCACCTCGTCGGCTCGGTCGAGGCGGGCAAGCTCGCCGATCTCGTCCTCTGGCGGCCTGCCTTCTTCGGCGCCAAGCCGGAGCTGGTGGTGAAGGGCGGCTTCATCGCATGGGCTCAGATGGGGGACCCGAACGCCTCCATCCCCACACCGGAGCCGGTCTCCATGCGCCCCATGTTCGGCGGATTCGGGACGGCCGCAGCGGCGACCAGCGTGGCGTTCGTGTCCCCGGAGGCGGCGGCGGCGGGCGTGGGCGCGCGCTACGGTCTCCGCAGGCGGGTCGAGCCGGTTCGAGGCTGCCGCGGGATCGGTAAGAAGGACATGAAGCTCAACGACGCGCTGCCGAAGATCACGGTCGACCCGGAGACCTATCGCGTGACCGCGGACGGCGAGGTGCTC
>JBGQLS010000065.1:0-19273 GCA_041500205.1 Anaeromyxobacteraceae bacterium | reverse complement strand
CGGGGGCCCCACCCCGGCTAAGATGCCAAGGGTGTTTTTCGACAGGTCTTGAGCTCGACCTGGACCTGGACTTCGACCTGGGACCCGCCTCAGGCGCTCGGCGTGCGGCCGCGCGACAGCATCAGGATCACGCTGGCCACCTCGCCCGTCACGAGGTCGAGGCGCTTCGCGACATCGAGCTCCTCCATCACCGCCAGCCGCTGCACGGGCTCGCTCACCACGGCTGCCGCCACCAGGTCCGCCAGCATCGAGGGCGAGGTGGTGCGGGCCGCGAGCTGGGCGAGGCGTGGCGCCCCCGATTCGGGCGGCAGCACCTCCGCGAGCTGCAGCACGCAGGCCTCGAGGGCCGTGCGCTGGCGGGTCAGCGCCGCGGCACCGCCGGGCGGGTAGACGTCCTCGAGGAGCTCGGCCCGGAATTCGCGATAGGGCTTGTGGTTCTCGATCTCGGCCACCAGGCGCACGCGCGCCACGCCTTGCACGTTCAGGTGGTAACGCCCGTCCGGGAGCAACTGCGCCGCCTCGATGACGCCAGCCCCTGCGATGGGGTGGACAGGCGCGCGATCCTGCGTGGCGCCCTCCTCCGAGGCGAGGGTCGCGAGCGCCAGCATGCGATCGCCCGCCAGCGCGTCGGCGGTCATGGCGCGATAGCGAGGCTCGAAGATGTGAAAAGGCGTGGGGGTACCGGGAAGGAGGATGACGTCCGGCAGAGGGAAAACCCTGAGGGCGCTGCAGGAACGGGCGAGCACGGATCGGAGCTCGCCCAGGTCGGCCCTTGCCACGTACTCGCTCATGCGACGTCACCTCCAGAAAGCAACCGCCGGCGCGCAATACTGGCTGCGCGCCGGCGGGGTCAAGCGTTGCTGGTGTGTCCGTCTACCCGTGCGCTGCGCGCGCGGTCGGTGCCACGTCGGCCTTCGGAGCCGCCTGGATGCGCATCCCGTAGAACGAACGGTACACGAAGACGCAGGCGATGAAGAAGAAGGCGATGAACGCGACGGCGCGGATGGTGCCGTCCACGCGCAGGGCCAGCTCGACCGCGAGCAGACCGAACAGCGTCGTGAACTTGATGACCGGGTTCATGGCCACCGACGAGGTGTCCTTGAAGGGGTCGCCGACGGTGTCGCCGACGACGCACGCCGCGTGGAGCGGGGTGCCCTTCGCCTTGAGCTCGACCTCGACCACCTTCTTCGCGTTGTCCCAGGCGCCGCCCGCGTTGGCCATGAAGAGCGCCTGGTAGAGGCCGAAGAACGCGATGGCGATGAGGTAGCCGATGAAGAGGAAGGGATCGAGGAAGGCGAAGGCGAGGGTCGAGAAGAACACGGTCAGGAAGATGTTGAACATGCCCTTCTGCGCGTACTGCGTGCAGATCTCGACGACCTTCTTCGAGTCCTCGACGGACGCCTTCGTGGAGCCCTCGAGCTTGATGTTGGCCTTGATGAACTCGACCGCGCGGTAGGCGCCCGTCGCGACGGCCTGCGTGGCCGCGCCCGAGAACCAGTAGATGACCGCGCCGCCCATGAGGAGCCCGATGAGGAACATCGGGTTCATGATGGAGAGCTTCTGCAGGTCGGTCGTGAGGCCGTGGGTGAGCACCATGATGATGGAGAAGATCATGGTGGTGGCGCCCACCACGGCGGTGCCGATGAGCACCGGCTTCGAGGTCGCCTTGAAGGTGTTGCCGGCGCCGTCGTTCTCCTCGAGGAAGTGCTTGCCCTTCTCGAAGTTGAGGTCGAAGCCGAAGTCCTTCTTCACCTCGGCCTTGATGTTCGGGATGGTCTCGATGAGCGAGAGCTCGAAGACCGACTGCGCGTTGTCCGTCACCGGGCCGTAGGAGTCGACCGCGATGGTGACCGGGCCCATGCCCAGGAAGCCGAACGCGACCAGGCCGAAGGCGAAGACCGCCGGCGCCAGCATGAGCACGGCCATGCTCCCGTCGGCCGGGCCGAGCGTCGAGACGAAGTAGGAGGCGCCCATCAGGCCGGCGATGACGCACCCCATCCAGTAGGCGGAGAAGTTGCCTGCCGTGAGGCCGGCCAGGATGTTCAGCGAAGCGCCGCCCTCGCGGGACGCCGTCACGATCTCCTTCACGTGGCGGGAGTTGGTCGAGGTGAAGACCTTGATCATCTCGGGGATGACTGCGCCGGCGAGCGTGCCGCAGCTGATGATGGCGGAGAGCTTCCACCACAGCGTCCCGTCGCCGAGCGTCGGGATGAGGAGGTTCGAGAGCACGAAGGTGAGGGCGATGGAGATGAACGAGGTGAGCCACACGAGCGAGGTGAGCGGCGCCTCGAAGTTCATCGTGCTGGCGTTGCCGTACTTCGCCTTCGCCATGGCCTCGTTGACGTAGTACGAGAGCACCGACGCGATCACCATCATGATGCGCATCGCGAAGATCCAGACCAGGAGCTGCACCTGCGTCGTCGGATTCTTCACGGCCAGCAGGATGAAGGAGATGAGCGCGACGCCGGTCACGCCGTAGGTCTCGAAGCCGTCGGCGGAGGGGCCGACCGAGTCGCCCGCGTTGTCGCCGGTGCAGTCCGCGATCACGCCGGGGTTGCGGGCGTCGTCCTCCTTGATGTCGAAGATGATCTTCATCAGGTCGGAGCCGATGTCGGCGATCTTGGTGAAGATGCCGCCCGCGATTCGGAGGGCGGAGGCGCCGAGCGACTCGCCGATGGCGAAGCCGATGAAGCAGGGCCCGGCGAGATCTTTCGGGATGAAGAGGAGGATGAAGAGCATGATCAGCAGCTCGGTGCTGATCAGCATGGTGCCGATGCTCATGCCCGCCTGGAGCGGGATGGCGTAGGTGGGGAAGGGCTTGCCGCGCAGCGCCGCGAAAGCGGTGCGGGAGTTGGCGTAGGTGTTCACCCGGATACCGAACCAGGCGACGCCCGTGCTGCCCAGGATGCCGACCACGCTGAAGCCGACGATGATCGCGACCTTGGCCGCTCCGAAGCCTTCGGAAAGCACGCCAAAGTAGAGGACCATGATGATCGCGATGAACGCCCACAGCATGGCGATGAACTTGATCTGCGTGACCAGGTACGTCTTGCAGGTCTCGTAGATGAGCTCCGAGACCTCCAGCATCGACCGGTGCACCGGAAGGTTCTTGAGGTGGTTCGAGATCGAGAGGCCGAGAACGAGGCCCGCCAGCGACACGAGGATGCCGATGGCGAGGAGACCCTTGCCGGACAGTCCGAGGAACTGCACCGACGAGAGATCAGGGAGGACGAGGTTCGCCTCACCGCCGGCGTGTTCGGCCGCTTGCGTGAGGGTTGCTACGAGGGCAGTGAGGTTCATGGCTCTTGCGCTTTGCTGAGGCAGTCCTTTAGGGCCAGCTGGTTCGTGCTCTTGAAACGGCCAAATGGCCGGAATGACGGGAGGGCGCAATAGTAGCTTATTTGGGCTCCTTGGGCCAGCGGTGCGTGGTCAGATGGTGTCAAGAAAATTTCGAAGATCGCGAACAAAGAATTCGAAGGGCCAGCGCGCGCTCGCTCGCTGGCCCCCTGCGACGAATTGTCATTCCACTCTTGGATTATCAGCTACCTGGCGGCTCGCGCGGCGGCCGCAGCAGCGGCCACTGCGCTGCTCTCTTCGACGGTCGCGAAGTTCACGTTGCCGTAGCCAGCCTCCGCCGCCGACGCCATCACGCGGCGCAAGACACGGAACGGAACCTTCACGTCGGCCTGGACATTGACCTCGCCCTTCCAGTTCTTCTCGCGATCCCGATCGTTCTGGTGGATGAAGTCCCAGCGCTTCTTCTCGTCGCGGAGCTTCTCGACGAGCGGCGCGATGATCTGCGACGGGTCCTTCTCCAGCTCGCTCACCTCGGCCACCTTCTGGCCGGACACGACGACCTGCGACGAGCTGATCGCGACGACCGGCATGACCTCGATCTGCTGGCCGTGACGGGCGTCGGGCAGCTTGATGTCCTTCGTCATGTAGAGGACCTCGCCCGTCGCCGAGAACTGCTGGAGGAGGAAGATGACGAGCATCGTCATCATGTCCACCATCGGCACGACGTTCAGGTCCACATTGGTCTCGCGGCGACCGTGGACAAACTTGCCGCCAAGAACCTTGGAAGCGGCGAAACGCTTGGCGGGGCGTTTTCCGGGCTGGACGATCGGCACGTTGACGCCCTCCTATCCGGCGCCCATGACGGAGACGTTGGCGAGCCCGGCGCCCACGCAGGCATCGATGGTGTGGACCAGATCGGCGTAGAGGACCGCGTCCTCCGCGGCCACCGTTATGGCAGCCTGATCGGGGAACTCGGCCTTGAGCTTCTTCAGCCGCTCCGTGAGCCCCTTCAAGTCGTACAGGATGGCCCCGTCGCTGGACCTTCCGGCGAGCGGGATCTCGATCTGGGCGCCGGCGCTGGTGGCGAGCATGTACCCGCGTTCCCCGATCATCACCGTGACAGTGAGAGACTTCGTCGGCAGCGTCTCCACCGCCGAGCCGGTCCCCATCGGCGCCGCTTGCAGCCGCCCGATCTGCGTCCAGACCGCCGTGAAGAGTAGAAACGAGATGCAGCAGGAGAGGAGGTCGATGGCGGGGACGACGTTCACGTTGGCGTCGAGCGCCCGACGCTTTCGCTTCGGTCCCCCGCCCTGAGGCATCGCGCCGCCGCCCATGGTCGTGTCCTCGCTCGCTCGGTTCGTGGAAGGGGAGAGAGGACCTACTCGACCGTCTCTTCGACCGGCACGCCCACAGGCATCTTCATCTTGTCCTTGTTGGCCACGATGAGATTGAGGACGCCGACCGCCGACTCGTTGATGTCGTCGATCATCGTCTGCGTGCGGCCCTGCAGGACCGAGTAGAGGACGAGCGCGGGGATGGCGACGGAGAGACCGAAGGCGGTGCAGTACATGGCCTCGGAGATACCCTGCGACAGGATGGTGGCCTTGTCGGCGGGGTTCGCGTTGGCCACGGCGCCGAAGCAGTGGATGAGGCCGATGATGGTACCGAGGAGGCCGAGCAGGGTGGCGATGTTCGAGATCATCGCCAGGTACCCGGTGCGCTTCTCGATCTTGGGCGACTCGCGCAGCGTCGCCTCGTCCATGGCGGCCTGCACGTCCTGCTCGCCCTTCGGGACGTTGATGAGCCCCGCCTTGATCACGGAGACGAGCGGCGTGCGCTTCTGGCCAGCGCAGTAGCTGATCGCCTTATCGAGCTCGCCGGCGTAGATGTGCTTCTTCAGTCCACGCAGGAACAGCTCTTTGTCGACGGACGACTGGAAGAAGAGCACGTAGACGCGCTCGACCATGATCGAGAGCGCGAAGACGAGCGCCACCGCGATCGGGTACATTCCGATTCCGCCGTTGTCGAAGGCCTTGAACATACTTCCGAACAGGTCACCCATCGCGACGCGTCCTCCAGGATGCGGGCGCCACGCAAGGGTCTTTGGGAACCCCGTTTGTCCCTCGCGCGCACGACATCGTGGGGGAATCCCTATCACGCGGCTGGAAACCGAGTCAACGCGGCTATTTACACACCTTTGCGCACCCGCCGTGCGGGGGTCTCCGCTCCGGCTGAGGATGGTTCTCACGGTGGGTCCCTACCGCAATTGCCCGGCGGGTGAGCGCCGTTGTACCGTGCCGCTCCCCACGCATGGCCGTGCAGACCGCCTTCGCCCCGTATCGGCTCCCTCCGGGCGCATTGCCCGAAGAGGCGTCGAAGCTCGCCGTCGCAGCCGCGGCCGAGCCGCTGGTGGCGCGCCTCGACGAACCGCTTCCAGGCTCGATGGTGGGGCTCGCGCTCGCGGACGTTCCCACCGGCCACGCCGGGGTCGCGGAGGAGGCGTGCCGAGCCGCGGACGGGTCGCCGTCCGGAGCGCCGGGTCAGCTGCGCGCGTGCCTCCTCTCGGCGCGCCATCGCGCCAGGGTGGAGCAGGCGATCTCGAGCGCGATCGGCTCGGGCTTCGCGGGCGTGTGCCTCGACAGGCCCGACGCACCGATCGCGCAAGGCTTCCTCGGCTCCGGCTTCTGCCCAGATTGTCAGCGCGCCTTCTCGAAGGAGCTGGCGCGCGAGTACGGTGATCACTTCATGCCGCTCGACTACCTCGCGCTCGCGCGCGAGGCGCTGGCGCAGGCGCCAGGCGCGGTCGGCTTCGCGCGCCTGCCATTCGGGCGGGACTTCTGGCGTTTTCGCGCGGCATCGCTCGAACGGGCCCTGGCCGCCTACGTCCGCGCGGCCCGCGACGCCTCGCGCACGCTCGATCGCCCCTTCGAGGTCACGGCGCAGTTCGCCGCGGTCGGGCCGGCCCAGCTCCTCTGCGCGCGCCAGCTCGACGCCGCCATCTTCCCCGTCAACACGGAGACCCAGACGACGGGCGCCGGCCTCTTCCGCCTGCTCCGCGCTGCCATGGGCCTGCGCCCGTGCGCCGCCGCGCTGGCGGGCTCGAGCCCTCCCGCGCTCGTGCACCGCCTGGCTGGCGTGGCGGCGTCGTGCGGGATCGAGCTCATCGGCCTCGAGCCGGGCCACGCCGAGGGCGGGCTCGCCTCGCTGCGCCGGTTTGCGCGCGTCGTCGGCGCGCAGCGCCACGCGCCTGGCGCGGCCGAGGCCGTCACGGAGTGCGCAATCCTCTACTCGCCGGACTGCGATCTGTGGACGGGTGGCGACCACCGCGAGCAGGTGGAGCGGGCGGGCGACGCCCTCGCGGCGCTGCACATCCAGGCGCCGGTGGTCATGCGCGTCGCCGACGCACCGGCTGGCGCAGCGCTCGTCCTCGCGGGCGCGGCCGCGCTCCCGCAGGTCGAGGCGAGCGAGCTCAAGCGCCGGATCGAAGCGGGCGGGAGCGCGCTCGTCTTCGGCGACCTGGGAGCGGTCGACGACGTGGGACGCGAGGCGCCCCCGCCCCTGCCCGCCGGCAAGCCCGCCGGCGTGAAGTTCGGGAAGGGCACCGTGGTCGCTCAGCGCGCTCTTCCCGCCCCGCGGCCGGGCGCTCTGCTCGACCTGACCGCGCTCGAGCCCCTTTCGCGCGCGCTCGGTGTGCTCCTCGGCAAGGGCCGCCGCGCCGCCAGCGTGGCGGGCCGCAGCCTCATCTTCGTCGCGCTCTACCGGAACGAGGAGCGCCTCGACGCTCACCTCGTCTCGCTCGGCCCGGAGCCGGCGCAGGGTGCGATGCTCTTCCTCGGCCTGCACGTCGCGGGGACGGTGCGCCGCGCGCGCTTCCAGTCGGCGAGCGGCGCCGACGAAAAGATCGTGATGAACCCGTCGGGCTACTCGATCTCGACCGTGCTGCCGGGGTTCCAGGGGTACGCGGTCCTGTCCATCGGAGCGTGAGGCCGCGCAGAGGGAGCGAGCCCCCGACGTCGACGAGCCCGCCATCGACTGCGCCGGCAAAGCCGTCGCAGTCTCGCGCCCCTGCTCCTGGCCGCGATGAACGCGGCCAGGAGTTCCCGTGCCAAGCACGGCCAGGGGTCCGCCCAAGTCCAAGTCCAAGTCCGAGTCGAGTCGAGTCCGAAAAGCCGGGCGTGGGCTCGTTCACGGGATCAGTGCGATCTTGGAGCCTGCTACGCCACCGCCCCCTTCACCGGCAGCAGCACGGTGAAGGTGCTGCCCGCGTCCGGCGCGCTCTCGACGTCGATGGCTCCCCCGTGGCGCGCCACGATGCCCTGCACGATGGAGAGCCCGAGCCCGGAGCCCTTGCCGTTGGGCTTCGTGGTGAAGAAGGGCTCGAACGCGCGGCGCTTCACGTCGGGGGCCATCCCGGGCCCGTCGTCCTTCACCCGAGCCGCGACGCGATCGCCGGCCGGAGCGAGCTCGAGCGTGACGATGCCGCCCGCTGGCTCGAGCGCATGGGCGGCGTTCGTGACGAGGTTCACGAACACCTGGAGCAGGCTCCCGCGCACGCCCCACACGGCGGGCACGATCTCGAGGCGCCGCTCGACGGTCGCCCCGGCGGCGCGGAGCGCCGGCTCGCACATCTCCGCCGCCTGCTTCATCACGCCGGCGAGTTCGACGAGTTCGAGCTTCTCCGGGGGAGGCCGCGCGTAGGCGATGAGATCGCGGGAGAAGCGGTGGATGCGCTCACCCGCATCGAGGATGCACCTCAGCTTCTGCACGTCGGCAGCGTCGTGGCCCTGGGCCGCGAGCTTCCTGACGAGCGCGTCGGCGTAGACGGTGACCGCGGTGAGCGGGTTGTTGAGCTCGTGCACGATGCCCGCCGCCAGGCGGCCGAGCTCGGCCAGCTTCTGTGCCTGCTCCGCGCGTTCCTGGAAGGCCCTGAGGAGCGTCTGGTCCTGGCCCACGATCATGACGCCCTCCACCGCGCCCGAGGCGCCGTAGATGGCCGAGGTGTTGACCATCGCGCGCGCCTCGCCTCCCGTCGCGAGCGCGAGCCGCAGCTCGACGCCGGTGGCCGCTTCGCCGGCGAAGGTCTGGTCGAGGAGGGCGACGAGCTGCCGCCTGTCGCGGTGCGGGACGAGCGAGGCGAGCTCCTTCCCGAGCACCTCCTCGCGGCGGCGCCCCACGAGCGAGGAGAGCGCGCGGTTGAACACCATCACCTTGCGCTCGCGGTTCACGACCGTGATGAGCGCGTTCGCGTTCTCGATGAGGTCCTCGAGGAACTTCTTGAGATGGGCCGTGTCGGGATCGTCGAGGACGGGGCGGAGGGTGATACCCACCAGGCGGCCCTTGCCGCGGCCGCTCGCAGAGAGGTCCACGCGCGCGGCGACGCCGTCTAGACGCGTGCGGTAGCTCTCGGGTCTGCCCGGCTCCGGCAGCTCGACCACGCCGTCGGCTTCGGGGGGGAGCAGCTCGGCCAGCGGAACGCCCTCGCAGGCCGTGGGCTTCCGCCTGACGGCGAGCGCGAATGGGTGATTGACCCTGAGGACGCGCCTGCCGCGCGCCACGGCGGCCGCGACCGGCCCCTCGAGAAAAGCCTCGAAGACCTGTCGGGCGGTGACAGGAGGCGCCCGCCGCCTCCGTACCGGCGCCTTCTTCCCAGGAGTGCGCCTCACGGTGGCGATTGGAGCGACGCGAGCAGCGCCGGCAGGCGCGCCGGCTCCGGCATGACGAGGATGAGGCCTTCCAGCCCGTCCGGGCCGTCGGTGGAGAAGCGCGTGGCGAGCGCGACCCTCCCCGACTCGCGGTCGACGAGCCGATCGAGGCAGGCCCGCCCGCCGCCGCGCACCAGGGTCGGCACGCTGAGCAAGAGCCTTCCCCGTATCATCCGTGCGATGGCGGAGACGAACGCGCTCCCGACGATGTTGCCGGACTCCATGAGGGCGCTCTCCGCCAGCGCGCCCCAGCCGCCTGACTCCAGAGGGGGATAGCCGAGTGAGGCCGCCAACCTCTGCGCATCGCGATCCGGAAGCGCCATCACGAGGTGGCCTGCGAGCAGGCCCTCCAGGCGGACGCCCACCGCCACGAGATCCTGTCCCATCCCGCCCAGGAAATCGGCGACGGCGCCCGCGTTCCGCCCCACCCACGCCTCGGGCACGTCCATCTCGATGCGCCTGCACATGAGCTTCCCGAGCGCGGTGAGCGCCGCACCGCAGCCGATGCTGGCGATCTCCTGGAGCGCGTCCACGTCGCGCGGGCCGATGCCGTTTGCGTGGTTCACACGGCCACCAGCCGCTGCACGTCGAGGATGAACACGGGCCGGCCGTTGCCGAGGACGGTCACCGCCGAGAGGCCGGTCACTCCGTCGAGCGGGCGAGCCAGCGGCTTCAGCACCGCTTCGTGCTGCCCGAGGAGCGCATCCACGGCGAGTCCGACCCGCTCACCGTCGCCGTCGGCGACCACCACCGATCGTGGCGCGGGCCCCGCGCTGGCAGGGAATCCGAGCAGCTGGCCGAGGTCCTTCACGGGAACGAGCTTCCCTTCGTAGAGTAGGACGGGCGCACCCTGGCTCGTCTCCAGCATGGCAATGTCGACCTGCGCCGCGCCGCGCACCTTGACGATGGGGAGTCCCAGCACCTCGCCGCCGACGCCGACGAGGAGCACCGGCTGCACGGCAACCGTGAGCGGCAGCCGGAGGACCCAACGCGTCCCCGCGCCGCGCACGCTCTCCACCTCGAGCACGCCCCCCAAGGCCTCGACCGTGCGCTTCACCGCGTCCATCCCGACGCCGCGGCCCGACACGTCGGTCACCTCCTCTGCCGTGGAGAGGCCGGGCAGGCAGGCCAGGAGGAGCGACTCGCGCTCTCCCAGCGCGTCGGCGGCGGCCCTGGAGAGCGAGCCCTTCTCGACCGCGGCGGCGCGCAGCTTCTCCGGCTCCATGCCCTTGCCGTCGTCGGCGATCTCGAGGAGCACGCGATCGCGCTCGCGGCGCGCCGTCACCGTGACGCGCCCGGTGGCGGGCTTGCCGGAGAGGAGCCGAAGGTGAGGCGCCTCGATGCCGTGGTCCACGGCATTCCTGATGAGGTGCGACAGCGGATCGACGAGCTCGTCCAGGATGGCGCGGTCGATCTCGATGTCGGCGCCGTGGATCTCCACCTCCACCTGCTTCCCGGTGCGTCGCGCCAGGTCGCGCGCGGTGCGCGGCAGGCGCTCGGTGACGAGGGCGAGCGGCGTCATCCGGACCGCCATCACCTTGTCGTGGAGATCCTTCACGGTCGCGTTGAGGCGGTCGACGCCTTCCTCCAGCGCGGGGCGGAACGGCTCCGGGACGGAGCGCCCGAGCTCGCGCAGGCGGGCGGTGGCGAGGATGAGCTCGCCCACCGCGTCGAGGAAGGAGTCGAGGAGCTCCACGCGGACCCGGACCGTCCGCGCCCCCTCGGACGCGCGCTCCTCCCGGCCTGCGGAAACAGCCGCGGCCAAGCTGGGGGCGGCGACGGGTCCTTCCTCGACCACCACGCCCTTCTCGAGGTCGCTGATCTGCCCGAGCAGCCGCCGAACCTCGCCGAGGGGAGCCCCGGTCTCGATGGTCACCGCGAGCTTCCGGCCGGGGAGGCGTCCCGCCTTGAGATCCTGCACGGGCGGCGAGGAGGCCACGATGGCGCCGATGCGGGAGAGCTTGTTCACGACGAGGAAGCCGCGCACCGACGGCACCATGCAGGCCGGCGAGACCTCGACCTCCACGACTACGCGCCTGGCCGCTTGCACGGGGGGAGGGGCGGCCGGCGTGGCGGCCTCCGGGATGGGGAGGGCGGAGGTGGCAGGCGGTCCCGGGCTGCGCGCGCGCCGCGCCTCCCCGGCCAGCCGCTCGAGGAGCGCGGCGTCCGGCTCGGGGGACTCGCCGTGGGAGGCGCGCTCGACCATGGCGGCGAGCGCGTCGATCGCCGTGAGGAGCACGTCGACGCTGGGCGCGTCCGGTGAGGCTGCGCGGCGACGGAAGACGTCCACGAGGTCTTCGGCGCGATGGGCCAGGGCGGCGATGCCCTCGAGACGCATCGAGGCGGCCATCCCCTTGACGCTGTGCGCATGGCGGAAGAGGCCGTCCACGATGGCCTGCGTCTCGCCGCCGTCGCGCGCTGCGCTCTCGAGCTGGACCAGCTCCGCGCCGAGCTTGGCGAGGTGGTCGCCCGACTCGGACACGAAGAGCGCCAGGTATTTCGCCATCTCCAGCGTCATGGGATGGACGGTCTGGTGGGGGACTGCGCCGGCCAGTTACTCCTACGTATCCCCGAGGACCTTCCTCACCACCGAGAGCACGTCCTCGGACTTGAAGGGCTTCACGATGAAGTCGCTCGCGCCAGCCTCGATGGCCTCCATGACGAGCGCCTCCTGCCCGAGCGCGCTGCACATGACGATGACCGCCTTCGCATCGTGCTTCATGATCTCACGCGTCGCCTCGATGCCGCTCTTGAACGGCATCACGATGTCCATCGTGGTGAGGTCGGGCTTGAGCTCCTTGTACTTCTCCATCGCCTCGAGCCCGTTGGCGGCCTCCCCGACGACCTCGAAGCCGCCTCCGGAGAAGATGTCCCGGATCATGTTGCGCATGAAGATGGCGTCGTCGACGATGAGGACTCTCTTCGCCATGGGCTGCGATCTCCTCGGCGCCCGCGCAAACGCCGACGCTTGGTCGAAACGGTATCACCCCGTCGAAGGGGTGAACAAGGCCGCTGCGCGTGCTCACTCCCCCGCACACCGAACTTGTGCGTAGCAGCACTAGGGTGAACGAAAGAGCGCCGCGGCTCGCTCCTCGAGCGCGTCGGCGTCGAGCAAGGTGACCGCGCCCCCCACAGTCTGCGCCACGCCGCGTGCGAGCCCACCCGGCTCCCGCGCCTCGGAGCAGGAGCCATCGGCGAGGGTGTCCACGCCCAGGACGGACGAGACGAGGAGGCCGAGCCCCCGGCGATCGCGATCGAGGATGAGCACGTGGCCCTGGGCCGGCCCGAGCGGATCGGGCGGCAACCCGAGGAGCGCGGCCAGCTCCACTACCGCCACCACGCGGCCACGCAGGTTCATGGCGCCGCGCACACCTGGCGCCGCCCGCGGCACGCGCGCGAAGGGCGGCTGCGGCACGACCACCTCGCGCACGGCCTCGAGCGGCATCGCGTAGCGCTCCCCGCCGACGCGGAAGAGCACGATCCGCTCTCCCACCTATCCGGTCCCTAGGCGGAAGCGCGAGACCACCGCCTGCAGCTCGAGCGCCAGGTTCGAGAGCTCTTGCGCTGCGCCCGACATCTGCGCCACCGCCGCCGTCTGCTCGGATGTCACCTTGCGCACCTGCTCGGTGGCCTTGGCGTTGGAGGTGGCGACGTCGGAGATGTGATCCATCGCCTGCACCATGTCGGCCGAGCCCTTGAGCTGGTCACGGGCCGACTGGCTGATGACGCCCACCTTGTCGGCGCCGATGGCGGCGATCTTCGAGATGCCCTCGAGGGCGCGGATGATGGCGTTCAGGTCCTCGCGGCCCTCGCCCAGCACCGACACCGACTCCTTCATGGTGCTGACCACGGCCGTGGCGCGCCCGGAGATGTCGGCCGCGAGGCTCGAGATCTGCTCGGCGGAGCGGCCCGCGCTCTCGGCCAGCTTCCGCACCTCGTCCGCGACCACCGCGAAGCCGCGGCCGTACTCGCCCGCGCGCGCCGCCTCGATGGTGGCGTTCAAGGCGAGCAGGTTCGTCTGCTGCGCCACGACGGTGATGGCCTCGACGATCTTGGAGATGGCCTTGGTTCGCTCACCGAAGGCGAACACCTGTTCGCTCGCCGCCTCGATGCGCGCGAAGACACGCTTCACCTTCTCGCCGGCGAGCCGCGCCGCGTCACCGCCCGAGGCCGCGCCCGAACTGGTCTCCGCCGAGGCGCGCGCTGCCTCCTCGGCGCTGCGCGCGGTGCGCTCGATGGAGGCGGCGATGTCGCCTATCACCTTCGAGGCGAGCTCCACGAGCGAGCTCTGCTCCTCCGCGCCCTTGGAGATGTTCTCCATCGAGCGCGCCACCTCCTCGGTCGACCCGTTCACTTCCTCGGCCGAGGACGAGAGCTCGTTCGCGCTCTCGGCCACCGACTGCGCCGTGCTCTGGATCCGCGACACGAGGTCCCGCAGGTTCTCCTGCATGGTGGAGATGGCAAGGGTGAGGTCATCGATCTCGTCGCGCAGGTGGGCGTTGCCCTCGGACGCGACCGTCCGGGAGAGATCGCCCCGGCTGATCTCGACCGCGGATTCCTTGAGGTGCGCGAGGCGATTCACCCGTGCGAGCGCGGTCGTGAGCGCCCATCCGATGGCGAGGGTGAGGCCGATCACGATGGCGCCGGCAGCGGCGCGGCTGTGCACGCGCTCGAAGACCTCCGGAACAAGGAAGAGGAGCGCCACGCCGATGACGAGGTACGAGAGCAGGATCTTCACTTGCAGCGAGACGGTGAGCCCGGCTGGCGCTGCCGACGAGCGCGCCATGGCCTCGGCCGCGCGGCCGCGGACCGCGACGAGGTGCGGCGAGGCGTCCGTCCAGCGCGCGCTCGGGCGCGTCGACGCCAGCCGTTCGTCCCGTGTGCTTCGCGCCACAGTCATCCTCGCTTGATTCGGGCTTCGCGGCCGCCTCCTACCCGGGCGCTGCGCGACGGGCGGATCCTACGTGCTCGCGGAGCCGAAGTCCAAACGGTGACGGCCGTGCTATCCGGCAAGGTGATCGTGGCCTCTCGCGCGCACGGGATAAGGCCGGCCACACGCGTCGAACACCTTCACTCCCCCGCCTCGCGTGACATCGCCGACGGCGGTGAGGGGGACACCCACCTTTCGCGCCGCCGCGCGCGCCCGCCCCACCTGGCCCGGCGGAACCGCCACCAGGAGCTCGTAGTCCTCCCCTCCGGCGAGCGCAGCATCGTAAGGGCGAACCCGCGCGCGGCGCTCGACCGTCCGCCGGTAGGCTTCCGAGAGTGGGAGCGCGTCCAGCCGAACCGTCGCTCCTACACCGGAGGCAGCGCACAGGTGCGCGAGGTCCTGGAGTAGTCCATCCGAGACGTCTATGGCCGCGCGCGCCAGCCCGGCGAGGGCCTGCCCGAGCGCGAGACGCGGCATGGGGCGACGCTGGCGGCGGACCAAGGCACCGACTGCTCCGGGGCGGCGGCCGAGCGCCGCGTCCCCGAGGCTGCCGGAGACAAGGAGCGTGTCGCCGGGCCGGGCGCCTGCGCGCGCGATGACCCGGCCGCGCCGCACCGCGCCCACCACGGTCACCGTGAGCGCGAGCTCACGGGCCCGCGTCACGTTCCCGCCGGCGAGCGCGACGCCGAAGGTCGTGGCGCATGCTGCGAGACCCCGGCCGACCCCGGCCAGGCGGCCGCTCGCTTCAGCGCGGGGTGTCGAGAGAGCGCAGAGCGCCCAGAGCGGCCGGGCACCCATGGCGGCGAGGTCGGAGAGGTTCACCGCCAACGCCTTCCATCCCACATCCTCGGGGCGGAAGCGGCGGTCGAAATGGACGCCGTCCACCACCGCGTCGACCGTCATGACGAGGTCCTCTCCGCGCGGCGGGCGGAGTACGGCCGCGTCGTCGCCGATCCCCAGCACCACCCCCTCGCCCTCGCGCGGAGCAGCGCGCGTGAAGAGGTCGATGAGGTCGAACTCGGTCATGTACGGGTCGTCACCGGTCCGGTGTGGTAGCGGAACGGTGCGAACTGCGCCGAACTGTGCCTACGACGCCGCGCTCTTCGCGTGCGGCGCGCGCGCCGCCGTGGCGACGCCCCGCTGCGGGAAGACCATGGTGAAGGTGGAACCGCGTTCCGGGACCGAGCGCACCTGCACCTCGCCGCCGTGCGCCTCGACGAAGCTCTTCACGATGGCGAGACCCAGGCCCGCGCCGCCGTACTCGCGCGTGGAGGACCCGTCCACCTGGTAGAAGACGTCCCACACCTTGGGCACGTGCTCCTCGGGGATGCCGATGCCGGTGTCCGTGACGAACAGCGCGACCCGCTCCCCCGGCAACTCGCTCGCGCCGACCGTGACGGTGCCGCCGGACGGCGTGAACTTGACCGCGTTCGAGACCAGGTTGATGAGGCACTGCCGGACCTTCTCGCGGTCGCAGAGCACCTTGGGCATGTTGGCTGCGTGCTCGCAGTGCAGCGTGAGCCCCTTCTTGCGCGCGTGCGGGAGCACCGTCGAGACGGCGTCGCGGACGAGCTGCCCGAGCTCGACCTCGGACATGACGAGCCGGACCCGCCCCGCCTCGATCTTGGTGATGTCGAGGATGGACGTGATGAGCTGCAGGAGGTTCTCGCCCTTCTCCATGATGATGCCGAGGTATTCGCGCTGCTCGGCGGTGAGCGGGCCTCCGAGCCCTTCCAACATCATCTCGGAGTAGCCGATGACGCTGGTGAGCGGCGTGCGCAGCTCGTGGCTCATGGTGGCGAGGAAGTTCGACTTCAGGCGATCGAGCTCCTTCAGCTTCCCGAAGCTCTCCTCGAGCTGGTGGTTCTTGTCCTGAAGCTCGCGGTAGCTCTCCTGCACCGCCTCGATGTGGAGGCGCGCCGTGAGCAGGTTCTTGTGCCCAGTGAAGACGAGCACGTCCAGGATCTCGGCGAAGTGGTGCAGGATCTTCTCGGCGGTGCCCTGAGGCACGCGCCGGATCTTCTGCATGTACGCCGCGGCCGTGGTCGCGTCGAAGTCGGGCGAGATCGAGGTGAGCGTGCGCGGGAGCTGGACCAGGTCGTCCGGCACGAAGGGACCGAAGACGATGCGGCCGATGGCGTCGCCCTCGTAGAGCACCGGCTGGACCACGTAACGGCAGCCCGAGAAACAGTCGAAGGCAACGGGCTTGGCCTCTTCGGGCACGGCCTCGCCCTTCACCTTCTGCACGGTGGCGATGCACTGCGAGCGGCCGTCGGGCTTCTGCCAGATGTAGCCGCAGAAGTCGGCGTTGCCGACCTTCACCTCGACCAGGCGGTTGCCCTGCGCGTCGAAGACCTTGAGGCCGACCCGGTAGAGCTCGGCGAAGGACTGGCACACCTCCGTGAAGGACTTCACGTCCAGGAGATCGCCGAGCGAGGCCTCCTGCTGCAGGACGGACGGGGGCAGACCGTTCATCTCGCGGCCCCCGCACCGGCGAGCTGGGTCCCACGCAGGTCCATGTGCGAGAAGATCTGCGAGAGGAACTCGCGTTCCGAGATGTGCCAGCTTCGCTCGAGCCCGACGCGCTGGTCGAGCGAGCGGTAGGTGAGGGTGAGCAGGACGTGCAGCGTCTCGAGGACGCCGTCGCCGCGGATCGCCACCGCCGGGATCACGAGTGGGCGGATCACCTGCATGAGATCGGTGAGCTCTTCGTCGCCGCGCGAGTCCGGGAGATCGCGCTTGTTCATCTGGATGACGATGGGCAGGGTCTTCGGATCGAGCCCGTTCGCCTCCAGGTTCTTCAGCATGTCGTTCCAGTAGGCGAGCGTCGGCGCGGCCTCCGTGCGCCGGCAGTCGGCGACGAAGGCGACCGCGTCCGTGCCCTGCAGCACGATGCGTCGGGTCGACTCGTGCATCACCTGGCCGGGCACCGTGTACAGCTTCAGCTTCACCTTCACGCCCGACGCGCTCCGGAAGAAGACCGGCATCATGTCGAAGAACAGGGTGCGGTCGTCCTTGGTGTCGAGCGTCATGAGCCGCCCGCGCACCTTGGGATCGATCTTCTGGAAGAGCGCCTGGAGATTCGTCGTCTTGCCGGAGAGCGCCGGTCCGTAGTAGACGACCTTGAGGGCGATCTCGCGCGATTCGTTGTTGAAGGCGACCATTCTTCCTCTCGTCCGCGGAGTCTAGTCCCGGGTTGGCGGTAGATCCAGCCGCCCTGGCTCCGGGGTCGCCCCCGAGCCGACTAAGGTGTTCCTTTCCCCTCTTGCCACCACCTGCGCGCCGCCTCGATGCTTCGCAGGAGCGGGGCAGGGGGCAGCGTCGCCAGGAACGCGCGCCCATAACCTTTGGTGAGGACGCGCCGGTCGAGCAGCGCGACCAGGCCGCGATCGGTCCGGCTCCGGATGAGCCTCCCGAAGCCCTGCTTCAGCGCGAGCGCGGCCGACGGCACGGAGAACTCGGAGAAGGCGTCGCGTCCGCCGGCCTCGAGGACGCGCATCCGCGCGGCCACCACGGGATCGCTGGGCGGCGCGAAGGGAAGCTTGTCGATGATCACGAGGGAGAGCGCTTCCCCCGGGACGTCCACGCCCTCCCAGAAGCTCTGGGTGGCGAACAGCACCGAGGGCTCGTCCCGGAACGCCTGGAGGAGCTTTCCCTTGGGCCGTTCGCCCTGTAGGAGGAGCGGGTACGGGAGGTCGTCGAGCGCCTCGCGCAGCGCGTTCATGCCACGGACGCTCGTCGAGAGCACGAACGCGCGCCCGCCTGTGATCTCGAGGAGCTTTCGCACCGAGGCCGCGGCGTCGCGGAAGAACCCGGGGTCGGACGGCTCGGGCAGCCCCTCCGGAACCACCAGCGCCGCCTGCGTGCGGTAGTCGAAGGGGCCGGGGAAGACCGCCTCCGCGACGTCGAATTCGGGCGCGAGCCCCACCTCGCGGCGGAAGAAGTCGAGGCGGCCGGCGGCTGCCAGGGTCGCGCTCGTGAACACCACGGTGTCGACGCGCCTGTAAAGGCGTTCCACCAGCTCTTCCGCGACGTTCACGGGAGCGGCGCGCAAGAAGACGCCGCGACCGCGCGCCTCCGCGAAATAGACGCGCGACGGCTCCTTCATGGCCGTCACCGCCTCGAGCTCGACGCGCAGTTCGGCCGCCCGCCGGGCCAGGTTGGCGAGTGGCGGCCCTTCCCCGTCGACGAAGAGCTCGCGCACCTCCTCCAGCGCAGCGCCGAGCCGGGCCTGGTCGGCGGCGAGCGGCGCCAGCATTCGCGGCGTGAGCCTGGCGCGCACGGTGGCGCCTTCGCCCTCGAACAGCGGGAGCCCACCTCCCCGCCCGCCGCCTGCCTGGAAGGAAGAGGGGCGGGGGGCGGGGCGGGCGATCGGCGATCCCCTGAGCTGCGCCGCGACACCGGAGAAGAAGCGCTCCCCTGCCTTCTCCAGCTCTCCCGTCCGCTCCTGGACGAGCTTCTTCAAGTCCGGCCGGTCCGCCACCGCGCGCTGCGCGTCGCGCGCGAGCTCCGCCATCCGGTAGGACGAGACCATGAGCCCGAAGTACTCGGTCGCGACGTCCTCCAGCACGTGCGCTTCGTCGAAGACGACGGCCTCGTACGGCGGCAACACCTCCACGCCTGAGCGGGAGGTGCGCATGGCCAGGTCGGCGAAGAACAGGTGATGGTTCACGAGCACGAGGTCTGCGGCGGCCGCCTTGGCACGGGCCAGGTTGACGAAGCACTCCTGGTAGCGATCGCAATCCTTCCCGAGACAGGTCTCGCCGGAGGCGGAGAGCTCTCGCCAGGGGCCGTACTGGTCGGGCAGGTCGATCTCGCTCCGATCGCCCGTCTCCGTGTACCGGACCCACTCCTCCACCCGGGGCCATAGCGCGGCTTCTTCACGGTTGGCGAACGTGGGCCTCTCGGCGAACTTGCCGCCGCGCGCGAGGCAGTAGTAGTTGGCGCGGCCCTTCAGGTAGGCCGCCCGGATGGGGAGCCCTGCCTTCTCGGCCAGGAGCGGCAAGTCCCTCGTCCAGATCTGCTCCTGCAGCGTCTTGGTGGCGGTGGACACGACGACCTTGCGCCCGGAGAGCGCCGCCGGAACCAGATAGGCGAGCGTCTTGCCGGTGCCGGTGCCGGCCTCGACGACGAGATAGCTCCGGTCCCGGAGCGCCCGCGCCACCGCGCGGGCCATGGCCAGCTGGTCATGGCGGTGCTCGTAACCGGGGAGCGCGCCGGCGAGCGCGCCGGCGGGTCCAAGGATGGCTTCGAGCTCGACCTGCCCGGTCATGGCGGCGGCACCCGGGACATGCGCAGGAGGACCCAGCCCGCCGCGACGACGCTCGCCGCCACCAGAGCGAGG